>JAYZKH010000001.1:0-33511 GCA_036163585.1 Fidelibacterota bacterium
TAGTCCTATCAAAAGAATGGTGTGCATTTTCATAAATAGTTATATCAATATTGACTGGCAATCCACTTGCATCTATTTTATCTAACAATTCAGTGCAAGCAGCTGCAGGAACCCAATCATCTAATTCACCTATTAAAATATGAATTGGTGCATCACTAAATTGCATCAGCTCACTTGGATGTGGATATATCAAACATCCTGGATAGATTGGCAAATGTGCAGCAAACATAAACTCTCCACCATTAATTGCACTAATTAATGGCAACCATGCCGAATATAAGGAAACACCGCCCCCAAGACTCCACCCAGTAATCCCTGCACGATTAATATCAACATTTGGGTGCATACTAAGTGCTTCTAAGGCACGATAAGCATCTAAAATAACCATAGCCGTTGTCACTTCTATTTGGCTACCAACTGTTGATTGTATTCCACGACTATCAAAACTTTGTAATTGAAATGTTGCAAAACCCATTTCTTGATACATTTTCAAGTATTCTAAATGATGGGTGCCCCAATTCAAACTCCCTGCAACCCCTATAATAAGTGGATATTTTGTATCATTATCATAATTGTCAGGCAAGGTTAATGTCCCAAATACTTCTTGGGTATCTTGATCATCTAAATGCACAATGATTTCTTCAAACGAAAACGGATTTGCACTTTCAAAAGTGATAATTTCTTGGTTTGTATTTTGTGCAATTGCAACTGATAACATTGCTATTAAAATATATTTTTTCATTTTTTCTCCAATAACTGTAGATATGATTTAAAAAGAACACCTCCATTCCCACTATATCCTCCTAAATCACCGCTGCTTTTAATCACACGATGACATGGAATAATAATAGGAATAGGATTGGCTCCACTTGCACGTCCTACTGCTCTCCATGCAGATGGTTGTTTTACTAAACTAGCAACTTGCTTATAGCTTTTAGTTTTTCCATAAGGAATTTTTTCGATTTGTGAGAGTGCTTTTTTGAAAAAAGTACTTCCTTCAATATTATAAGGAACATCAAATTTTTCTAATTTTCGTTGGAAATAAGCATCCAATTGTTCCTGTACATGTTTTGCAAATTTTAGATTTTTAGATTGAGTAATCTTTAATGAAATCTGTGGATCAATCAAATCTTTCTTCTGATGAGTACAAATCAGTTTTAGTAAAGAATCTTTTGAGTAGAATATCTTAAAGTGTAGATGATCAATTTGAAATGTCTTTTGATACATTACTACAATTTAACTGCTGTACCATAGATAAAAATTTCTGATGCACCTGCTTGCAACATAGATGTTGTAAAACGTACACCAACAATCGCATCTGCACCTTTCTCTTGTGCAGCTTTTACCATACGATCCATTGCTTGTTGTCTTGATTCAGCCATCAATTTTGAATATTCAGTAATTTCTCCACCAACTAAGTTGCGTAATCCAGCTAAAATATCTTTTCCAACATGTCGTGCTCGAATAGATTGGCCGCTTACAACACCTAATGTTTGAGAAATCGTTCTATTTTCTACTTTATCTTGAGTTGTAACAATCATTTGTGAACTTCCTTTGAATAATAATCATCTTCTTTGTTGCCTAAACGTTCTCTTAAAACTTTAATAAACAATATAAATAAGCCGCCATAAATTAATAGAAGAACTAGTCCTTCTGGATAAAATTTTTCGACTTCTTGTAAGGTGAGAACAGTGACAACAACAAAGAATGCAGTGATTAAAAAATATCCTAATTTTTCCATTTTAAATGCTCTGTTATAAATATAACTTCTTTATATTTAAAAAGGTAAATATTTACCAGATTGAACAATGTTTAACAATACAATAAAGTTAAAAAATTATTTAGGATTAGTAATTGTGCTAATTGCAGCATTAGCCTACACCTTATATCTAAATCACAATCTCAAGAAAGATCTAGAAGATTATAAAGGTTATTATAAATCTGTTGCTGTTAAATACATTCAAGAAATCATGGAGAAGCCAGAAATGACTTCTCCAGGAATGGAAGTTACCACTGTAGATTTTGATTCCAATATGCTTCTTTTTCAAGATTTAGATGGTACACAATTTTCATTAAGAGATTTTCAAGATAAAATTTTATTCATTAATTATTGGGCAACATGGTGTAATCCTTGTTTAGCTGAAATGCCAAGCATGGCAGAGCTTTACAATCAATATAAAGACAATAATGAAATTGTATTTCTTTACTTATCTAAAGAAGAAGCCGAAACAATTATTGATTATATTCCAAAGGATGAATCATTAAAAAATCTTCCTATATATAAAATAATTACAGATGATGATTTATTTGCAACTAGTGGAATACCAACTACATTTATTGTAAATCGTAATGGAAAAATTCTAGTAAAAGATGTTGGATCTGCACTATGGAATGATCCATCTGTTATAAACTACATTAACAACCTATTATAATACATTGAAAACAAACATTACCATCAATGCCGAGAGTGGATTTCCTTATTTAGGAAATGGTATCAATTTCTCAGAAGAATTATTTGGAATCAAGTTTGATGCAAACCTTATACAAAAAACATCCGAACTCATTTGGCAACCAAATTCTACACTGTGTAAATCTGCTGTAAAACCTTTACCAGCTCCATTTAATGTTATTAGTGATCTTGCAGGCGAAATGACGGTACATCTTAATGGAAAAACTGGATTAATCGGAAAAAAAGCATTATTTCATGAAGTATCATCTTTAGATGGAAGCTTAATGGATACATTTATAGAGCATGTAAAAAATCATATCTTAAATCCAACAGAAGAATCAGCTCAACTAATTGCAGATATACGTTGTTGGACATCATGGCTGGCTAATGGAATAAAGATTGAGCCAATATTTAATGGTGAATCTCAAGGGTGTTCTTTTATCCCTTGGCCATTATCTGGCTTACTCATATTATCATCTAGAATTACTGGACAACAACCAGAATTTGAGTATGCAGCAGATTATGTTTTACGTTCTGGGATTTTACCTGACAATGATATCTCTATATCAGATAATAATGATACTATTATTGACTACATACGTTCAATTAAACCAGTGGTATCTTTTCATGATCTAGATGGAAATGAACAAGGATTTCGTATGACACATCTCGCAATGGAAAATACTTCAAAAATGATGATTGAAGGTGCTATGAATGCTGTCAATGGGAAAAATTTATCTGAAAATCTAGATAAGATTTCTAATGCATTACAGCTATCAAATAAAATATTTAATTGTATGTGGAAAGTCAGTGATCCGCTTCTATACAACAAAGAAGTGCGAATTTTTATCCAAGGACTATATGGAAACCAAGGAAGTCTGTATAATGAAAAAGGATTATTTTTTGATCAGTGCGGAGATACTTATGATGATCAATATAATTCAAAAGGGTCTTATTTATCAAATCTGCACGGACAAACAGGTGCTAATAGTTCTTATCATCCATTAGGTGATGAAGTAACTGGAGTTGGCAAACATACAAAAGCATATGAATGCGATGATGAGGTAGATTGTATTATCATCGAAAATATTCTTGAAAAAGGATTTGTATCAGATGAATGTCTATCATCTTGTGATTGCGAAATTGATTCTCTAACTAAATTATTAAAATCATTTCGTGTAGGCTATCGTCCTCCTGCTCATCATGCATTAATTGTGAAAACAAAAGATGCTATTGAAAATTCTTCATTTTTTAATGATGTTGAAAGCAATGATCCAACAAAACAACAATTAGCAAATTCAGTACGATGGCTGATTCAGCATCGTATCGATCATTATAAAATGGTTGTATCATATATTTTACGTTCGCCTGATCCATACCAATATCAAACTAAAGCAAAAGGCACTGGAGGAAGTCCTACTCCTACATTCTTACCAAAAATGTTTACCAATAGTATCGATAGACTTGAAGAGTTGGTAGGAGATTCAAATATAGAATGGGCAAACGATTTGATTTCTATCACTAAAGACCATAAAGAAGCGATGAATCGATTTAAGAAAATAGCATTACAAGTTGAAAAAGAAGACAGTCAGAAAAATCGTTCTTTATCTTAATCTTTTAGAAAAACACTACTAATATCTAAACTGCCATCATTGTTAGCAGGTGTAATATCCAGAATTTTGCACATCATTTCATACAAGTGAATGTTTTGAATTTCTGGACCAGAAAATCCAGATTTAAATGCAGGTCCATGTGCAACAAAAATCCCATTCATTGATTGATAGTCTGGATCATAACCATGTGATCCAGCAATAGGAGTACGTCCTGGGGTCACTATGCTCCAATGCTCGTCCGCAAGCAGAAGTATTGGTTCGATACGATCATTGTTTTTGTAATAAAATTTTCCAGGAATATCTTCTTTTTTAAAAACTTGGGTATTCTCAATATTTTGTAAAGCTTGATAAATAGACTCTAGCTTACCTTCATTTGGACGAATTTCCATAAATGGACCACCTCCGACTGTTACAACATCATTTAAATCAATATAATCAGCAATATTTATAACTTTTGTAGCAGGTGTCTCAGTCATTCCATGATCTGAAACAATTACAATGTTTACTTCATTAAGAATGTTTTGTGCCTCTAATCCATCAATCAAGTGTCCAATTGCTTGATCAACTTCTATAATAGCTTTTATTGTTTCATCTGCATCTGGTCCATATGAATGCCCTCTATTATCAACTATACTAAAATATGAAGCTAAGAATGATGGTCTAGCATTTCCGGTGTGTAAAAGCCATGAAAGCAATTGGCTCATACGTTCTACATTAGTTGGAGTTTCGTTATATACGAAATATTTCGATGGACGAATTCCCATAATTTCAGCATCAGACATTGGCCAAAACATAATCATTGCTCTTTTAGCTTGTTTTTCTACAGTCACCCAGATTGGCTCAGCTTCAATCCATTTACCATCCTGTGCTGCTGTACTTCCTGCTCCTATATAGAAAGACTCATCAAAATCTGCATCATAGAAATAGTTTGAAATAATACCATGATTAGATGGATAATTCCCAGTAACAATACTTATATGGTTTGGAAAAGTTTTGCTAGGGTAAACTGTTTTTAATCCTTCCGCTTTTGAACCATTTGATATGAGTCGATCAAAATTTGGGGTTTCTACTTTATCAAAATAATCCCATCTAAAACCATCAATTGATATCAATATTAATGGTGTACTTGGTTCTCCATAATTAGATAAATCTCTACCAGAATCTGAACCATGTATTGTATCATGCACTGTTCCTATATCGCATGAAATAAGAAAAAAGATTAATAAAATTAAAGGATTATTTTTCACTTGATAGATGCTCCATGAAAAAACTAACCATTTTTTGATATAAATGTTTTCTGTTTTCCCAGCCATTTGCTTTATTATCGCTGGTCAAAAAATTATTATTTCCCATTCCATGATTACCATTTGGGTATAAAAACATTTCCATTTCTTTTCCATGTTCAGCATAAGCTTTGGCTAATTGAATCGAATGTTGATGATGCACATTATCATCAGCAGTACCATGAATTTGAAGCAAATACCCTTTTGCTTTGTCCACATGGGTCAATACAGAAGCATTTTTATAGCCTTCTGGATTTTCTTCTACTAATCCCATATATCGCTCTGTCCATATGGTATCATATAATAACGGATCGACATTTGGTGCAATTGAAACACCGGCTTTGAAATAATCGCTTGCAAGTGTCATACACATATTGGTTAAATAGCCTCCACCGCTCCAACCCCAAACACCGATACTATCACCATCAACATAAGGAAGGCTTTGAAGATATTTTGCGGCATCTATATGATCTTTAACCATATATTTTCCATAGTCTCCATAAGCCATATCTTTAAATGCTTTTCCTCTGCCTCCAGTGCCTCTATTATCAAATGAAAAAATAATAAATCCTCTTTGAGAAAAATATTGATGGAAAGTGTGGTTTCCTGCTCCCCATCTATTATTAATCATTTGCGAACCTGGTCCACCATAATTATAAAGGATTACAGGATATTGCTCCATAGAATCAAAATTATGTGGCAAGGTAATCATTGCATTTAAACGTTCTCCATCATCAGTGAATAAATTAATTACACGAGGATAGGTAAACCCGTACTCATCAAATTGAGCACGATCGGTTTCGGCTAACATACGTTTTGAATTTCCATTATTGTTTCTCAATACTGTTTTGTATGGAACAGTGAAACTGGAATAAGAATCAATAAAAAAGTTTTTTGTAGGAGAGAAATTTGCTGAATGAGATCCTTTTTCAGATGTTAAGCGTTTTAGCTTAGAACCATTGAACCTTACAGAGTATATATGGTTCTCAATTTCAGATTCTTTCTTCCCTGAAAAATAGATAATTTGGTTTTCTTCATCGATAGCATTGATACCATTTACCTCCCATTTTCCCCTTGTAATCTGATTGATAAATTGACCATCAGGGCGACTTCTATAAATATGTTTGAATCCATCACGTTCAGATATCCATATAATTTCATCGTTATTCAAAATATCTATATTGAAAAGACCTGGGCTGCCAAAAAAGTCATATGCATCTACCCAAGTTTCATTCTTGTCATTAAGAATAAGGATTGATTCATTCTCTGCTAAATTATATTTAAAAAATTTCAAATCATTTTGTTTTCGATTAAGTGTTGTGATGTATAAGTCATCTCTATTTTTATGCCAAATAGCATTAGGTATATAATAAGTATCTTCAGGAAGGTTTAACCAAGATATATAGTGATGATTATGGTTTTCTTCTTCAATTTCATCCTCAACTTCGACTACTTCTTCAATTTCATCCTCAACTTCGACTACTTCTTCAATTTCATCCTCAACTTCGACTACTTCTTCATGTAATAAGTTTAAATCAATTATACCCAATTTGACTGTTGGATTGGTTTGTCCCGCTTTTGGATAATAGATATATTTTACTGTTGGATATTTGGACATATGATCAATTAAAGGGTATTTTTCTACCATAGATTGATCTTCTTGCCAGAATAAAAGATAATCTCCTGAAGGACTCCATCTATAAGCATCATAACTTCCAAATTCTTCTTCATAAACCCACCCGAAATGTCCATTCAGAATTGTTTCACTACCATCAGTTGTTAGTTGAGTTTCTTCCGAATCTTCTAATGAAAATAAATAAAGATTGTTATCATTTCTTACATAGGAAATATATTTGTTATTTGGTGAAATCTTTACATTTCGTAGACTATCAGGATTAGCAGAAACTGGAACAATAGTATTTTTGGCAATATCATAAATATGATAGGTTCCATAAGAAGAATGTCTCCATATACTAATACTATTTGTCTTTAACAATAACAGTGATTGATCTTTGCTAAAACTGTGGCTAAAACGACTTAATTGATCTTTGGATATACTGAATGCTTTTGTTGTATCTCCTCTAGCTAAACCATATATAAAAAAATGTTTGCCAAGAGAATCTGATTCAGAAAAATAGTATGCATCTTGATTGTTAACCCAATTATAGCTCCCAATTCTATCATAACGAAATGTTCCACCCATTACATCTTTTAGCTCTAAAGTCTTTTCTTGAGCAAAGACAACGGCTAAAAGAGATAAAATTATAATCCTGTTCATTGCTTATAATAAAGAAACTTTTAAAAAATATCATCTAAATAATTTTGCATTCTCTTTGATACTTCTATAAATTGCACACCTATGGGAATCATTACAAATATGCGCACCCAAATGCAGGTAGTTATGTGGGCTATCCTTATTCTCTTTATTGCTAGTATGGCAGTTGGAGGTTTAGTTGGTGGTGCAAGTGTTGTCGATATATTCGGCCAAAACTCTTCTAATAATGTTGGATCATTAAATGGAAAGCCAATCCTATATGATGATTTTAATAGGTTGGTGTTTGATGAAATTTCTCGTATTGAAAAACAGTCAGGCGAAAATATGACTGATGCGGATAGAGAATATGTTCGAGCTGTAGTTTGGGAAAGACTAATCCAAGACCTATTGATTCAAGAACAAATAGAACAAAATAAAATCTTGGTTTCAGATAGTGAGGTATTATATCAACTCAAGAATAATCCTCCTCCTTTCTTACAAAGTAGCCCTGTATTTAGAACTGATGGACAATTTGATTTAGAAAAATATATGGAAGCTGTAACAAATCCAGGAGAATTGGATTGGCATCCTATTGAAGATTTTATGCAAAATATCTATTTACCAAATTACAAACTGCAACAGTTAATTATTAATGCTGCATCAACATCTGATCAAGATGTTGTTGATAGTTATAGACAAAGATTCATTAATTATAGTCTTGAAGTTCTTCATATAACAGATAAAACACTGAACGAAGATAGCACATTAGAACCATCTGAAGAAGAATTAATGAAGATTTATAATGAGAATATCGATGACTATGAAGAACCAGAAATGCGTTATATGAAATATGTTAAATGGCCTATTGTTTCTGAGTATAGCGATTCACTTCGAGTCAAATTAGAAATGACAACTTTAATAGATCGTATCAATGAAGGTGAATCATTCACTGATTTAGCAAATGCTTATACCGAAGATCCAGGAAATAGTGCAAATCCAGACTCTCTGAATGGTGGAAAGCTTGGATGGTTCAATAAAGGACAAATGGTAAAAGAATTTGAAGAAGCAGCCTTCAGCGGTGAAAAAGGCGAAGTAGTTGGTCCTATTCTAACTCAATTTGGATATCATATTATTAAGATTAATGATAAGAAAATTTCTCAAGAAGGCGAAGAACAAGTTAACGCATCACATATACTTTTAAGAATCTTCCCAGGAAAAGATACAGAAAATAGATTACGTAATCTATCAAGTATATTTTCCTTAGAATCAAAAGAATATGGATTCTTTGATTTAGCAGACTCACTAGGAATGGAAATTCATAGTGCAAGCGGTGTTCAGGAAAAATCAATATTTATAGATGATATTGGGGTGGCAAGAAACGCTGTAAGATTCGCTTTCAACAGTGAAATTGGTGAAGTGTCAGATTATATAGAGAATGATGATTATTTTCTTGTTTGTTATCTAGATGAAATATCGGACAAAAAAACAATGTCTTTTGCAAGTGTAAAAGAAAGTTTAATAGAAGAATCAACTAGAAATATAAAAGATGAGAAAATTAAAAAAATTGCTGATGGTATTGTAACAGAAAATTTAGATTTACTAAAACTTTCCGAAGAAAATCCAAATCTCGAATATGTAAAAGAAACAACTGGGAATCTCATTGGTAGCTTTGAATCAATAGGAAAGAGCAATTATATTGCAGGTGCTCTAATTAATGCTGAAAAAGGTGATTTATTAGGTCCATTGCCAACACTTCGTGGACAAGCTTTTGTCAAAGTCTTAGAAATAGACGAATTAAATGAAGAAGATTACGATGAAAAGAAAGAGTCATTAAAATTTAGCTTAATTATACAAAGACAAAATCTTATATGGAGCAATTGGCTACAAGGGTTGCGAGATGACTCTGAGATTGAAGATAATAGATTTGATTTCTATTAAAGCTCTCTAAATACACCAAGTTTATCATATCTTTCTATTCTGGAATGTAAGTAGTCTTTAATATTTTTTTCTTTTAATAGATTTATTTCTTCCACTACTGTTTTCTTCAAAATATCAATGGTTTCATCAAAATGACGATGAGCACACCCTGTTGGTTCATAAACAACCATATTACATATGTCATGCTGCATCAAATCTTTAGGAGTTAGCCTTAATGCGGCGGCTGCTTCCGGTGCTTTTGAAGAGTCTTGCCATAAAATTGATGCACAACCTTCAGGACTAATTACAGAAAACCAAGTATTTTGTAACATTAACATTTTATCGCACAAACCAATGCCTAAAGCTCCGCCGCTTGCACCTTCTCCGATAACAACTGACAATATAGGAGTTTCAATTGATGCCATTTCCATCAAGTTATTTGCAATTGCATATCCTTGTCCTCTTTCTTCAGCTGCAACTCCAGGATCAGCACCAGGAGTATCAATTAAAGTAACAATGGGCAAATTAAATTTTTCTGCCATTTTCATTACTCGTAATGCCTTTCTATATCCTTCTGGCTTCATCATTCCAAAATTTCTGTGCAAGTTCTCTTTTGTATTTCTACCTTTTTGTTGTCCAATAATTGCTACACGATGGTTATCTATAGTGCCAATTCCAGCTATCACTGCTTTATCATCAGAAAATGCTTTATCACCATGCAATTCAATGAAATCATCACACCAATTTGAGATATAGTCCATAGTGTAAGGACGATTAGGATGTCTTGCTAATTGCACTACTTGCCAAGCATTGAGGTTAGAAAAAATTTCTTTTTCTTTTTCTGCTCTCATATTTCTTAATTGATCTAATTTTTCTGATTCAGAATCAATAGAAATTAAATTTTGAATTTCATCATCAAAATCTTTGAGCGATTTTTCAAAGTCTAAATAATATTTTTTCATCTATCTTTTTAATCTAAATAATCTCCAAAAACCAAATAACCATACTTTTAAAATGGCTTCAATTACAACAGATCTATCCATTTTTGATTCTCCAACAGTACGATCAGTAAAAGTTATTGGATGTTCTATAATTTTACAATTTTTTTGATATGCACGAAATGCTGTTTCAATTTGAAAACAGTAACCCTGTGAAGAACATTCATTAAAATCAATTGTTCTTAATGCATCTGCTCTCCATGCTTTAAACCCGGCAGTCAAATCTCTAACAGGAACACCAGTAATAAGTCTTGCATAAAGATTTGCGAAATAACTGAGATACAAACGTCTTATTGGCCAATTGATAACTCTTAGTCCACCATAATATCTACTTCCTATCACAAGATCATTATCCGAAAGCAATGAAAACATAGCAGGAATTTCTTGAGGATCATGAGACAAATCTGCATCCATCTGTATGATAGAATGATAGCCATTTTCCAATGCCCAACCAAAAGCAAATACATAAGCAGAACCTAATCCATCTTTTTTAGATCGAATTTTGACAATAACAGAATTTTGATAATTATTTTTTACCAGATCTGCTGTTCCATCAGGAGAATTGTCATCAACAACAAGTATATCAAATTCAGTATCTAAAGATAAAAGAATATCAATCGTTTTGATGATATTCTTTGCTTCGTTATATGTAGGGAGAATAATTAACTTTTTCATTATTCTACCTTAATAGTCCTAGCAATAAGATTCATTTGTCTAATATAAAATGCTTTCCTTCCATCTGGATTGAATACTAGATAATTAACATAGAATGTTCTATCTGAATCATAATCATAAAATAAGTATCCTTCAAATGGTCCTCCTTTTGCTCCTTCAATAGATTCCCATAATCCTGATATTCTATAGGCAGCATCACCCCTATAGTCAACCCAATCAATTGAAGTAAAACTATCATTATATTGAATAGATTTGAAATAATCTTCTGGGAAACTATTTGCTAGCTTTATGGCTTCTTCTTTTGAAAAATAATTTCCATCTCGCCAATAAACTGATAGCCATCTGAATGGCATTTCTTGTCCAATCCAAACAAAATTAGATTCATCTTTAATAATTTCCCATCCCCAAGGCAAATTAATATTCCAACCGTGTTTTCTTAACAAAATAAGTTCTTTTTCTTCTTGATGTTGTGCTTCTATTAAATATTTAGATTGTTTTTTATCAAAGTTTTCATTGTACTGTTCTTTAATCCATTCACCGTTTTCTATTAAATAATCTTTAATCATTGATGAATCAGAACCGCTTACAATCATAAATAACTGATTTTTAGCAAATTGATCTCTAGATAAAACAACAGGAGTGCCTTCCAGTGTTTGATTAAATTTTGCTTCTCCAAGCAAATTCTTTACCAGTTTTGTAGCAGGATTCATATCAAAATCACCAATAGAAGCAATGATTAAATTTGTTTGAGTTTTTAAAGCATTATAATTAGAAGGATCAGAAAATTTTACCTTATAAAAAGCCTCCGGTTCTGGTGTTAGTAAGGTGTCGTTAAAAACAGTAGATAAAAGGCTTTTTATTTTATCTCTATCTTCTTTTGCAGCTAATACAATCAAATCATCACTTCCTCCAACTGAATCTCTTTTTGTTTCACATCCAGAAACAAAAATGAAACAAGCAATTAGTAATATTTTAGCTATTATTTTTTCTTTGAGAATTACCATATAAAAATATCAGTATTAAAGTTAATATTAAAAAAATTAACATTGGTTCCCATGTTAAAAAAGGATAAGTAACAAATTTATCTCTTGATGTAGGGGGTGAAATATTTTGAACAGGATCATCTACACTTATATTTGCAGAATACTGTATAGAAGTCAGACCATGTGGATTAAAATAGCTCAATGAAATATCAATCAATTCATCTGATCTATAGTCATTTAATATTCCTTGTAGAAAAGTTAATCCATTTTGATCACCAACCTCTTCTAAAGGAATATTATTTGCATTAGGAATGAAATCTTCAGATGCAAAAGGCAATTGAAATGCCATTATCAATGTTTTGATATCGCTTAATGTGTTAAACTGATAATAGAAATCTCTTACCCCAGGAACTTGACTATATTTATCTAAAAATAAATATATTTTATGTTCACCTTGCTTTTCAATAGAAGATATTGACCGATTATTAACTTTAACTACTTCTTCAAAGAATTCATCGCCTTTAGAAACTAGATACAATACGGAGTCAACTTCAGTTGACAAATTGAATATATGTTTTTCAGCGACATTTTTATCAAATCTATACTCTACCATTATTCCTTGGTAATAGTATTCTGGATAAATTGTAACTGACAAAGTGTCAATTGCAGATTGAGAAAACAGATAACTAAAAAATAAAGTAAAAATAAATCTCTTGTTCATCTCCTAAGTTAATAGAAAAATAACAAATATATCATAAATTGAATGGGTGATTGCTGTGATACCAAAACCTCTCTGAACATATAATACTGCAAGGAAAATACCAGCAATAAGTCTAACAGCAAATGCTTCTTGATTAAAAGATTCTATTCCAATAAAATGAAAAAGAGAAAATAAAATTGCTGAAAACAAAATAGCATAGATTTGTGAAGAAAAATTTCCTAGTCGAAATAAAAATTTCATTGATTGCATAAAAATATAGATTAATAATACTCTGAAAATAATCTCTTCATAAATACCAGCACCAAGAGATAGGATAATATTGCATAAAAGATCAGTGGAAGAAACATCCATTAAATAAATATTTCCCATAATAAAAAATAGTATAGAGGCATAAAACAATGATTCAATAATCATAAAATTGAGGTATTTCATATTAATTTCTAAAGATTTGAATTTCTTTTTTTGATAGAATAAAATACCGATTAAGACCAGAAAAAAAATTGTCGAACTAACATATAATATATCAAAATTTGAACTGGAAATTATTTGTTCTATTAAAACATCAGCACCATTTTGAATGTATGTGAATTCAACATTTCTCATCCAAAACAAACCTAATTCATACATGACAAATACTGGAAACGAAAAAATAAAACTATACCAAGGAGATTTTGATTTTTCTAGATAGTCTTTTATCATTTTATATTTTTAAAACAGCTAGCAAAGCTTCTTGAGGAACCTCAACTTTACCAATCATTCTCATTCGTTTCTTCCCTTTCTTTTGCTTTTCAAGAAGCTTTCTTTTTCTTGTTACATCGCCTCCATAAAGTTTTTCAGTAACATTCTTTCTGAAAGCAGGGATGTTCGTTCTTGCAATTACTCGGGTTCCAATAGATGCCTGAATTGGAATTTGAATTTGCTGTCTTGGAATAAGTTCTTTTAGTTTTTTACACAATGCTAACCCACGATGATAAGAATCTTTTTTTGAACAAATCATTGATAATGCATCTACAGGTTCTTTGTTGATAAGGATATCTAATTTATCCAGCTTACTTTCTTTGTATTCCTTAAATGTATAATCAAAAGAAGCATACCCTTTTGAAGCTGATTTAATAGAATCATAAAAATCGAATATTATTTCTCCTAATGGTAAATCATATATCAATTGAACTTTAGAATTTGATAAATAAGATGTTGATTTGTATTTACCTCTTCTATCTTGGCAAATTTTCATTACATTGCCGATATATTCTGCTGGAGTTAGTATCTCCGCGACAACAATTGGTTCTGAAATAGATTCTAAAACCTTAGGTGGAGGCAATAATGCAGGTCTATGCACTTCAACTTGTGTTTTATCCTTCAGATTGGCTAAATATTTTACATTAGGGCTTGTTGTAACAATTGAAAGGTTGAATTCACGCTCTAATCTTTCTTGAATTATTTCCATATGTAATAAACCTAAGAATCCGCATCTATATCCAAAGCCCAAAGCATCACTTACTTCTGGTTCAAATAAAAGTGAAGCATCATTGAGCTTTAGCTTCTCAAGTGCTGTACGTAAATCATCATAATCATCTGCATCTGAAGGAAATAATCCTGAGAAAACCATCGGCTTAATTTTTTGAAAACCTGGTAAAGCATGAGTGCATGCATTTTTAACAGTAGTAATAGTATCTCCAGGCAAAACATGTTCAATATCTCTGATGTTTGCTATAACATAGCCAACTTCACCTTCTTCGAGCGATGAAGCCTTTTTTCTATCAATAACAAAATGTCCAACTTCATCAACATCATAATAAGTATCATGTGAAAAAAATTTAATTTTCATACCAGGTTTAATTGAGCCTTCATAAACACGAACATAAGCAACAACTCCACGATATTTATCAAAAATGGAATCAAAAATTAGGGCTTTTAATTCATTATTTTCTGAATGGCTTGGACATGGTATTTTTTCAATAATTGTATCCAATATACCTTCAATTCCTTCTCCACTTTTTGCACTTGCTAATAAGATATCTTCTTCGTCACATCCGGTTAATTCAACAACTTGTTTTTTCACATTTTCTATATCAGAATTAGGAAGATCAATTTTATTTATTATTGGGATTATTCTAAGATTATTTTCAACTGCTAATAAATAATTTGTAACTGTTTGAGCTTCAACTCCTTGAGCTGCATCAACAATCAATAGTGCACCTTCACTTGCAGAAAGTGTACGTGAGACTTCATAAGAAAAATCCACATGGCCTGGAGTATCAATTAGGTTAAGTATGTGTTTCTTAAAAGACATTCTAATTGAATGGCTTTTAATGGTAATTCCTCGCTCTCTTTCAAGTTCCATATTATCGAGAACTTGATCTTTCATCTTTTTTTTGGAAATTGTACCGGTAAACTCTAGCAATCTATCTGCAAGGGTAGATTTCCCATGATCAATATGAGCAATAATACAGAAGTTTCGTATGTTTTTAACATCACTCATGAAAATGATTAACTATAGGAAAACGCCTACCAATACCAAATGCTTTTCTACTTACACGTAATATTGGAGCTGCTTGTCTTCTTTTGAATTCATTTTGATTGATTTTTTTTCTTATGCCATCTTCATCTGCAAAGTTCTCATCAAAAGATTCATTATAAATAATTTTATCTACAATTGGACTGATTTTGTCATAATCAAAAGGATCAACTTGATTCTCAGCCAACTCTGCTGAAGGAACTTTTGTAATCGAGCTTTCAGGAATAACATTGTTTGAATTTTTGTTCTTCCATTTTGAAAGATTATATACATCAGTTTTTGATAAATCACCAATTACAGACAATCCTCCACTCATATCACCATAAAGAGTACAATAACCCAAAGCTAATTCTGTTTTATTCCCTGTTGAAAGCACTAAACAACCAAACTTATTGGAAAAACCCATCAATATATTCCCTCTTATTCTAGATTGAATATTTTCTTCGGCAACATTCTTATCTAAACCTTCAAAATGAGGCTCAAAAACTTCTAGATATTTTTCAAAGAGGCCATCAATATCAATAGATTTAAAGTTTGCATTTAAATTCTTTGCTAATAATTCTGCATCAGTTTTACTGTGTTCGCTAGAAAAACGTGAAGGCATTGATATTAAATACACATTTTCTGGACCAATAGCATCAACTGCTAAACATGCAACAAGTGCTGAGTCGATTCCACCACTTAAACCGATTACAGCTTTTTTATGTCCTGTCTTGCGAAAATAATCTTTTATACCCAAACATAATGCTTGGTACATCTCTCCATTTACTTCCTCACTTTGTTCATCAATCGAAGATGATGATAAATCTGCAACGACAAGGTCTTCTTCAAAGGATTTTCCTTCTTTAATTAGATTCATATCAGAATTCAAAATTAAAGAATTACCATCAAAAATTAATTCATCCTGTCCTCCAACAAGATTACAATAAACAAAAGGACAGTTAGCATTAGAAAATTTATTGGCGATTAATTCTTTTCGGATTCTTTTACGATTTTTATGATATGGAGAAGAAGAAATATTAACAATAAGGTCTGGATTTAAATCAATAATCTCTTCAGATAATTTTCGATCATAATCATCTTCCCAAAGATCTTCACAGATTTGAACAACACAATTGATATCATTACCATTAACATTGATATTAAATTGTCCAATATCTGAACCGTTTTCAAAATAACGATCTTCATCAAAAACATCGTATGTAGGTAAAAGAATCTTATTGTATACTTTTACAATCTCTCCATCTCTACAAATTGCAGCAGAATTGAATAGCTTTCCATCCTTTCTGTTGACAAAACCAACAATACAGGTTTTAGAGACATTTCTAACAAAATTATTAAGTGTGGATAAATTTTTATCTATAAACTTATCAGATAATAAAAGATCTTGTGGAGGATAGCCTGTCACTGCCATTTCTGGAAATACTATAAGCTCACAATTTTGTTTAAGAGCTTCATTATAACTATCTAAAATTTTATTATAGTTATAATCAAAATCTCCCAATGTAGGATTGATTTGACAAAGACCAATTTTTATTTGTTGAGACATTTTTGGACTTCCTTGATTAATGAGTCAACAGAATCAATTTGAATAGATCCTGGAATATCCCAGCTATTGTAAGATATCAATTTTTTATCTTGTGCTAATGTGTAAGCTATTTCACTTAATGTACCATAAGCACCTGAAATAGCTACACCAACATCACAATTATAGCTTATTAAAGCATTTCTTGTTATATCCATGCCTGTAGAAATAGGAATTGTAAGAAATTCATTCCCAGTTTTAAAGTCTTTATCCTTTAAGATACCAATGCAAGTCCCATTCTCCATTGATACTCCTTTGGCAATTGCTTCCATTACTCCTTCGCCGCCGCCGCAAAAAACTAGCCAGTTTTTTTTGGCCATTTTTCTACCAATCTCGACAGTGTCATTATATATAGATTCTGTTATCTTTCTTCCTCCGAAAACAGCAATTCTTCCACTGAATTTCATTATGGTTCAAGCCTTCCCATAGTTCTTGGAAAAGGAATTGTCTCTCTAACATGATCAATTCCACATATCCA
Organism: Fidelibacterota bacterium; assembly: GCA_036163585.1. GTDB lineage: Bacteria > Fidelibacterota > Marinisomatia > Marinisomatales > Marinisomataceae > Marinisoma. The sequence goes on from JAYZKH010000001.1 coordinate 17,475, forward strand.
AGAAACTGTTCTCTCAAGACCTAAACCAAAACCAGAATGAGGAACAGATCCGTATTTTCTCAAATCTAAATACCATTTGAATGCATCAACAGGCAAACCATGATCTTCAATACGTTTTACAAGCAAGTCATGGTCATCCTCTCTCTGCCCTCCTCCAACTATTTCTCCATATCCTTCTGGTGCGATGACATCTACCCCTAATGCATACTTATCAGTATCATCTCTTTTCATATAGAAAGCTTTGGTTTCATGTGGCCAAGAATGTATCATAACAGGTTTATCAAATTCAGAAGCTATTGCTTCTTCATCAGGAGCTCCAAAATCACTCCCATATTTAAAATCATGTTTTTTATCTTTAAGTATTTTTAATGCATCATCATAGGATATTCTTGGAAATGGTGTAGAGATATCTTTTAGCTTTGACAAGTCTCTATCGAGAATTTGTAACTCTTCAGAGCAGTGTTCCAATGATTCAGAAACGATGTAAGATATAAATTCTTCAATTAAATCCATATTTTGATTTATGTCACAATAGGCAATTTCAGGCTCAACCATCCAGAATTCTGTAAGATGTTTCCTTGTTTTTGACTTTTCCGCTCTAAAACAAGGCCCAAAACAATAAGTCTTTCCAAATGCCATAGCACCCGCTTCTTGATACAATTGACCGCTTTGTGTTAAGTATGCAGATCTATTAAAATAATCAGTTTCGAAAAGTGTTGTTGTTCCTTCTACAGCATTGCCAGTAAACATAGGAGAATCAATTAAAACAAAGCCTCTATCATCAAAGAAATCTCGTATTGATTTTATTATTCTTTGTCTAATTTTCATAATCGCAAATTGTTTTTTTGATCTTAACCATAAATGTCGATTATCCATTAAAAAGCTTACACCATGATCTTTTAGAGATATTGGATATTCATCAGCAATGTGAACTACTTCAATATCGCTTGCAATAATTTCAACACCGCCTTCAGATCTTTTGTCTTCTTGCACCTTTCCTTTAACAATGAGAGAAGATTCTTGAGTTAAAACATTTTCGAGTTTGAAAACATCATCATTAACATCATTTTTTGATACAACACATTGGACATAGCCAGTACCATCTCTTACAATGACAAACCATATTTTTCCAACTGAGCGCATATTGTAAACCCAACCGTTTACTTGCACTTCTTTACCGATAAAATCTTTTAAATTTCTTATATCTATTTGACTCATAATATCACCATGTTGATAGCACTGCATTGACAATATCAATCGCAATTTTGTCAATTGCAACATTAATTGCAAGCTCTCTTGAATCTCCAAATTCATCACTATCAGCAGCATCAATTAATCCATCATTATCATTATCTAAACCATCAGAAGAAGGATCATTATCAATGCTATAAGTTCCAAAGGAAGAAAAATCCTTTGAAAAGAGCTCTTCATCATCACTACTGTCAATCCAGACTGCTTTTATTCTAATTGAAAAACGATATTCACTTACTTGTTCATTATTATTAAATGCATAAGGACCATCTGAAACTGAAACTATATTTCCATTTATGACACTGTCAGCATTTAAATTATTTGAGACCTTTATAATATTTTGTTCGCTAATTTGCTCAACAATTTTATTGGTTAACTTTTCTGATAATTCAAATTCAGAAGTTTCATTGACAAACAAAGGGATTGAAACATTTTTAATGTTTGCAGGTATTGATCCAGCCATTGAATAATATGCACATCCGGATAATAAAAATATAGCCGAAAAATTAACTATCTTTATTAATCTTCTTTTCAATTCCATAATCATTAATCTTCCTATATAATGTTCTTTCACTCATGCCAAGAGATTTAGCTGCAGCTCTTCTGTTATTATTAAAGTGCTCTAATGTTCTTATAATCATTTCTTTATCTAAATCTGATGTCTTAAAATTGCCTATAGCTTTCTCTTTTATCAAAGTATCATCTTCTGAATCTAATCCATCATTATGTATTTTATTGGCAAAATTTTCATTGATATTTTTAGAAGAATTTAATATTGAAAGATCAGAGTCTTTTAATATTAGTTTAAGTTCTTCGATGTCTTGTCTTAAAAATAACAATTGTCTTAATATCAGTTCTCTTTCTGCTTGGTCTGGATGTTGATTTACTACAACAGGCAATGCTGGGTTATCAGAAAATTCCACTACTTTTTCATCATGTAGTTGTTTTTCAACAATTTCTGCAGTAATTCTTTCTCCTTTTTCCAAGGTTAAGATACTTTCAACGAAATTTCTTAATTCTCTTACATTCCCTGGCCAATCAAACTTTTGAACTACTTTGATTGCTTCTGGTGTAAAACCTTTATACTTGATTTTATTTGTTCTAGTAAACTGAAGAGCAAATCTTTCAATAAGAAGTCGAATGTCACCCTTTCGCTGTCTTAAGGATGGGATGTTTATTGTAACTGTTTTCAACCTATAATAAAGATCTTGTCTAAATTTTCCTTCTTTAACCAATTTTGCTAAATCTTTGTTGGTAGCAGCTATAACTCTAGTATCTGTTTTTTTAAGATTAGAATCTCCAACCCTCATATACTCTCCGCTTTCCAACACTCTCAACACTTTAACTTGAGTTTCTAGTGGCATATCTCCAATCTCATCTAGAAAAATGGTTCCTTTATTTGCTGTTTCAAAATAACCTTTTCTTGATTCACTAGCATCTGTATAAGCACCTTTTTTGTGTCCAAATAATTCACTTTCAATAATGCCTTCTGGAATAGCACCGCAATTCACAATGACTAAATCATTATTAGAACGTTTGCTTGCAGCATGTATAGCTTTTGCTATTAATTCTTTTCCAGTTCCAGATTCTCCATTTACTAAAACAGATATATCTACACCAGCAATTTGAGAAACTGTCTCTAATACTTCATTGATTTCTTCACTTTCACCGACAATTCCAGTTCGTTGTTTAATTAGATCAATATTCATTTTATCCTCTTATTTGCTAATACTAATTTCTCTTTCCAAATTTGTAATTTCATCTCTTAAAACTGCTGCTCTTTCAAATTCAAGATTTTCAGCAGCTTCTAACATCTCTTGCCTAATCATTTCAAGTGCAATTTTTTTATCCTCTTTTAGAAACCTGTCAGTTTTAATATCTCTTTTTATACTAATCTCATTTTCTATAAATGATTCTGCAACTTTAGTTGCACCAAGTATTTCATCTTTTGATTTTTCAATAGATTTAGGAGTAATATCATTTTTCTTATTAAAATCTTCCTGTATTTTTCTTCTTCGATTAGTCTCATCAATTAAATACTGCATTGAATCTGTATTTTTGTCACCATAAAGAATAACTTTGCCTTCCACATTCCTAGCTGCTCTACCAGCAGTTTGTATTAAAGAACTTTTTGATCGTAAAAAACCTTCTTTGTCAGCATCTAGAATCGCAACTAAAGAAACTTCCGGAAGATCAAGACCTTCTCTTAATAAATTAATTCCAACTAATACATCAAAATCTCCTAACCTTAAATCTCTTAAAATCTTCACTCTTTCAATTGTTTTAATTTCTGAATGAAGATACCTTACTCTAATATTCATTGTACTCAGATATTCTGATAAATCTTCAGCCATTTTTTTAGTAAGAGTAGTTACTAAACATCTTTCTTTTTTTTCAGCCCTTATCTTAATCTCACTAATTAAATCATCTATTTGACCAGATGAGGGTTTAACACTCACTATCGGATCCAGTAACCCGGTTGGCCTATTAATAAGTTCAGTAACAACTCCAGAAGATAAATTCAATTCTTTTTCAGCAGGTGTTGCAGAAACATAAATATTCTGATTCTGAATTGATTCAAATTCATCAATTTTAAGAGGTCTGTTATCATAAGCTGCAGGCAATCTAAAACCATGTTCTACAAGATTTTCTTTTCTTTTTCTATCTCCATTGTACATTCCTTTTATTTGAGGAAGAGTAACATGAGATTCATCAATAATAGTTATGAAATCCTTAGGGAAGAAGTCGATTAATGTCCAAGGTCTTTCTCCTGGTTTTCTTTCATCAAAATATCTAGAATAGTTTTCGATTCCTGAACAATAACCTACTTCATCAATCATTTCTATATCAAAATTGGTTCTCTGACTTAATCTTTGTGCCTCTAATAATTTTTCATTTTTATTGAAGTAGTCTATTCTATCTTTTAAATCTTTTTTCATTTCTTTGATTATTTTTTTATTTTTTTGTTTATCTGAAACAAAATGTCTTGCTGGATAAAGAAAGATTTCCTCAATTTCTTGTATTTCTTCTCCAGTTATAGGGTTAAATGTCACAATCGATTCTAACTTATCATCAAAAATATCAACTCTAATTGCATTTTGTTCATATGCCGGAAATATTTCAAAGATATCTCCCATAATTCTAAAGTTACATCTCTCAAGCACTTGATCATTTCTTTGATAGTAAATATCAATAAGAGATTCAGTCAATTCTCTTCGATTTATATTTTCTCCTTTTTTGATTGATATAATCTGATTTTTATATTCTTTAGGAGAACCTAAACCATATATACAAGATACTGAACTAACTACAATGACATCGTTTCTTTCAATTAGAGAACTTGTAGCTTTCAATCTTAACCTGTCTATTTCCTCATCCATCGAAAAATCTTTTTCAATAAAAGTATCTGTAACTGGCATATATGATTCTGGTTGATAATAGTCATAGTAACTAATAAAGTATTCTACTGCATTGTTAGGAAACAGGCTTTTAAACTCGCCGTATAGTTGTGCTGCTAATGTTTTATTATGAGATATGACTAAGGTTGGTCTCTGAATTTTTTCAATTACTTTTGCAATAGTATAAGTTTTTCCAGAACCTGTAACTCCTAACAAAGTCTGATGTTTCATATTAGAATTGATCCCATCCGAAAGTTCATTGATAGCTCTTGGTTGGTCGCCAGAAGGTTTAAAATCAGAAATTAGTTGAAAGTCTGCCATATTGTCTCTTTAAATTTAAGTTTTCTGAATAAAAAAAACAATCTATAAAGTATGACAATAGGTTTTATTTTTTTACACTAATTTTGTAAAAAAATTGTAAGTAAGTGAATAAACTAAGAGCTAAAAGTACGGTAGCAATATAAACTAAAATCTCAGCAAAATTAAAAATAGCTTCGAATTTCAATGCATATATTGCAAACCCAAGTGTTAAAATTCCAACTCCCCATTTACCAATAAAGTTAGATCCCAAAACACCTCCCATTTTAGGTAAGTAAAGCAAAGAAAGAATTAGTAGCAAAAGTTGTCTAAAAAAATAAAAAATGCAAAACCAGACAGGAATAAAACCTTTTATCGATAAAATAATTGAGAATATGAATAAAGTTAAATTATCTGCTAAAGGATCAAGCATTTTTCCTAAATCCGATACTTGATTTAAATGTCTTGCTAGGATTCCATCAAGAAAATCTGAAATAATTGTAATAACTAATAGAATATAAAAATAAGTCATATAATCGAAATAATATGACATAAGCAGTGGAACCATTAAAATAAGCCTAGTAATAGTAACCAAATTTGGTATAAGAAAGATGTCGCTAACCTTAAAAACTTTACCCATCTAGAATCACAGACATTAGTTTTTTAGTCGAACCAAGATTATGCTCAATTACACTTTTTGATGAAGTGCTAGCATATAAATAGGAATCTTTATTCGATAAATTGGTAAATATATTCATCAAATCCTTAGATGAATTCACAGTAAATGCTGCTGAATTACTTAATAATTGATTTGCTTCTAAAAAATTTGAATTTGAATAATTTTTGCCGAAAATAACAGGATTGCTAGCAACAGCTGGTTCCATAATATTATGAATTCCTCCATTCGAGAATCCTCCTCCCACATAAGAGATATATGATTGCCAGTATAGCTTATATAAAATTCCAACTGCATTTATAATGATAACATCTTCTTCGATATTTCTCATGTCACAATATTCATCTATAACTCTGTAAGATAGATTATTTTCTTTAGCTAATATTATGTAGTTATCGATAATGCCTTCTGAAAGCTCATGTGGAACAAGAATAATTTTTGAGTCGGGGTGTTTTTTTAGTAAATCAAATATATCTGGAAATAGTATTTTATCATCTTCAGGCCACAAACTTGCAAATAAAAATAGTTTTTTCTCAATTCTATCAGTCAAAGAAAGTTTAATGTTAACATTTTCTGATTTCATATGAGCCACATCAAAACGAGGGTTTCCCATAGCCATAAATCTTTTATTATTAATAATCTTCTTTAAATTGGATAAATCTTTGGAAGAAACAGTAAAAATTTCATTAATCTGTGCATATACAGCTTTATACAAACTTCTTCCTATAAATGAGAGTTTGAAACTATTTGAATGAATTCTTAATGAAATTAATAAAGTCTTAATTCCCAATATCTTACAGATAGATATCACATTCGGCCAAACATCATAAGAAGCGATAATAAATTTAGAAGGCTTAACAATTTTTAAAGAACGATATAGAGAAATCAGAAAATCAAAAGGCAAATAAATTTTGCAATCAATATTACCATCATTCACATTATTAAATCCTGATGGAGAAAAAAATGATACAATAATGCCAATATTATTGTCTTCTTTTAATTCAGCAATAATAGATTGTACTTGTTGATATTCTCCATGAGAAGAAACATGAAACCAATAATTTTTTGAGAAAGAATTGTTATTTTTAAATTTTATTAATTCTCTTCTAGAATTAAATCTACCGAAAAAACCTAACCGAATTTTTTTATTAAAAGGAATTAAAAACAATGCTAATACAAAAAATAATGGATAAATAATCAAATTGTAAATTGTTAGCCAAATATATTTCATATTTTCATAGAGTTGTTGATACTGTTAAACACTTTTTCGCTATCTATTTCAGACATGCAATATTGTTCTTTTCTGTAACAAGGTCTACTTCCATTTTGAGAACAAGGTCTACACCATAAATCTTTATTTTCAATTAGAATAGAATTTTCTAAAACAACTCCTGCTCCTGTCTCTCGTGATGTAGGCCCAAGAATCATCGTAACAGGTGTATTCATTGCTTCAGATATATGAAGTAATCCTGTATCGCTTCCTATAGTATGTTTGGAAAATTTTAATATACCCATTGCCATTCTTAAGGTAGTACGATCTTTAAGGTTGATAATATTTTCACTCTTTATAATTTGATCACAAATACTATCATTAGTAGATCCCAAAATAACGATTTTAGAATTAAATGCTCTAACTAATCTGGTCATTAAATTGTTATAATTATCAATAGACCATTGTTTCTGACTCCAAGCTGCACCAGGAACTATTGTGATAAAATTATCTCCAATACTATTGTCAAATAAATATTCTTTTGTGTCTTCTATTTCTTCTTTGGATAAATGTAGTTTTGTTTTTGGAAACATATCTTTTTTTCCAATTAAAGAATGGTACATTTTAATATGACTAAAGTTCTTTTCAAAAAAATTCTGATAAGTATAGAAAAGCATGAATCTTCTAAGTCTGGGTTTTTTAATCTGTTTAAATAAATGATTCCTCAAGAAGAATGACAAAACTTTTGTTCTAAATACACTATGTATGTCATATACAATATCATAATTATTGCTTCTAAGGCTTCTTCCAAGCTTTACAAGCTCTTTGAAACCAAGTTTTTTGTTAAAAACGATAGTATTATCAATTAGAGGATGATTCTTAATAATATCAACAAATTCAGATTTAATGAGAAAGTCAATTTTAGATTCAGGAAATTTATCTTTAACAGATTGAAGGAAGGATGTTGACAAAACAATATCGCCAATAGAACTCATTCGTATAATAAGAATTTTTTTCATTACTCGTCTTGATTAAATAATCTGTTTGATATCCAAGAAACAAGAATACTAATCTCATACAAGATAACCATTGGTATAGACATAATTATTAAACTGATAGGATCTGGCGGTGTAATAATTGCTGATAATATTACAGTAATCATTATTGCTTCCCTTCGAAATCTTCTCAAGAAACTAGGTGTAATGATTCCAATGGATGAAAAAAGAAATGATGCAATTGGCATTTCGAAGATTAAACCTGAGCCAATAATTAATGCTAAAACAAAACTGAAGTAATAGTTGATAGAGAAATTATTCTGAACATTTTCAGTTACCATTGATGCAAAAAAATTCAATGAAAATGGTAAAATTACCATATAAGCAAAAATAGCACCTAATATGAAACATAGAAATACTGTTATAATCAAAGGGAGTAAGATTTTTCTTTCTCTATTATACAATCCAGGAGAAACAAATTTCCATATTTGTATAGTAATAACTGGTATAGATAATATAAAACCTCCAATAATGGCAAGATTCCATTTCAATATAAACATACCTTGAGGAGTAAGTGTTTGTAAGCCAATTCCTCGATTATCTGCAGGAGCTGTAAGCATATAAACTAAATAATCTGCAAAATTAAAAGTAAGAATTGCCATTACTAAAATTGAACCTAAAGATTTCAGTATTCTCCATCTCAGTTCTTCAAGATGATCAATGAAACCCATATCTGAATTATTATTCATTTCTCCTTCTTTATTATTTCTTTTATCTGACCTTCTATTTCAGATCTTTTCTCATCAAGTATACGATTTTCAACTATCTTTCTCACCCTTCTTGTAAAACGTTCTTCACGACGAGATTTTACACTTTCATTTTTGCTTATTGAATTGTGGGATTGAATCAATGCCTCTCCAAGCTCTTCAATGCCATCGCCCGTTTTGCAGCTAGTTTTAAAAATTTGCTTATTAGCTGAATCTTTTTTTGTTGATGAAATAACATTCTTTATTGATTTTACCATAAGGTTTGATTCATCTCTATCATATTTATTAATGATAAACATATCAGCTAACTCTAATATTCCAGCTTTTAGTAATTGAATTTCATCTCCAGATTCTGGTACAAAAACCAACATAGTTAAATCGGTAATTTCTGAAACACTATATTCAGACTGACCAATTCCAACTGTTTCAATAAATACTATATCTTTCCCTGTAAATGCAAGAATATCAGAAAAATCTTCTGCTAACTCTGTAATACCACCTAATTCAGCACGAGAACCCATACTTCTAACAAAAACATCTTCATCATCAACTGCATTATTTATTCGTACACGATCTCCTAAAAATGATCCTCCTGTAATTGGACTTGAAGGATCAATTGCAATAACACCAACAGATATATTTTTACTTCTTAGTTTGGGAATCAACATATTAATCAATGAACTTTTTCCTGAACCGGGAGGACCTGTAATGCCTATTTTAACAGCATCATTAGAATGTTTAAAAACATGTTTAGAAACTTCTTCTCTTGAAAATTTTCCAGTTTCAATCCCAGTCATCAAGTCTGAGATTGATATAAAGTCATTCTTTTTTGCTTTTTTTAATATTTTTTCTAAACTTTTCAAAGCCACCCATTAATTTAAGTTGTACAATTTTTAAAACTAGAAATTTATTGACATCCATTTTTGAAAAGAATAAGTTGCGAAGCATTTATGGTAGACAGACATAAACAACAAATAAAGCGAGATAGACAAGATTTAAAGCGTAGAGAAATTAACTCTCAAAATAAATCTAGAATGAGAACATTAATTAGAAGTGTTCTATCTGAAAAAGATGCTGAAAAAGCAAAAAATCTTTATGGAGATGCTGTATCTTTTATAGATAAAATGGCAAGCAAGAACCTAATTCATAAAAATAATGCTGCCAGACAAAAATCAAAGATTACTAATCACTTAAATTCTCTAAGTAAATAATTATTTAATAAAATTATCTGTTAAAATTTTTATATGTCGTGGACTTGTCCCACAACATCCACCTATAACACTTGCTCCTAAATCTATTGCATTTTTACATAATTTTAGAAATTCATCATCAGAATAATATTTAGCAATCACACCATCAGGTGATGGCTCTCCAATTCCAAGATTTGGGTATATACCCCAAGTTGAACATTGGTTTGAAATAATTTTCAATGCTTCTTGAGTTCTTTCTACGGGATTACAATTCAATAATATACAATCAACATCAAAATTTTTTGTCATATTGATTGCATTTTCTAATGTTTCTCCAGATTGAATACGATAAGAATCTAATAAATTAAAACTAACCCAAACAGGCAGCTTATAGTCTTGAATAACTTCGAGACAAGTTTGTGTTTCAGTGATATTATTCATTGTTTCAAGTATGTATCCATCTATATCACCTTCTTTAAGCCATTTAGCAATAATAGAAAATTCATTTTTTGCATTTTTAACTCCTGGAAAAAGTTGTGGAGAATAACAATCTTCTAATGGAGCAATAGATCCTAATATTTTTATAGATTTATTAGCAGCTTTTTTAGCTATGTTAATGGCAGAGTTCATAGATTTTTTAGCAATTTTATTTGCTTGAATAGTAGATAAACCTGTTTTTATGTATGCTCTTGTCGTTGTACGGAATGTGTTAGTTGTGATATAATCTGAACCAGCATTAATATATTCTTTATGAATATTTAATAATAAATCAGGATTACTTAGATTAATTTTTGCAGACCATATATGAGAAGGAAGTGTTTCTCCTCGCAAAATTAATTCTGAACCGATTGCTCCATCTAAAAGACTTAATTTAGTCATTAATAATTATTTATCGTGACCCTGATAATTTGGGGCTTCTTTTACTATGCTAACTTCATGTGGATGACTCTCTTTTACACCAGCAGATGAAATTTCAATAAAGTGGCTATTTTTATGAAATGATGACAAATTCTTTGCACCGCAATAACCCATAGATGACTTTAAGCCTCCAATTAACTGGAATATTGAATTGCTAACAGGCCCTCTAAATGGCACCATTCCTTCAATTCCTTCTGGAACAAGCTTAAGCTCGTCTTTTTCCTGTTGAAAATATCTATCTCCTCCACCTTCTTTCATCGCAGCCAGTGAACCCATGCCTCGGTAAGATTTATATCTTCTTCCTTCATAAACAATGGTTTCTCCAGGACTTTCATCCATGCCTGCTAATAGACCACCCAACATTACAACATCTGCACCTGCTGCCAATGATTTGGCAACATCTCCGCTATATCGGATTCCTCCATCTGCAACAATTGGAACTTTATATTTTTTTGCAGCTTTAGCACAGTTTATAACAGCAGACAATTGAGGAACACCTACTCCTGATATAATTCTTGTTGTGCAACTTGAACCAGCACCAATACCTACTTTCACACAATCAGCTCCTGCTTTAATTAAATCAACTGTTGCTTCTGCAGTAGCAACATTTCCGGCTATAATATCAACTTTAGGAAATTTCTTTTTAATCTTTTTAACTAAATCTAATACATATACAGAATGACCATGTGCCGTATCAACAACAATCACATCAATTCCAACTTTTACAAGTGCAGATATTCTTTCTGGCCAGTCATCTCTTACACTAACTGCTGCCCCGACACGTAGTCTTCCTCTTTTATCTTTTGATGAGTGAGGAAATTCTTCTTTTTTTGTAAGATCTTTTACTGTAATAAGTCCAGCTAAATTTTTCTTATCATCAACTACTAATAAACGTTCAATTCGATGTTTTTGCAATATTGCTTTTGCTTCTTTGTTGTTTGTGCCAGGAGCTACAGTGACAAGATTTTTAGAAGTCATTCTATCTTTAACTAAAACATTTAAATCCTGTTCAAATCTTATATCTCTCTTAGTGATTATACCAACTAATTTATTTTTTGAAAGAACTGGCAATCCACCAATTGAGTATTGTTCCATTAGCTGTTTTGCTTCTCTAATTGGTTTACTTTGATCTAATGTAATTGGATTAGTAATCATACCACTTTCATAACGTTTAACTTTATCAACCATCAAAGCTTGTTCTTCAACACTTAAGTTTTTATGAATTATTCCAATCCCCCCTTGTCTAGCAAGTGCAATTGCCATGTCTGATTCTGTAACAGTATCCATTGCCGCACTCATTAAAGGAATATTGAGGGTAATATTTTTTGTTAGTTTTGTGGAGCAATCAACCTCTTTTGGAAGTACAGACGATTTCTGAGGGACTAACAATACATCATCAAATGTTAAAGCTTTTTCAATAGAATCTTTAGACATATATAGCTCCAAACACAGAAAGTGGAATAGTTAATAATAACTTTTTAGAATAAAAAGTTTTAGTTAAGGTAACCATTGAGGAATTTAATAAAAAAGAGAAAAAAATCCAGTGGTTTAATAATTATGGTCAAATTTTAACCAATTATACTTCGACTCTGATATAAAATAATAGTAAGAATTAAAAAATATGAAGTATCCTATGCCAATTAATCCAAACCATAACTCCTTTGTTGATAAAAATATAAAAAGGATTAGTGGTAAATATTTTTGTGCATAATGAAGGTAGTTATCTGATTTTCCTATCAATGCAACAAATAAAAATGGCAAATAAACAGCTGCAGCGGTTGATATGATTGGTTCACTTTGATTTATAGAAGAGATCATAGCAGCAACTGTTAAAACGATAGAAACAATTTTTACTTGAGGACTATCTGATCGATATAGAAGATACAAAGTGAGAATTAGTAGAGCTAAACCTATCATCATTTTTCCAAAAATTATTATATTCGTAAAAGCATATAACAATAAAAACAGTAGGAAATTAGTTTGAGAATCCATTTTTACAAGTCGAAATGGACCAAAAGATTCAAATCGTTTCATTAACCATAAAAACAATAATGAGTGAAGCAAAATATTAACAACACCAATAAAATCTTCTATAATCATAGAAAATAGATAATGTTTATTAACATCAATTACCATATTCAGACTATCATATGATTTAACTAAATAATGCTGAAAAGCAAACATTATCCACATTGGAAAAAACATTTCAAATCGATTCAATGAATCTGAATCAATCTTTTTAAAAAAATTATGAAAGGATTTGTATTGATTTGATTCGACTGGAAAGAATCTTCTAAGCATTTAATTTAAATCCATCCAAATTGATATAGAAATACAAGGAAAATTAACACAGGACTTAAATACTTTATTAGCAAACCAAATATTGTTTTTAATGAAGGTGATTTAAGAATTGAATTTCCAAAATAAATTGAACCAGAATCTCCTTTTAAAAGAGCTTTTACAACATTATCAACACCCCAAGCATAGCCTGCAAAAACGGCAATGAAAAATCCACCTAGAGGTAACAATATGTTAGAGGCAAGAAAATCTGCAACATCAAAAAATGTGAATGGTTTTCCTTGAACCAAAACTGTTGTATCAGAAAGAATATTAAAAGAAAGTGCACATGGAATGGCAGCAATATACACTAATATCCCCATAATGATAGTTGCTTTCTTTCTTGAATATTTTAATTCATCAACTAGATAAGAAACACTAACCTCTAGGATCGAGATTGCGGAAGTAATTGCTGCAATTGTTAGCAATAAAAAGAATAAGAATGCAAAAATATATCCTCCAGTTAATTGAGCAAGCAAAGGGGGTAATACATGAAAGACTAATCCAGGACCAGCAGTAGGATCATAACCAGATGAAAATACAACAGTGAAGATAGCTACTCCTGCTAGTATAGCAATAATTGTATCAAGAAATGCAACCATGTAAGATGCATTAACAATATCATCATTATCTGATAAATAGCTTCCATAAGTCATCATTGCACCCATTCCTAAGCTTAATGTAAAAAATGCATGTCCAAGTGCTAATAGGAAAGTTTTAGCATCAATCTTAGACCAATCTGGACTAAATAAAAACTCTATTCCTTTATCTGAGTCAGGAAGCATTAAACCCTTGAATACTAGTGCTAATAAAATAAACAGAAGTATTGGCATAAGAAATCTGCTAGCCTTTTCTAAACCTCCTTTAACACCAGAAAGTATAATACCAACAATAGATAAAAAGAATAATGTATGATATCCTAAAACCCAACCAGGATTACTATTCTTTAAATTAAAGAAATCTCTTGCAACTTCTGGTGTACCAAATGAACTAAATGTCCCTTTGATAGCCTCAACTGTATAAGCCACAGACCAACCGCCAACAATGCTATAAAAAGAAAGAATGGTAAAACTAGCTAGTACTCCCAATGCCCCAACATATTTCCAAGGCGATGAATCCCCATGAATAGTTTTAAATGCACCAACAGGATTTTTTTGAGTTTCTCTTCCAAGCAATATTTCAACATTAAGTATTGGTAATCCAATTGCTACAATACAAATCAGATAAATAAATAAGAATGCAGCACCACCATTTTCACCAGCGATATAAGGAAATTTCCAAATATTACCTAAACCAACCGCTGATCCAGCAGCAGCTAGAATAAAACCTGTCTTTGAACTCCATTGTTCTCTTTTACTCATTATTATCCTTTAATGGGTCATTTTCTTCAACAATTTTATCAAAATTATCCAGATGAGCCTCAACAACTGCATCTAGCATTCCGTAAAAATACAAACCGACTGCCATCCATGCAAAGCGATTTCTTTTTCTAAGATAATAATCACGAGAATGTTTATCTGAACTATTATAGTTATCATACTTGTCTTTATTCTCGTTAAAACTCCATAAAGCAAACAATTCACCAGCTATAAGTATTGATCCTTTTATTTTTTGATTATTGTATAGTTGGCCAGCTCCTGGAAAGATTAATGAGCGTTTCATCGCAATTTTTGGATCTTTAATTTGCTCGCTTTCAGAACGAAAATCCATTTTCTCTTGGGAGAACAAAAATGAAGTTGAAAAACAAATAAAAATGAGTGATTTAATTATCCTAGACATTCAATTTCTACTCTAGCACCCATTGGTAAAGCTGACACCTGAATTGTGGTTCGTGCTGGAAAGGGTTCATCGATTCTTTTTTCAATTTGAGCATTAACTAGAGGTGTATTAACTAAATCAGTTAAATATACAGTAAGCTTTTTTACATCATTTATTGACTTATCATTCTCAGCTAAAACTGCTTCAATATTATCAAATACTTGTTCTACTTCTTTTTCTATAGTATCGTTATTTAATTCTCCAGATTCAGGATCAAGAGGAATTTGTCCACATGTTACCCAGTCCGAACTGTCACTTAAATATCTAAATAATGAATATGGTCCAACTGGTTTAGGTGCTTTTAATTTATTCATAGTTATTCCCTTTTATATCTTGCATAAGTTTAATGTAGCTAACCCTATATCATCATCAATTTCTCTATGTGTCTCTTGATTGAAAACATGCAGAATAAATTCCCCGACTGCTGCTACTTGCATCTCAAAGAGATGGCCTCCAAATACATCCATATCATGATTGCCAATTGTAATATGTGCATGCACAAACGGTTTTCCATCTTTTAATGCTATATTACCTTGAAATGAAATCAATTCATGGATTTCTTCAAACAACTTATGATGATAGTCTTTTTTGCCAATATCATAAACACCTAGATCAATATTTTTAACTGCTCCTATTCCAGAAACTTGAGCAGAAGAAATATCATTATCGATACAGAATTGAGTTAGTTTTTCCATTACATTTTCATTTTTCTCAATGTAAATGATATAGGAATTATTGTTTTGTTGTGATTGCATTAAATTTTATCCAATTCTTTTTTTATTGTTTCATTAATGACAGATTTAATCTCATCTAAAGAAAGTTCTGAAGATGTACCAGCCATGGCAAAATCATCTTTACCTCCTCCACCGCCACCTAGCTTTTCAGCGATAGATTTTGCTAGATTTCCAGCAGATAATGATTTTTCAATCAAATCTTTTGATATACTTACTGATATTGTCCTATTTCTATCAATCTCTGTAGAAAAAACTGCGATACCTGATTTGAATTTTTTATTTAATTTTTTATTTAATTTTTTTAAACCGTCAGCAGATTCTAAAACAACCTCTTCATTGATAAATGGAATATCATCCAATTGTTGTTGATTTTCAATAATTGTATCAAGATTAATAGCATTTAACAAGTCTGATTGGCTCTTTTTTTCCAGCTCCTTCTTTTGAGA
>JAYZKH010000002.1:0-4578 GCA_036163585.1 Fidelibacterota bacterium
TTGAGTAATTTCTGAAACTTTATGTTTATTAGAAGATGCTATGACAATTTCTTTCACTTCTGAAACTAATAAATATTTATGTGTTTTTTAAATAACTTATAATTTGTATTTTTTGAAACTTTTTACATGGCTCGGTAGCTCAGTTGGTAGAGCAGAGGACTGAAAATCCTTGTGTCGGCGGTTCGATTCCGCCCCGAGCCACTCTCTTTTATACCTTTTAGAAAATTATGATTTTTAGAAAAGCAAAAATCTATACTTTTAAAACAGAGCAGATTATCGATGACAATATTGATAATGTTTTTGAATTTTTTTCTAGACCAGAAAATCTTGAAAAAATTACTCCTCCATCGATGGGTTTTAATATTATTACACCAAAACCAATTGAAATGAAAGAAGGAACTATTATTGATTATATAGTAAGAATCATGGGTTTGCCAACAAGATGGAGAACAATGATAACATCTTATAAAAAAAATGAAATGTTTGTAGATGAACAGCTCAAAGGACCATATAGTTATTGGCATCATAAACATTCTTTTGAAGAAATAAATGGGCAGGTGAAAATGACAGATGAAATACATTATGCTCTTCCAGTGCAGATCTTAAGAGAGTTAGTACATCCATTAATTATTAAACCCCAACTAAATAAGATATTTAGCTTTAGATTTAGAGTGATAGAGGAAAAATTTAAAAAATGATCAATTTTATCATTAAACAAAGAGGTGCAATAATAAACTATTTTGGTTTTTCTGTTGTATGGATCTGTTGTGCATCCACACCAGCATTAGGAAAACCTCTTTTAGCACCAATTGTAACAATAATATTCTTATTACTTCATTTTTCTATTATTGCCTATAAAAGAGATAGAGAACTTAAACTAATTATTTTTTCAGTTATACTTGGCATTATTGTTGATTCCGGGTTTTCAATAATGAATATTGTTAAATATAATGGGGTTATTTCTAGCATTCCTAATCTCGCACCAATATGGATTCTATGTATGTGGGCAGGTTTTGCATCTCAAGTAAACTATGCAATGAAATATCTAAGAGGAAAATATCCATTAATAGCTTTTTATGGTCTTTTAGCTCCATTGGCATATATAGGAGGGGAAAAAATTAATGCAGTAACTATAACACCAGAGAGTATAAGTTATATCACTATATCAATTGTTTGGTCTGTGAGCTTTATATTGTTGTTTAAAGTTTCTGCATATTTAATGGATTCATAGATGATAAATAATGTTTATAAAATAATTATCGTTCTTTTTTTGATTAGTTGTGCAACACAAAAAACAATTGATCCAGATACAGTAATTGAGAGTCAAATTCCAGAAACATGGGAATCAGAACTATCAATTACACCTAATATATCAGAAATTTGGTGGAATGAATTCCAAGATGAAAATCTTAATCAATTTTTATCAACATTTTTGGAAAAAAATATTAATCTAGAACAAGCAATGCTAAATACTCGTATTGCAAAACAGGCTTCAGTGCTATCAACTTCAAATTTAGCACCTTCAATAGGAATTGGTTTAAGCGGTACAGAGTCAGAACAAAATACTGCAGGAGTCCCTCCTATTTTTAGCAGTTTCTTTGGCAATAGCGATGAGATTACAACATTTACTCAAGAAAATTATAATGCATCACTCAATGCCCAATGGGAAATTGATTTGTGGGGCAAATTAAGACAAGGTCGATTAGCAGGCAAAAGACAGTATTTATCTGCAAAATATAATTATACATATGTTCAATTTTCTCTTACAGCTGAAGCGACAAAATTATACTTCGCTATTATTGAAGGGAAACAATTAGTGGTAAATGCAGAGCAAAAATATAAAAATGCAAAAATTATACATGATCTATATATAGAACGTTATGAAAAAGGAATTATCAAAAGCAATTTTTTACAACAATCTGAAATGATACTTAACAATGCAAAAAATGATTTAGAAAATAAGAAAAGTATTTTGAATATGATGATCAGACAAAGTAATGTGTTGATTAAAGAATATCCAAACTTAACATTATCAGTATCTGAAACATTCCCAAAATACATTCCAAGTATTCCGATTGTTTTGCCAGCAGATATAGTAAAAAGAAGACCTGATTTAATCGCATCTCAATACAACATGCTTGCTGCAAAAGCATTAAATAAACAAGCAATGCGATCATTATATCCAACATTTAGCTTAACTTCTGGATCTCCAGCTAGCTCTTCTAATGAATTAGAAGATTTATTAGAAGAAAATTTTAAAGTATGGAATCGAGGTTTAACAATTTTTGCACCAATCTTTAATTCAGGAAAATTAATTGCAAACAAAAAAATTGCTAAAAATCAAAAAGAAATTGCTATGCTACAATTTATTAATGATTTATTAAGTGCATATGAAGAAGTAGAATCAAATCTTGATCTTGATAATACAGCAGCAGCATCTTTGAGTCTTGTTCAAAGAAATGTTGAAATTGCTCAATCAATTTATGATACTACATTAAGTGAATTCAACAGAGGTGTTGCAAGTGTAGAAGATGTGATTAATGCAAATAATATGCTCTTTGATACAAAAAATATATTAGCTACTACAGAAAAAATTCGCATTGAACAAAGAATAAACTTAATATTATCCCTTGGAGGAGGTTTTACATATAAGTAAAGCATCATAAAATGATAAAATATATAAGACCAATACTAATTATCGGATTTGCATTAGCAGTAGCATATTTCTTATACTGGTTAGGCCAAACAAAACCTCTACCAGTAAGTGATGTAAAGCCAATTGATGTTGAGGTAGAAATTTTAAAGCCAACGAATCATCAAGTTTTAATTAGCTCGACAGGGACAACACAACCTATTACACAAACTGCTCTCACAAGTGAAGTAGGTGGAGAAATTATATATCGTTCAAAAAAATTCTCAGAAGGATCATCGGTTATTGAAGGAGAAATATTAGCGAAGATAGATGATACAGATCTTCAATTGCAATACAACAATGCACTTCTTCAATTGCGCACTGCAGAAGTACAGTCTCAAGTACAAAAAGCAGAAGCAGAAGTAGCTGAAGAAGCATGGGAAAAAATTGGTGAAGGAACTGCAAAAGATTTAACATTAAAAAAACCACAACTAAAGCAAGTGGAAGCAGCACTTAATGTAGCTAAAGCTCAAGTGGAATCTGCAAAGAAAAAACTTGATAAAACCGATATTACTGCACCATATACTGGGAGAATTCAAAGTGTAAGTATTGATTTAGGATCAACCATATTGCCTGGACAACCAGTAGGTGTAATGTATACAGCTAATCAAATTGAAATTAGCCTACCAGTAAAAGACAGTGATCTTGCATTTTTAGATATTCCTATGGACGGAAGAAAGTTAAGTGATAATGAAAAATCTCTTGTTACAATTAGTGCTCCATATAAAGGTAAAATACAAAGATGGAGAGGAAATATTGAAAGAGTTGATGGAGTAATTGATCCAGTTACAAGAATGATTAAAATAATTGCCAGTTTTAAAAATGAATTTTTGGAAGAAAATCAAACTACATTGCCTATTGGACTATTTGTAGAAGCTGAAATTAATGGAAAATTTTTAGAAGATGTATTTATTGTACCAAATGTCTCACTTACTGCAAATAATGAAGTTTTAGTTGTAGACAGAAATAATCAAATTGAAATGAGAAAAATTGTAGTTCTTAAAAAATTGAAAGATAGTGTTATTATTAAAGATGGACTATCAATTGGGGAAAGAATTGTTGTATCAAAACTTAGCATTGCCACAACTGGCATGGATGTTAACCCAAAATATAGATAATGAAAAGTATTGTCACCTGGTTTGTAAAGAATAGCGTTCCTGCTAATCTATTTATGTTTTTTTTAATTGTTGGAGGAGTCGCCTCATATCAGAATATGAAATCTGAATTCTTCCCAGCTCCAGACATTAATATTATTACAATACAAGTTCCATATTTAGGAGCATCTGCTACTGAAATTGAGTCATCTATATGTGCAAAAATAGAAGACAGAATTGAGGGTATTTCAGGAATAAAAAAGATATCTTCTTATGCACTTGAAAATGCAGGTATAGTATCAGCAACCCTTTATAACCCAGCTGAAATAGATGATATATTGGATCAAATAAAAACAGTTGTGAATAATATTGATACTTTTCCAGTAGATAGTGAAAAACCAGTAATAAAAAAAATTGAACTGATAGAAAAAGTTCTTGATGTTGTTATCTATGGACAGGTTGAAGAAAAAACATTGCTTCAAGTAACAGAACAAATCAATGAAGAAATAAAAACACTTAATGAAATTTCATATACTGAAATTCTTGGGAATAGAGATAAAGAAATAACAATTGAAATATCTGAAGCTAATCTCGAAAAATATAATTTGAATTTTGACCAAATTGCATTAGCAATCAATGCAGGATCAATTGATCTTCCAGGAGGGATTATATCTACTTCAAAAGAAGATTTATTAATAAGAACGGTAGGACAGTCATACAGCGGTAAAGAATATGAAAATATTGTAATTAAGAGCCAAGGCAGTGGGAGTCAGCTTTTACTGAAAGATATAG
>JAYZKH010000003.1:0-5936 GCA_036163585.1 Fidelibacterota bacterium
AGAAAAAAAGAAAATCTAGATACTGCTGTTAATGAAGCAACATCAAATGGTCTTAGTATCAGTGCTATTGAATGTAATACAGGTGATATTGATTCAATTAATAGTGTTGTTAGTTATACAAAAGATAAATTCGGCGGAATAGATATTTTAGTAAACAATGCTGCTGCAAATCCATATTATGGACCAATACTTCAGTCAGAAGATAGTCATTGGGATAAAATTTTTCAGGTTAATGTTAAAGGATATTTTGAGTTTGCTAAGGCATGTAGTACATCAATGATTGAAAATAAATCTGGTAAAATTATTAATGTCGCATCTATTGCTGCGAAAACTCCTCTTTCTGGTTTAGGTGTATACAATATTAGTAAAGCAGCAGTGGTGATGTTAACAAAGGTGCTTGCTAAAGAGCTTGCTTCTGAGAATATTCAAGTTAATACTTTAGCCCCTGGGTTGATTAAGACTGATTTTAGTAGAGCATTATGGGAAGATGAAAATGTATATTCACAAATTATTAAATCTATTCCACAAGCTAGGATGGGAGAACCAGAGGATATTTCTGGAATGGCACTATATCTTGCATCTGATGCATCAGATTTTATTACAGGATCGTTATTTACTATTGATGGTGGTGTTACAACTTAAGTGTTGAGCAGCCAATTATAGAAATCTTTAATATGTTCAAAAGTATATGCTTCGGTAGCTTCAAGCCTATTCATATCATTGTGTCCATTGTAGACTAATGCACAATCAACTCCTAATGATTTTGATACACGAAAATCTAATAAGCTATCCCCAATAATTATTGTTTCTGATTTATCAATATCAACACTCATGAGCAATTCTTCTCCTTCATACTCTTTTCCATATCCAGAAGGTGTATTGCTTAGCCCAGTGATATTATCTAAATAGCGATCTAAGCCAAAAAACCCCACTTGTTCAATTAGCTTAGCTTGCATAGTGGCTGATAAAACACTTTGTGTCACATTTTTTTTATGTAATGCTATAATTGTTTCTTCAGCAAAAGGTTGTAATCCAAGTGTTTTGAAATGTTTTTCAAATCCAGTATGAAATTCTATATTAGTATCTTCGAATGGTTCTTTATCAAAATTAAACCCTACTGATTCATAGAATGTTTTAATTGGGAAAAGGAATTTTTCTTTATATTCTTTAATACTAATATTTGGAATGTTACGTTTACTCAGAGATTGATTCAGCATTCTCACACACAATTCAAGATCATTTAATAAAGTTCCATTCCAATCCCATATTATGTGCTTATATTTCATGAATTTGAAAGTAAATAAAAAAATAGGATTAATAAAGGAAAGACTCTCTAAACCTCTTCCTGGTTTTAATAGCCAGAAACAGATGGCTGTTATTAAAGTTAATAAATTAATTGAATTAGCTTTCAAAGTTCCATCCAATGCAAAACCTTCAGCTGTATCAATCATATTATTCCCTTACAAAGATGATATTGGATTCTTTCTAACTCAAAGAACAACTGATGTTGATCACCACAAAGGTCAAATTTCTCTTCCTGGTGGAGCTCAAGACGAAGATGAAACTTTAATGGAAACATCATTGCGTGAAACCAAAGAAGAAATTGGTATTAATATTGATTTAGAGTTAATTGGAGCTTTATCTGCTCTTTATACTCCTGTCTCTAATTTTTTAATACATCCATATGTTTGGTATGCAAATTCTATACCTGAAACCACTTTAAATAAGAATGAAGTGAGTAATATTTTTGCAATTCCTTTAAATGATTTAACAGATAATGAAATTATAGGTACTATGCCTACTCAGATTAAAGGTGTTACAATCAATGCACCATGTTTTCATTTTACTAGCTGTGATTGTTGGGGTGCTACAGCAATGATATTATCAGAATTTAAAGACTGTCTTTTAAGTACTTAGTTCTGTATCGCAATTTGAACATGTAGCTTGCTTTGTTGGTTTTATTTCTTCAAAACAAGTAGGACATTTCTCATTCATCGGAGATTTTTCATCTTTTACAATCCCTGCAGGAATTTGAGATGCTCTTGTCCATAAAAATGATACCAACCCTAATGTCAAAAGATATGCGATCATTTCATTTGAACTTGGATTTCCATTATATCCAAAAAATCCTTTAAAAATTTGTCCAACTGCACCTTTATCACTAAATAGTGGACGTGCATTACCATTGTCATCTATATTGAATCCAAAGATTGGTCCTTTATCATTGATATTCCAAATTTCCATTTGTTTCATTTCTTCTTTCGTATAGAAAGCTTCCTCAAATTCATGTACTCCATATGCTACAAGACCAGCACAAACAAAAATAAGAAGTATAGATGTAATATTAAAAAATTGTTTCAAAGGTACTCTTTGACCTTGAACAAATATTGCATATCCAATCATGAGTGATACAATTGTCCCAAGTACAGCTCCACTTATAGATAAACCACCTGGGTTATTAAATACGATTGCATATAAAAATAAGACTACTTCTACTCCTTCTCTGAATATAGCAAAAAAGGTAAGAGCAAATAATCCTAAAGCAACATTTTTATCTCTTTCTATAATTTGTGAAGCTTCTTTTTCTAAGCTTTCAGCTACATTTTTATTTCTTGCCATCCAAACAATCATTGTTGATAACAATATTGCAGCTATAATCATTGTGGTTCCTTCAAAGAGGGCAGCTTCTCTTCCTTCAAAGCCACCATAAGTGACTTGAAATATTACTGCAAAAATTCCTGTTGCTGCTAAAGAAGCAATTACCCCATTAATAATACTTTTTTCTAGATGTTTTCTTCCAGTTTTAATGATAAAAGTATATAGAATTCCCACTACAAGAACCCCTTCAAGCACTTCCCTAAACATTATTAAAAATTCACTCATTTTCTTTCCCCTTTTTGAGATTCAGTCTCAATATTGGTTTGCTAATATAGATAAAAATTTTTTATCATTCAATAGTGTTCGTAATTTCGATTATACAATGGCAACAGAATTAGAAAATTTTACATTTCACCGATTAAAAATTGATGATATTAAATCTATTATTCATACAAGATTAATTGATGCACATAAAGGTGATTTTGGACATGCTATTCTTATCGCTGGCAGCAGAGGAATGATGGGTGCTTGTGTATTATCAGCAAAATCAATTTTACGTTCTGGTGCTGGATTAGTTACAGTATGTATACCACAATCTGCTGAATTAATTATGCAAACATCAGTACCAGAAGCAATGATTATAATTGATCCAAATGAAAATTATATCAGTACATGTCCCAATTTAGATAAATATTCTGTAGTTGGAGTTGGACCAGGTATTGGCACTGCTTCAAAAACAAAAAATGCTATTTCAGATTTAATTAAAACTGTAAAAGTTCCTACTATTTTTGATGCAGATGCCCTCAATATTATTGCGGAAGACACCAAATTATTAAATGATATACCAAAAGAGTCAATTTTAACCCCTCATGTAAAAGAGTTTACAAGAATCGTTGGAAAATTTGATAATATTAATGATCGTACAGCACTACAGGTTGATTTAAGTAAAAAATATCACATCAATATTCTTGTTAAAGGACATGAAACATGCATGACTAACTCTAATGGTGATATTTTCATTAATACAACGGGAAATCCAGGTATGGCAACTGGTGGGAGTGGTGATGTTTTAACAGGAATTATTACTGGATTAATTGCAAGAGGATTAAAGCCATTTGATGCAATGATAGCTGGAGTTTATTTACATGGGCTATCTGGTGATCTTGCAAAAGAATCTTTAGGTGAAGAATCAATGACTGCCCAAGATCTAATTGATAATCTTGGACAATCATTTTTACAGATTCTATAACTACTATTCAACAATCATATAACCGCGCATAGTTGCAGCATGTGCAATATATGTGCATATATATAAATATCTTCCAGGTTTTGTTGGAGCAACAAATTCAACTGATGTTTCTTCTCCTTTGTCAGCCAAAGGAGTCATTGCTAAAATTGTATTACTTGCAAGTGGATTACCATCATTCATTTCTGCATATTTTACCACATTTGGTGCTGCAGATTCATCAAGTAAAATCACTACATTATGAAGCATCTCTCCCATAAAATCTACAGAAGCATTATTTTGCATAGTAAGTTTTACTGTTGCACCAGCTTTTACCGTGAATTCGTTGGTATCATATTTCATTTCATTGCCCAAAGATCCAATAGTAATTACAGTGACTTCATTGCTCTTTGTTTCACCACCACAATTCAAAATCATTATTGATAGTAATAGTATTAGTATTTTTTTCATTTTTATTTCCCCTTCATTAAGTTTGGTAATAACATGTTCGATTCTTTAATATAATCTTGATAACCTACTCTTGATTTTATCATCATTTGATCCATCATTGGTCCTGTAATTTTATAAAAAATTAACCCCATAATTAATGGACCACCTGCACTAAGAGCAATACTTAATGTATCCATGCTAGATATTGTAAATGTTGATAAACCAATCCAACACATTAAGTCACCAAAATAGTTTGGATGTCTTGAATACTTCCATAGTCCAACAGTGCATATTTTTCCTTTATTATTGGGATCTTTTCTGAATGATTTTAATTGCACATCACTTATTGTTTCCCATAATAGACCTAATCCAAATATTGTTGTGCAAATTACAATCTCCAGTGTTGTTAATGTTGCTGGGTTAGTGTGTGCAAAGTATAAAGGAACACCTACTAAATAAGCTAAACATCCTTGCAAGTAGAAGACTCGAAAGAAACTAAGCCACCACCATTGTTGCCCAGCTTCTTTTCTCCAAGCAATATATCTTACATCTTCACCGTGCCCAATATTTCTTGTTCCAATATGTAATGCTAATCTTAATGCCCATAGACTTACTAACCCAAGAGCCAATAATGCTCTTTCACTTGTTTCTCCTATAGAGTAATTCACTGATAAGCCATATATAATAAAACATGGTCCCCAGAATATATCGACTATGCTAGCATCTTTAACAATTAAACTGATTATCCATACTATCCCCATCAATGCAATAATAGATAAAAAACTGCAGAATAAATCTGGATAAAGCCAATAATCGAGTGCAATTAAACCTGTTAAAAACAGATTGATTAATAAAATGTTCTTAGTCATATCTTAATACCTCAATATTATTTCCAAAACGATCTTTTATGTATACTGATACAGATCCATCCCTATGTTTTATCGGAGTACCATAATTTTCAACATCATCTTTTAAAACTGCAAAATGAAATGGATGCTGTTCTGGAAGCACAAGTGCTAATTTTATATTTTCAAATTCAAGCATAGCCCATGAATCATCCTGATAAAGAATTTCACAATGAAAATTTTTTATATACCAATCAACTGACTTTTTTATATCATCAGTATGTAGTGCTAGGTGATCAATAAAATCTTTTTTCATAAAAATGGTATAGAATATTAATAAAACTATATGTATTTTGATAGTAGAATGAGTATCAAAATTCCAATTTTTCCACTTCCACTAGTTTTACTACCAGGCGAAAAATTGCCTTTACATATTTTTGAAGAAAAATATAAAAAAATGATTGAACACTGCTTAAAGAACAATAAAAATTTTGGAATTATCAATTCTAAGAATAAAGATTTACTTACCATTGGATGTATCGCATCAATTGATCAATTGTTTGGATCTGATGTCTATGATAACAATGAATACGATATTTTAGTGACTGGCACTAAAAGATTTATTGTAAAAGGATATGACGATTCAAAGATTTATAGACAAGCTTATATTAAATCATGGAAAGATTTAGAAAAAAAAGTCAATAAAGATCTTCTAAGTGAAACAAATGTATTTCTTTATGAAGTATTAATGAAATTAGGTGCATCTTCTAAAATTCCTCAGATTGATATGCCAAAAAATTCTTTTGAAATTGCCTCTA
>JAYZKH010000004.1:0-22855 GCA_036163585.1 Fidelibacterota bacterium
TCTCATTTCTGAAGTATGTTTTAAAGATACATTGCTGGACATTATGCCCATATTCATCCCAACATTTAAGTATAATACATCACTAGGAACATATGGAAGTTCATCTCCAGATGAGACATTACCCCAAAAATCACCATCAAAAGATTCTTTAAACTCAGTGTTAGTGTGTGTGTATGCAAGCTCTAGATGAAGAACAGCTAACATATATCTAAGATATAATTCAAACCCTGAAATATCAACAGCTCCACCATTGTACAATTCATCAGTTCCACTTCCAGCAGCTTGTGTATCTGCTCCTAGAAGATTATCATAATTATTTATAAAATATGTAAACTCAACACCCTGTAATCCCTTATATGATCTGAACCCTATTTCATGGTTAATGCTTGTTTCAGGTTCTATTTCTTGAGTTACACCATCAACAACCTTAACACCCCCTGGCCCATGAGGAGCAAAGCCTTTATGAATACCATAAGAAATTGTTTGTGACGGTGAAAAAGCATACTCAACAGAAACTCCAGGAACAACTACATCAAATGTTTGTTTCTTTGTTGTTGGCGATTCAGAACGGTTAGGATCAGTTTTACCCCAATCATCTCTGTTTACTGTGATTTCTTCATACCTGAAACCCCCTGTAACAGTCCAGTCACCTGAAGTTATTCTGTCTTCAATAAATAGTGCTGTAGCATCAGCGGAGTCAATTCTATTAGAATCAGACCCTTTTACTGCTTCAGTAGTCATTACTAAGTTGCCACCAGACATTTTATATCTGTGTTCCCACTGAAATCTATCCATTTCATCATAATGTACTCTAACCCCAGATTGGAGATCGTGATTGCCAAAAGTAGCATTAATAACTGCTTGTAATCCTTGAGAATAATATTCTCTATTATTCGCTTTTACTCTATATGCATCATTAACACTATCTGTCGCATCCATTAATGCATAAAAATCTGCCCACCCGTCTGTACTAGGATCTTCTGTGATAGTACTTAATTTTGCATCATTAACTTTGTTTAACTTAAACCAGTTTCTAGCAAAATCATTACGATACCAAGATGCACTTAAAGAAATGTTATCAGATAATTTAGTTGCATAAGACAATACAAATTGTGAATGATCTGCATCCATCTCATCTAACTGAGTTGCACGATATCTTCTTAACGGATTGCTAGTAAAGTCATCATCCGTTAACCCAAGATATGTTTCATCAGATATTTCATCAGTCATAGACCATTTCATTTCTATTGCATGGTTATCATTAATCATATAACGGAACTTTGTTAGAAGATCAAGTTTAGAATAGCCTGTGTCTCCCCCGCCATCTAATTCCTTGAATCCATCCGTTTTGTCATTAAATAATTGAACTAAATAGGCCATTTTGCCTTCATTGTCACCATGTTTTATATGCAAAGTATTTCTACCAAAACTTCCTAAAGTCAAATCAACATGAGTTAGTTTGTTTTCAGGAATTGAAGTTGATACGTAGTTTAGAGATCCACCTGTAGTAAATGGACCATATTTAATTTGTGCTGATCCTTTACGCACTTCAAGACGTTCCATTCTACCCATTGTTGGAGAATAGTATGCAGCTGGAGAAGCATAAGGTGCTGGAGCAATAAGGATACCATCTTCCATTACATTAAGTTTTTCCATACGTGATAAACCAGTACCACGAATTCCAATATTAGGTCTTAATCCGTATCCATCTTCTTCTTGCACATAAACACCAGGAATTCTTCCAAGAACGCGCATTACATCTGTGTCATCGAATTGTTTTAACTCTAATTCGGTTGCCACAGCACTAGGATGTACTGATCTCAGGTACATGCCTGCAGTAATACTAGAAGCACTTGCAAGAACATCAATTGGATCTAAAGCAATTGGTTCACTATTAAGTATAATAGTTACATTGCTTTCTTTTGCTGACAAAGTAAGGTCTTCAAACCCTACAGCTGAAACCGTCATCATGACTGGTAGCCCTGTAGAAAATGAAAAACTTCCATCTTCTCCAGTTGCTGCTCCCATACCATTGTCTAATATAATATTTGCAGCAGCAATAGGATTACCATTTGAATCAGTAACAGAACCAGTTACTTGAGCGAAAGTCAAACCAAAAAATGCTAAAAATAATATTGTTTTTCTCATGATACCCCTTTTTTATTGAGAAATCGTCTCAATTATATAACCAAAAAAATAAAAAAACAATATCTATTGAGAATAAATCTCAATAAAGGATATTCTTAGTCGAAAAACATATCTATTTTTCCAATAAATATGTTGGTTTGACGTGGATTTTTTGCATTTCTGTTTGATGAAAATACAATATTTCCATCTTTAGAGATAACTGGAAATGAATCAAAAGTGTCATTATTAGTAAGACGTGTGAGTTTTGATGTATGGATATTAATTATGTACAGTTCAAAATTGCTACCAAATGCATTATAATCTTCCCTCCAATCGTCCATATTTGAAGAAAATACAATATGTTCTCCATCAGGATGCCAAGATGGTGCCCAATTGGTAGCACCATTGTTTGTAAGTCGTTTTCTGTCTGATCCATCTCGTTTTGCAACATAAATATCTAATGGAACAGCATCGATGTAAAGATTGGTTAAATTCGTAGACCATTGTTCTTTTTCTTCGTCGGTTTGAGGATACCAAGCACGCCATACAATATTATCACCATCCGGAGAGTAAAATGCCCCTCCATCATATCCAAACTCTGTAGTAATACGCTTTAAATTTTCTCCATTATAATCCATCTCATACAAATCAATATCACCATCACGCAA
Organism: Fidelibacterota bacterium; assembly: GCA_036163585.1. Taxonomy (GTDB): domain Bacteria; phylum Fidelibacterota; class Marinisomatia; order Marinisomatales; family Marinisomataceae; genus Marinisoma. The sequence continues at coordinate 2,796 of JAYZKH010000004.1, forward strand.
CGAAGTAAAAATAATTTTCTCTTCAGTTGGATGAATAGTTGCTTCAGCATTATACCCAGGATAATCTGTTAATTGAATAGCTTCAGATCCGTCCCAACGAAATATTTCATAATTGCGTAGTGGCCAAATATATTTACGTGGATTTGGATGTTGGTATACCTCTGGACATTCTGGTCCATCCTTCATAGTTGATGAAAAAAAGATATATGTATCGTTCAGGCTATAATATGCACATGTAAATGCACCATCAGTTAATGCAAATGGAATTAATGCTTCACCGCTTACATCAATTAAATAGAGCTTATCACATGCTGAACCATCCCGTTTTGATTGAAAGATTAATTTGGAATTATCGTGATTGAAATATGCTTCACCATTGTCTCCTTCAAATGATAATTGTTTGATATCTGTAATCGAAAAACTTGGAGATTGCTCACATGAGAAAAATAACAGAGAAATCAAAAAGAAATTTTTAAAATTGGACATCCAAAACCAACTCTTCATTATTTCTAAGAATAGTTACTTTAGCTTTTGAACCAGGCTTAATTGTTGATAAAGCTTCCATATATTTATAGATATCATCTATATCAGTATCTTTAATTTTTAATACAACATCACCATCCATCATTCCTGCTTTTTTACCAGGTCTTTTAGCAATAACTGAGTCAATTTTAAGCCCTTTTCCATCATGAGCATAGTCTGGCATAACACCTAAAGTAACTTCCATCTTCATTGGAGCTTGTTCAGTTGTTTCAGCAGGCAGAGGTTTAAATTCAAATTTTTCACTTCTATTGGCTGCTTCTCCAACAACTTTGTCTACTAAGTTTGAAATAAGCTTTAACCCTTCAAGATTGACTTTATCTACCTCGTCTCTTGGGGTGTGATAGTCAGGATGTATTCCAGTGAAGAAAAATAAAGATGGAATATCATTTTTATAAAAATTGTAATGGTCAGAACGAGAAAATAAACTTCGAACACCGCTTACACTATGATCATAGCTTATCACATTAAGATTACTATCAACTGAAAATGAATCAACAACCTTATCTAAATCCTTTCCTGTTGGAACACCTCCTAAGTAAACATTCTTCTCATCATCTAATCTTCCAACCATATCTAAGTTGACCATTAATTGTATCTTATCTAATTGTATTGTAGGATTATCAGTATAATGCTTCGAACCAAGAAGACCTAATTCTTCCCCTCCGAATAAAATAAATACTAAAGTTCTTTTGTGATTATTTAAAGATGCATACTTTTCAAATAATTCAAGTGTCATTGCAGTTCCTGAAGCATTATCATCCGCTCCATTATTAATTCTATCAATTCTATCAAAAATAGTATCTTTAGAAGTTGATTCAGGATTTCCAAACATTACACCTATTTTTTCTCTTATTATTTGATTGATAAGAAGAACAGGATTTTTTGTGCTATCGTAATGTCCGCCAATAACAACATATTCATCTTTCAATATTGGATCATTGCCTGGAAGTGTAGCAATAATATTATAAGTAAGTACTTTTTCTTTGCTCATTCTACTTGGTCTAACATAATGTTCTTGTACTTCAACAGTTCTTTTAGCAGGAAGTCCAGCATTGGTAAAATGATTGACGATATAATCTTTCGCCAACCTATCTCCTTCTGTACCAGAACTTCTTCCTTTTAAACCATCAGAAGCAAGGTATCCAATATGAGAACGAAAATCATCAGGTGTAATATCATCACTTGTTGTATTGATCTCAGGAATGCTTGCAGCACAAGTAAATAAAATAAGAGCCAGTATATAAACTCTCAAAAATTGGAAAGATAAATTAAATAAGCGTTTCATGGACAAGAAGATATTACAAATTAGAATATATATCCAATAAGAAAATAACTTAAAGTAAAAATAATGGTCAAAATAATAATAAACCAATTAAAGTATTTATCCATTATTCTTTTAACACCAGGTCCAAAAAACCATACAAGTGCACTTACCATATAAAAACGAAGTCCTCTACCAAGAATTGATGCCAAAATGAAAGTTGGTAAATTGATATAAAATGCTCCTGCACTGACTGAGAATACTTTATATGGAATTGGAGTAAATGCTGCCATAAAAATTACAAGAAAGTTATAAGCTTCATATTGTATTTTTACCTTATCAAACAATTCCATCGTAAATCCTGGCACAACATTAAAGAAAAACATTGCTACTTGTGAATATTCTCCAGGAGAAGACCACCAAATAAAATATCCAATTAAATATCCAAAAATACCTCCTAAAACAGAAGCAAGGGTACAGATAAATGCATAGTAAAATGCACGTTTTGTTTTTCCTAAACCTAATGCAATTAATAATGGATCAGCTGGAATTGGAAGAAAAGATGATTCAGTAAATGAAACGATAAATAATGTAATGGTTCCGTAAGTACTGTCTGCTAAAGTAAGTACCCAATCATATAATTTACGTAACCAACCCAAGAAAATTACCTTAATCGTAACATTTTCTTTGTTCGAACAAATCGTCCACCATTCGGGTTAGATGGTGTATACATTTGACAGAAATATATTCCAGAACTGACTTGATCTCCGTCATCATTTGTGCCATCCCATACAATTAATTTATATCCTGGAGATTGTTCTTCTTCAACAAGAGTTCTAACCAAATGTCCTCTAACATTAAATATACGAATTACAATTTGTTGTGCTTCAGGAACATCATATTCAATAGTTGTTGAAGTATTAAAAGGGTTTGGATAATTCTGTTTTAAATCAAATACATCTGGAACTAATGCTCTAGCATCTATTTTTAAGTTTCCAATTGTTCCACTGGTTGCATTCTTAAATGATTCACCGTCAGTAGCAAGAATAGACCATGAACCTTCTGAAACATTTACCGTATCTGTCTGAGCAGCTAAATCATTAATAGACCATGCTATAGATGTTTCATTAATCCATGAATTCATTGTTAAAAATTCTAAATCTTCATATCCAATCATACGATACTGTACAATATCACCATCAACATCAACAGATGGATTCCATACAAACCTAAGTGAATCGCTCTGATTTTCTGGTGTAATAAATAGATAATCATTTGTTAAAAATTGGCTAGAACTAATAATCTGTTCTCCTGTAACAGCGAAAGATCCAGGAGAATCATTTATCGGTAATACATTAACATTGAAAGCAACTCTTACTGAATCAATCCCATCATTTTCCGTTCCTCCATTATCTTTTACTGTAACATAAATGGTAGATAATCCGTTCGCATTCGCATCTGGAATTAAATCAAGCGAACCTGTAGAAGATGGACTGTTATAGTCTACATTTAGTTCAGAAAATATGTTTGTTTCTGATGTGTAAGCTAATACTTCAATATCCTGAGAATTTGCATCTCCACCATAAGAAATTCCTGTAAGATTTACAGAAGTTGAATTGTCTTCGTTTATTTCAACACTTGCGATCGCATCAATAGTTGGTGGTGCATTAATATATGTTAAAGGTCTAATCTTAAATTCTGAAGACAAACTACTTTCAATTCCATCGCTATTAACTGCAGATAATTTATAATAGTATGTTTTGCTCGTATCTAGATTAGTATCTGAATAAGTAGATGTTGGATATGCTAGCTCTGCAACCAAACTTGATGATGAAGTTGTGAATCCTGGTTCTTCTCCTCTATAAATTCTAAAATTAATTGATGAATCACCCCCAATATTCCATGAGAAAGTAACCGTGCCATCTGTTGGAATAGTATATGAAATTCCTGTTGGAACAGATGGTTGATTAATATTAAAGGTTGGACGTAATACAAAGAGTCCTTCATCAATACTTGTTACTACTACATTACCACTCCCATAGTATGGATAATTGCTCCAAGTACCATCAAAAGATGTATTATTATTATTTGGATATACATCAAAAAAAGCAGCTTCAGAAGGATTGGATATATCAGTAATATCTAAAATACGAAGTCCGCTTGTATAGTGTGACATATACACATAATTACCAATTACATAATTGTTGTGATCAATTGATGGAGTTGGACCAAAATAAGTTGATTCAATAGTTGGATTATCTAGATCTTCTAAATCCCATATTAGAGTGCGAGTACTATTAACTGCACCATTATTTTCATCTAATTCATCATTTTGAATGAAATACCTATGATCTTCTGTTAACCATCCTTGGTGTGTGTAATAATCATCATATGAACCAAGTCCAATGGTTTTCGCACCACTAGAATCATCGCTTTTTGTTGATAAATCAGCTACCCAAACATTTGTTTCATTTGATCCTACACAAATTTCTTTTCCAACATGTTCTGTATCAGGACCATTATAAACAACACATTGGACATCATGTACATATCCAGTTCCACTTCTTCCAGTTGAAGGGTCAGAAACACAAGCTGCCTTTGCAGGAGCAACTGGATTGCTAATGTCTATAATATGTAGGCCTCCAGGCCCACAAGTACTTGTTCCTACTGCATATGCAAAACCAGTATCTTCATTGATAAAAATATTATGTGCATTACCAAATTGGCTATAATGTGCTGTTGCGGTAAATTGAACTGGAGAATTTGTCACATTTCTTAATTCTGTTAAATCAAATACTTGCATACCATGACCGCTAGCTTCTGAAACAATAAAAGCATGGTTATTATATACTTTAATATCTCTCCAAGTGGAATTGTTAGTATGAGTTGGTAATCGGCCTAAATACACTGGATTTTCTGCATCAGATATATCTACAAATGAAGTTCCATTACTTAATCCAACTAAAGCATATTCTTTTTGAGTAGTAGGGTCTGTCCATCCCCAAATATCATTTAAACTAGTATTATTGCTTCCTCCGATATCAGTTTTATCCATATAAGCCATTAAATCAACTTCATTACATTCATATGAACCAGCAACCCCTCCTGTACATTCAATTTTATTTTTAATGGATGATACTTCAGCTTTGGTAGATAAACTATTTATAGATCCACGATTAATGTCATTGTATAAAATCAATTCATCAGCATAATATGCATCTGTTATAAAACCATCATCTAATAATGCAATATTTCTACCAAAATGATCACTTTTATTGTATTCATCATTTGTAATAGTTTGATTGAGATCAAATCGATTGTTTTTTTCATTTCTTGTATACTGATAAACTTTTGATTGATTGAAAGTAGTAATTGCTAAATGATTATCCATTTCACTTATTTGATATCCAAAATGACTGTTATTTGATAAATCTTGTGGTTGAATGGTATAATAATTTGTCCAAGGGTTTTCATCAGTTTTATTAGACGAATCGCTATAAGGATATACAAAAACTTTTCCTCTTCCTTCATCAGATCCTAATGCACTTACATAAAGAGCAGAATTGCTAACATGTACTGATTTTCCAAATCCTGAATCAAAAGACTCTTGTTCTCCTTCAGTTTCAGGGACTTTGATTTCTGTTCCACTTATAATGCCATTTTTAAATTCAGTTAAGTAAACAAAATTCTTTAATGATCCAATAAGCAGTTTGTTATTATTGAAAGAAAGAGATAAACCAAATCCAAACTTATCTGGACCAACTTCATAACATCCTTCTACATCTCCTAGATTACGTACATCAATTGTTTCAAATGGAGTATTCTGATATGCAAAATCTTGTGTTTCTGGATTAAAGTCATAAATAAATACATTTCCATCATTATAGAATGGAGAACCAATAACAATATATTTATCATTTAAAGCAACACTATAACCAAATTTTTGAGAATACTTTTGAAATACTTCTTGATTTGGGTTTTCATATGTCTTGATGAGTGCCCAATTTCCTGCATAATTCTTATGATATAAATATGCAGCCCCATGACCATTGTTTGATCCAGGAGCTCCAATCAATAAATAATCCTCATGCAAGGCAATGCTAAAACCAAAATCATCTCCTACACTTGGATATGGAGCAGTGATTTCTGCAGTTTTTTGTAAAGAACCTATTCCATTATACAAATCATATATATCTACTGTTCTTGGAATAAGAGTTGAGAATGTTCTTGCTGTTACTAGAAAATTTTCAGATAAAGCAATAGGAATAGTTCGTCCTCTGTTCAATAATTCAGAAGAATGGCTTTTTCTTCCAGACGATGGAAAAACAATCGAAAAAAGTAAAACCCCTAAGAAAAAATATTTTAATTGTCTTATACCCATGATTTGTGTTATAAAGTATAAGAAAAATTATACTTAATTAGAAGTTGTTTAATTGGCTACTACTGCAACTCCGTTTGAAACTTTTTCTTCGTCTGTAATAGCTTCATCTGTATCTAAGTTTTCATCTAAAAATAAAGACTTATCAAGTGCACCAAAAAAAGACTGAAAGAATTCACTTGAATACTGAGTACCTGCATATTTTATTTTTCCTCCACGTTCCATGCTCGCTTCAAAATTTACACGAATAGAGCTAGAAATTGGATCTTCGGACCCTTGAGTAACATTCATCGTTGTTTTTAAAATATATACATTAGGACCTTCGTCATCGCTAGATCCTCCACCTCCGCAGAAGAAACAGTCACCGCCACTGTCATCATCGTCATCACTATTTTTAAACATAGCTACTAGAGTAATAACAGCAAGTGCACCTAATATTACCTCTCCTGCACTTACTTTATCATCATCTTTATCGTTAGATCTACCTTTTTCATTTGTCGTTTGTTTTGAAGCAGTGATAAGACCATAGCTATCATTTAAAACATCGATAGTATATCCTAAATCTTGCAATACTCCAATTGAAGCCCTCATTAGTGTATCAAAATCCACACTATATTCCCTTGTTTCAATTGCACGCTTTACTGTTGTTGAAGGCTTAGGTGCAGAGCTACTACAGCTCACAACAAATATGTGACTTACAATAAGAAGATAAATTGCAATTTTTCTAATCATTAGATAAGAAGTAGGCTAGTATTTAACACTTTGGTATTTGTGATCAACAACAGCACCATTTTCATCAAATACAACTATTAAAGTTAAATTTTTATTTGATACAGAACTTTTGCTACGACCTCCTGAAAAAATACCAAAGAATCTTCCGCTTGAACCTGCACCTAATCCAGCAACTTCAGAGGCTTCTGCTTCTCGAGATATTTTATCATATGTCCAAGTTTCTCCGCCATCTTTTCTACTGGTCACTAAATTAGGTGACCCAAACAGCTCAATAACTTGTGAACCTGTCATACCATCTTTTAATTGAGATTGTACTTTCCCTAATGTGAAATCATTACTAGCTGCAGATGCAGCAGGAGCAGCACATGAAAAAATAGAAAAACTGAATAATAAAACTAAACTTATATGTTTCATTTTACTAAACCCTTATGTTGTTATCTTATTAATATAAACGAGAGTATGTATCAATTGTTCCCGCCTATATATCTTACGGATAAATTATTAGAAATCAATTAGATTTTATTTTTGATAACTCTGATTGGTACAAATCCATTACTCTTTTTGTTAAGTTCCCTACCTTTCCATCCGCAATAACAGTATCTGCAACAGAAATAACAGGTATAACATCACGAGTTGATGAAGCAATGAATGTTTCTCTAGATTGATATACTTCATCTAATGTCAAATCTCTTTCTTCTACATCAATTTGATTATTCTTTAAAATATCTAATAAGACAAGACGAGTAATACTACTTAGTATAGATCCATCTGCTTTTGAAGTAACTACAACTCCATCATGTGTAATAATAAAAAATGAAAAAGTTGTCCCTTCTAACACTTTATCTCCGTCTGTATATAACACTTCATCATATGTCCCATCTTTAACTAAAGTATTTTGTGCAAACAATGCTGCAGCATAAGTCATTGGTGCTTTTAGATCGGCATTTGATCTTGCATGTTCAAAAATACCAACTGATATACCATTATCATAAAATTCTTGCGAATGATTCCTAGCAGGTGTAATAAGAATTAATAAATGTGGTGGGTCTTCAGTAATTAACCCAGAACTATCTACTGATTTTCCACCTAAAAATGTTATCATTATACTGCATTCTTGATTAGAACAATCATTTTTGCTTAATGTTTCAGAAACTAAATTTTTAACACTATCCTTTGATTCTTTAACAATCATGTTCATCTTTTGAGCATTATTGAACAATCTATCAATATGATGATCTAAAAAAATAGGTTGTCCTTGATTCGTCGTTTTTAAAAATGTAAATACTTGATAGCCACGTACTACAGTTAGAAAATTATCTAGGAAATTAAGTTCAACTTCATTGGTTGGTATAAATTTTCCATTAAAAAAAGATATATGGCTCATACCCTACCTAACTTCTCTAATATAAATTTTGTTCCAATGATACGTGCAATAAAACACACCATAAGAGAAAGTACTGCTATCTTCTGAGAAAGAATCACATCTGATAATGGAATATATCCGCTATAAAAATCATTTAAATACATATCGACAGAATGTTTCGCCACAGCAAAAGAAGCTAACATATTTAATGCTCCAAATATTGTAGGAAACTTTGGATCAAATATAATTGCAATGCCATTAAAAATTAATGCTAACAAAATACATCTGAATGCATATTGTGCAGCATAAGTGTGAACCATTTTGCTTCCTTCAAAAGCATCAAACGGAATAGCGACTAATCCGAAACAAATAGCAGCTAATATTCCAAAAAATGTGCCTATCTTGGCAAAGACAAATGTATTCTGTGTGGGATCTAATAGTTTTTTCTCTTCTATAAAAAATAAGGCACACCCTATTGCAACAGATAACATAGCTCCGATAAAAAAGAATATGGAGGGACTATTAAATTCACCATTGTGTGCAGTAAATGCTCCAAGTTCGCTAATAAAATTACCATAAAATGAATACCCTACTGTTGTTGGGTCATCAATTGTTCCTCCTTTAAAAAAAAGAATAGCTAGCCCAAGTAATGGGATAAACAGTAATTGTACTAGAAGGCTTTTTAGGTATCCGCTATTTACCACAGGTTAATTTATCTAAAAATTTTATTTATTATAATGTATATTTGTGCATGAAAAACAAATCATTTTTTGCCCTTGCTCTAATACTTATTGTTGCCTGCTCTAGCGAAGAAAAAATAGAACCCCCTGTTCATGTTTTTAATGAAAACATTAGCATGGAAGATGAGTTTTATTCTGAAAAAGGAGTATATCAGGTTGTGGATAATGTGTATGTGGCAATTGGATATGGATTAGCAAACTCCATTTTAATTGTTGGGGATGGTGGTAATATCATTATTGATACCACAGAAAGTTATGCTGTTGCATCTGAAATTGCTGACGAATTTCGAAAAATATCTGATCAACCAATTAAAGGTATTTTTTATACCCATTCTCATCCAGATCATTGGAGAGGAACAAAAGCATTCTTTGAAGAAGATACCAAGGTATATGCACATAAAACTTTTGAAAAAGGATTTGATGATTCTATGAACCTATTAAGACCCATCTTGACAAAAAGAGGGATGAAACAATTTGGATATTTTCTTCCAGACGATGTACAGGAGTGGGGACATGGATTAGGCACTGCATTTGGATGGGATTTTGTACAACCTCCAATTATTTATCCAACAGATCTTTTAGAAGAAAAAATAAGTACAATAACAGTTGCAGGAATAACTTTAGAGGTTACCCATTCTCCTGGGGAAACAGATGATCAGATTATTCTATACTATCCTGACAAAGAAGTAGTTGTTTCTGGGGACAACTATTATATGCGTTTCCCTAATTTATATACTATTCGTGGTAGTTCTTATCGAGATACATATAAATGGTATAAATCAGTAGATGAAATGCGTGCTTACAATCCAAAATATTTAATTAGTTGTCATGGGCCATATTTATCTGGAAAAGAAGAAGTTTATAATCGATTAACTATTTATAGAGATGCTGTACAATATATTCATGATTATTCAATAAGAGGAATGAATCAAGGTAAAACTCCAGATGAACTGGTTGAAGAATTTAAATACCCTGCTTTCTTTAAAGAAAATTTTGACTTAGAAGAAAAATATGGAAAAGTAAGTTGGAGTATTCGCAATGTATATAATGGTTATATTGGATTCTTTGATGGAAAAGCAATAAACCTTGAACCGTTATCTGATAAGGAACGCAATAAAAGATTGTTAAATATTATTGGATCTAAAGAAGCACTGATTGATTTAATAAAAACGGCTAATGATAATGAAGATTTTCAATGGGCAGCGGAATTATGTGAAATTGGTTTTTCTAACTTCCCTAATGACAAGACTATTAAAGAATTATATGGAAATACTTTAATAGTTCTAGGTAAAGAAGAGACTAATCCTATTGCACGTAATTGGTATTTGTCAGATGCTTATGAAATAATGGGACTTATTACTCCGCATGAACAATACAAATCAACAGATGGTCAAATTGAAAGAATTCCTATTCAGACATTCTTTAATGCAATGCCACCACGTCTTAACCATGAAAAAGCAAGTGGAAAATCAATAAAGATTGGTTTTACCATGTCTGATACTGGTCAAACATTTGGAATGATATTAAGAAATAGTATTATTGAAATTACTCAAAATATCCCTGATGATGCTGATGCAAAAGCAACTGTGGACACAATGATATGGAAAAGAATTTCAGTTGGGCTTGCAGATGCAAAACAAGCAATAAAAGATGGAGATTTAGTTATTGATGGAAGCAAATTGAAATTTGCACAATTCTTCTCGCTTTTTGACAGAGATTCGTTTCAATTAGTAGTTGATTAAAGTCTCTACTATTCCAAACTGTTCTTTTATTTTTTTTGAGCCCCCTAATTCTGGCAAATCAATCAAAGCAAGAGTATGTACTTCAGATGCACCTAATTCAATGCATAACTCAGCAGTAGCGATTGCAGTCCCTCCTGTTGCAATCAAATCATCAACGATTAATATTTTTTCTCCTTTTTGGATAGCATCTGCATGAATATGAACACTATTTCTACCATATTCTAAGATGAACTCTCTACTTACAGTTCTACGAGGAAGTTTGCCTGGCTTACGTGCCAATACAAATGGTTTTGATAATGCATATGCAATAGGAGCAGACCAAAAAAAGCCTCTTGATTCAATTCCTACCACACGATCAAAAGATAAATTAGAAACTTTTTCTATCATAATATCTACTGTGGCTTTAAATGCCTCAGGATCTTCTAAAAGTGTAGTAATATCCCTAAATATAATTCCAGGAATGGGATAGTCATGAACTATTGTGATGGTCTTTTTAATATCGTCTATATTCATAAATATTAGACGAATAATAACATTAATTTGATCTAATTCAAAGGATAAATTATGCTTTAATGTTGTATTTATCACAAAGACCTGATAAAAATGCCCACAACATTTTTACAGTTGACATTCCTGCTTCTTTAGCAAGAATTTGTTCTTCATCAGATAATTGATTCATTAGCATTGCACTTTGCTCGCGATGTTCTACATCTGCATCTTTATGCACTACAAAATATTCTAAACCTTCATCAGTTGAAATATTGTAGTGTTCTACCAATCCTTTTATTTTTGTTTCCGCAATTTCAGGAACTTGACGTTCGTATGCATATAATGCACCAAGTCCTTCTGCATAAGAAGAACGAGACAAACGGAAGAAATTATCAATCAGATTTGATGTAAAATATTCTTGTTCTACTGACTCTATACTTTCTTCGCTTGCTCCAGCTGCTAATGCAAATTGCTTCCAAAGCATCGGGTGATCTTTTGAAAAATCTTCTTCATCACTCAAATTATCTAATAATATTTTCCTTTGCTCTATATCATCGCACATTGAATGTGTAGCACTGATATATCTAGGAAATGCTTTGATGTGTTGATAATATTGTTCAGCATAATCTTGTAAGATTTCTTGAGTTAATTCCCCTTTTTCCCAAGCAACATAAAAAGGATGTTTTAGAAGATGAAATTTATCTAATTGGCTATCTAATTGTTTTAAAGTCATTAAATCCTCCTAATTTTATATATAATCTACAACTTCTTTAGCTCTTCTTCAATAAGCCAAATGCGATCTTGTCCCCATGTAGATAAAATATTCTTTCTTTTATGAAATAATTTGAAAGTAGGTGCCCCCCAACAATTTACTCTATACATCGCCAATCGATTTTTCTCAAAACTTGATTCCCAATTTTTTGAATCTAAATGTGTAAATGCATTATCAGGATTTAAGTTTAAATCAATACATGTTTGGTGTAAAAATGCTTTAGAACTCACATCTATCCCAGTTGCAAAAATTGCTTCCATGCATTTTTGTAGATAATCTAATCCTTTTCCTTTAGCATTTGCATAAGGAAACAATGAATACATTCTTTTTAAAGGAAACCCAATTGGGGTTTTAATATTTCCAAAAGGAATATCTAATTTTTCAGCAAGGCGTGCAGTATCAGATAGTATATAAAAACCTTTTCTTCTAGAAATGCTCATATTACGCATCAACATTGGCATGATAGGCCTTACTACAATAGGAATATTATATTTGTCTTTTAATTTCTTTACCCTGTCAAATATCAAATAACTGTAAGGGCTATTGGCAGAGAAAAATACCTCAAGCTTTACATCTGACATATTGTATTTGGTATGTCTCCCTAGTTTTGGGTTAATACGTAATGAACCTGATTTATTAGTTCCTAAATCATCTAATCGTTCTAACAATAAGTTAATACGATCAATTCCCCAATAATTTTCTTTTCCATAGTTAAAAATGGATCCTAAATAATGTCCACATTCATCGCGTTTTTTATTTCCTTGATTCAGAATATTTTTAACTTTGTTTTTAGATGATGAATTTCCTATAAACTCCCCTCTCCAGAATTTCAAACTCAAATCAGGGAGATCACGAATTAATTCATTTTGATTTAAACTACATAAATGGCTTAAAAATGCATTGTTTTGATCAATGGTAGGAATATGAGTTCCTGAAAAATCAATGCCATAATATGGAGCAATTTTTTGCACATCCTTGATTACATATTTTCGATACATTTCAGGCTCTGGAAGTGCATCGTATCCTTCACTCCCTACCAGATAAATTCTTAATTTAATATTGTATGCAGATTGTATTTGATGAAGAAATTGTGCAGCAAATGCTGAATATGGATCATTTGATTGGAAAAAAAATGAAACTATATGAGGTTCAACTCTTGCTTTTCGTCGCGATTCGAACTCTTTCCTTTTTTTATCTCGAATACTTAAATCAGCATATCGAGTCATAAGAAAAGAACGTATTCTTCTAAGTAGTGATTCTGAAGGAATGAGGTTAATTAAGTCTTCTAATCGCATAACTGACCAAATTAATTGTTAAAATAAACACTTTCCTAATGTTTTTCTAAGATTATGTCTTTATTTTATTATTAAGATTTTGAGAATAACTCTCAATCAAAATAAAAAAGAGGTGTATATGAAAAAAATACTATTAATAGCTATGTTTACAACAATAGCTTTTTCTCAATATACTGATGGAAATACAGTTGTAACTATATCAAAGTATAAATGGGAGCCACTATCAGGAAGTGAACTTACATGGAGTGATAGAACAGCCGATGTAATAGAATTTCACACAAAAAGAAATAGAGTGGCTAGAAAACTAATGGCTTCAATGTTTCTTACTCATTTCTGGACAGGTGATGTTTCAGAAGTATTAATACTTGGTGAATTTAAGAATATGGGAGATGCAACTGATTATGCTGGATTTAACAATATTAATAATCTAGCATGGAACAATCAGGAAGAAAGAGTAGCTGCTGTTTCAAATTATAATAGACATTTTCAATCTTACCATGAAGATGTTCATCTATTAGAACATTGGGGAGCTCTTGAAAAGAAGAATACAATGGAAATAACTGGTGAAGAAAATCTTGTTGGTGGATCTGTTGTTTCTGTAGGAATTAGATACTGGAAACCAATGAATGAAGTTGAAGGCGGTTCATCAGAAGAACGTTTAAAAATGATGAAAAAGTATGCTGATGAAGTTGTAAAGAAAAATCCTAAAATTATCAGTCAAAAAGTGTTAACTCACTTGTGGTCAGGATCAATTGAAGCAGGTTCATTGCCTGTGTACTATATCACCGAATATGCATCACTAGAAGATATGAATGATGCTGGAAATGGTGTTTTAGAAGATGAAGCATTTGGTGAAAATAGAAGAGATTACTGGAAATATTTCCACAGTCTATTAGACAAACATACTGACTTGGGGATTTACAGAAACTTCTTACCAGCAAATAAGAGATAATAACTCTTTATTTATTACAAAAAAGGCCAGTTTTTACTGGCCTTTTTTTTGGAGTGGGCGATACTGGATTCGAACCAGTGACCCCCTGGATGTCGACCAGGTACTCTAACCAACTGAGCTAATCGCCCCAATTTTCAAATTATAGTTCAACCAGTAACTTTTACGATTAATTTGTCAAACCATCTGTCGGACAATATACTTCTCATTGTCAAAAGAATCCAACTATATGCACCTGCTGAATACCTTGTTTTAGGATTTTTAGCATCAATAGCTTTATCAATAACTTTTGCAATTACAATGGGATCAGAATAATCGTCAAAACTGTTTTCCTCTGTGTCATCAGGAGAACCATAGAAATTTCCATATTCCGAATTTTTGCTATATTTTTCGAAATATTTTGCTGAAGCATTGCCAATATTTGTTTTAATCATACCTGGTTCAATAATTACTACATCTATTCCAAACTGTTCAACTTCTAATCTAAGCACATCAGACCAACCTTCAAGAGCATGTTTGGATGAAACATACCATCCATAAAGAGGATTATATGCTTTCCCTAACACTGAAGAAATATTGATAATAGTTCCGCTTCCCTGAGCTCTCATGTGAGGCAATACTGCTTTAACGGTTCTCCCAATACCAAATAAATTTACTTCAAATTGATATAATGCATCTTCCATTGATACATCTTCAATAGCACTGCCAACAGCAATCCCGGCATTATTCACTAAAACATCTATTCTTCCTTGCTCCGCAATAATTTGATTGATAGCATTTTCTACATGATTTTGCTTAGTAACATCCATTTCTAATGCCACTCCTCCAATATCATTGAGATATAAATTCTCTTCAACAAGAATATCTCCGCCATAAACAATATGCCCTTTATCAATTAAGTATTGAGCAGTAGATTTCCCAATACCATGTGCAGTACCAGTGATTAAAACCACTTTTTGTTTATCATTTGCAAAAACAGCTCCAAATAATATTATTGATAAAATAATCTTTTTAAACATTTTAACTCCTATTCCTCTTTTGAATTAATAATTAACCAAGCAAAAAAATGCATAACCTTATTTAATAGTTTTTCAAACATCTCTAGAATGCCAATATGCTAATCCGATAAATAATGCTTGAAATGGAAGTCTTCCCCATGCTACTGCAGCAGAAATATCCATTGCAGCTCCATTGGTATATGCAAGATAGATATTTGCTGGAAATACAGCAATTAATAGTGCAATAAGCCCCCAACCTGCATAATACCTTGTTTTTGGAATAAGCAACATCACTCCAAATAATACTTCAAAAAATCCACTAATATAGACGGCTGCAAGTCCAAATGGTAAGAATGGTGGATAGATCTGCAAAAACCAGTCTGGATCGATAAAATGCTTTATTCCAACATTAATATAGAAATAAGCCATAAGAATGATTGTAATAAGCTTAAATACTTTCATTATACGGATATAGATCCTTTTCTAAAATCCGTTCTGCCAATGCGAACATTAACTAAGACAGGGGTTCCCATTTTTGCAATGGATTTTGCTTCTAACAATACATCGTGTAATTGTGAAGGTTCTGTAACTAAAAATCCTTTTCCTCCATATCCTTCTACTACTTTATGATAATCGGTATCATTCAAGTTGGTGCCGATATCACTTCCAAGCATATCAACTTGTTCGCGAGCAATTTGCTGCCAAGAAGCATCATTCCCCACTACAGCAATCACAGGAAGTTTATGTCGAACAAATGTGTCAAATTCTGCTAAACTAAATCCAGAGGCACCGTCTCCATAAATAATCCATACTTCCTTATCTGGTAATGCACTTTTTGCTCCCAGTGCAAATCCTCCACCTACACCTAATGTTCCAAAGGGTCCTGGATCTAACCAACTTAAAGGATGTGGTGGACGTAATATATACGATGCTGTCCCTACAAAATCTCCACCATCTGCAATGATGATACTATCTTTATCTAAGACATTATTGATGGTTGTACATACTTTTATAGGATTAACAAAATCAGTAGACACTTCTGCCTGAGATAAAATTTCAGCATCTCTTTTTTGTTCCATTGTTTGCAGTTCTTGCAACCATGAGTCACAGCTTACTGTGTTGTTAATTACTTTAGCGATTTCATAAATACTAATACAAGGATCGCCCTGTAGTTTTAAATAGGGTTTCCTGTTTTTGGTTAAATCTTCCTTGCTTTTATTTAATGCAATAATCTTTGCATCTTTGTTAATAGAAAAACCATATCCTAAACGAAAATCTAACGGAACACCAACTGTAACAACTAAATCTGCATTTTTTAATGCATGCTTACGATTATGACGGAAAAAAAATGTATCATCTTTTCCAAGACAACCACGTGCCATTCCTGAAGTATATGTTGGAATAGAAAGCTTTTTTAAACCCTTAACAAATCGATCTAGATATTCCTTATTATGTACTGCTTGATTTCCAAGCAATATGACAGGTTTAGTTGATTGATGAATAGCAATAGATGCTTTATCAATAGATGATTGATTTGCATTTCTAATTTTTTTCTTATTAAGTCTTATATATGATTTTTTTACAGCAAAGATATCATTTAGATGATATTGAACATATTTTTTAAATATTCTATCAAGAAATGTTTTAGATGATGCTTGAGAAGCAAATTCTTTTTTTATTGTTTCTTCGGAATAAAGTAAGTCAATAGGTAACTCAACAAATACAGGGCCTGGCACATCTGAAAAAGCACAATTAATTGCATTATTTAAAACAGGCACAATATCTCTAACTTTTTTCACAGATACAGCAGACTTTACATGAGATTTCATTAATTTTAATTGATCAATATCTTGTAAAGATCCTTTCCCTTTTAATAGAGTTGCTGCTGCACCACCAATTAATAACAATGGAGATTGTGCTAATTGTGCATTCTTAATTGCTGTCATTGTATTTGTAACACCGGGACCTGCAGTTACAACTGCAACACCAATTGTATTTGTAATTCTTGAAGTTGCATCTGCTGCAAATACGGCTGATGCTTCATCTCTGACTTGAACAATATCAATGCCTTCTTCTTCGCATCCTACTAGAATGGGTGAAATATGTCCACCGCATAAAGTAAAGATAGTTGACACATTTTTTCCTCTTAAGAAAGAACTAATTAGAAAACCAGCATGTGATTCAGATGCCATAGGTTTTTAGTTTTCTACTGATACAATTTGTTGTTCTTCTGGAACACTTAATATTGATGTATATAATGTGTCATCAAGAAGAATTTCTAAAGATTTTTGTACCGCTTTATCATCTTGAAGAATGAATTCATATCTCCCTTTATCTCCTCCATAATAAAATGCGAACCAACCTAATAACATTTTTTCAATAAAGTCACCCTCAGTTTCTAACATAGCTGATTGTGATTTTTTAATTTGATTTTCAATAACACTGAATGCATTATTTAAGAAAATATTTTTATTGTCTTCTTTAACAAGTTTTTCTTTTGCTTCTTCTAACTCATTTTCTCCAGAAACATATCCTGAGATATCATTCTCTTTAATAAAATCTCCAAATTTGTTCATGAGATTGGGATCATTAGAAACTTCTTCGAAAGAAGTGTATTGATCGCTTGTTTGTTGTGCAAATCGGAAAAATCCTCCATCTCTATATATTGCATTTGCTAATGGATATTGTTCATTATTTTCAATTAAGATATCTGGAGTAATTCCTCCGCCGCCACGAACCTTGCGTCCACCTTTTGTTGTAAAGAGAGAATCTTCTACACTGTGTTCTGTTGCTAATAAATCTTTATCAATATATTCTCTTTTTTGTATACCGCGACCGCTTGGAATATAATATTTTGAATTAGTAATTTTTAGAGCAGAGCTATTATCAATTGCAATCACAGACTGTACCAAACCTTTTCCAAATGATTTTGATCCAACAATAACTGCTCTATCATGGTCTTGTAACACTCCAGCAACAATCTCACTTGCAGATGCACTTCCTTCATTAATAAGGACAGTAATATCAATATCATCTGATAAAAGTGTTCTATTGATAGATTTGTAGTCTCTTAAGACTTTCCCAGTGCGTCCTTTTGTAGATACCATATCTAACCCTTTTGGCAACATTAAATCTAACATATCTAGAGAAGAAGATAATAAACCGCCAGGATTGTCTCTTAAATCTATAATAAGATTCTTTGCTCCTTGATCCATCAATGATAGAAAAGCATTAGCTGTTTCTTTTGGTGTATTTTCAGAGAAA
Source organism: Fidelibacterota bacterium (assembly GCA_036163585.1). GTDB lineage: Bacteria > Fidelibacterota > Marinisomatia > Marinisomatales > Marinisomataceae > Marinisoma. The sequence goes on from JAYZKH010000004.1 coordinate 21,322, forward strand.
TTAGTTACTCGTAAATATCCAACAGTTGGGTCAACCATGCCATAATATGGAATATCTTTAATTGCAATAATATCACGATTAATGGTGTAGTCATGCACTGCATCTGTAATTGGTTTTTTAATTGTTAATATTACATCGGTACCTTTTTCCCCTCTAATTAGGTTTGTAGCATCTTTTAGTTCCATTCCATCAGTTTCTACTCCATCTATATGAGTAATTTTATCTCCAGTAAAAATTCCAGCACGAAAAGCAGGTGAACCTTCAATTGGTCCTACTACTGTCAATTGTCCTTCATACATATATATTTGCAAGCCTACTCCACTAAATTCACCAGTAGTCTTTATATTTAAATCTTCTAGATCTTTTTCCTCATAATATTCTGTATATGGATCAAAATTTTCTAACATAGAATTGATAATCTTTGATGTTAATTGAGGAATATCTAATTCATGAACATATTCAGTAACAAGGTATTTATATACTGTCATAATTTGCTGTTGTGATCTTGCAATTTCACGGTAAATATCAAGCTGCTGACTACGTAATAATCCAAAAAAAGAAATTGCGATTATTAGACAGATAAAGGATAATCTTTTAAATCTTTTCATCATAGTAATCTTTCACTTACAACAGACCATACTTCGCTATGAATATCATTGATTGATTTGTGTCCATCAATCAAAATAACGCGTTCTGGTTCTTTTTGTTGCAAATTAAGATAAAAATCACGAACTCTCTGTTGAAATTCTGTTCCTTCTTTCTCAATTCTATCTCTAGAAACTGACATTCGTTCATTTCCTTCTTCAACAGATATATCAATAAAAAATGTTAAATCTGGTTTGAGGGTATATGTTCCAAAATTATTCATACTTTCAAGGGCAGATGCACTTAATCCTCTTCCGCCCCCTTGATAAGCAAGTGTAGAGTCAGCATAACGATCGCCAATCACCCATCTCCCATTAAGTAAATGAGGAAGAATTACCTTATCTGTTAACTGTGCTCTACTTGCAACCATTAATAATGCTTCTGCTCTATCAGACATAGATTCTTCCGCATGTAATAATAATTTACGAATTGATTCAGAAATTGGGTCTCCTCCTGGTTCTCTTATAAAACTGACTGACAATTCTTTTTTTTCTAACAGTTCTAATAGCATTTCTGCTTGTGTAGTCTTTCCACAACCATCAATGCCTTCAAATGTGATAAATTTTCCTTTAGAAGTAGATTCTGTCATCATTTCTCCCAATAATAATTACTATTTCACCTTTTACTTTTTTTGATTCAAAATGTTCAATTACACTCTCAAATTTTCCTCGTGCAATCTCTTCATATAATTTTGTTAGTTCCCTTGCAACAACGACTGGTCTTTCTCCTAATTCGTTATGCAACTCCTTCAATGTTTTTAACAAACGATGAGGACTCTCAAATATAATTATAGTATTATCTAAACTCTTTAAAAAAGAAATTTTCTTTTTTCTTCCTTTCTTTTGTGGGAGAAATCCTAAGAAGAAGAATGAATCTGAAGGCAAACCAG
>JAYZKH010000005.1:0-3097 GCA_036163585.1 Fidelibacterota bacterium
CAATATGCTTTTTTTTGTTTAAAAGTTTCATATTTACATATTTTTATAATAATAATCCCTATTTTTGCACAAAATCAACCTTTTTATGAAATCTTTTATTATAACAAAACAAAAGGATTAAATTGAAACATGAGTGAAAATCGTCCAAAAATACGAAAATTACATGCTCGACAAATTTTAGATTCGAGAGGAAATCCAACCATTGAGGTAGAGGTTAATGTTGGAAATTGCTCTGGAAGAGCTGCAGTACCTTCTGGAGCTTCGACCGGCCAATTTGAAGCTCTTGAACTAAGAGATAATGACAGTAGAGCATTTAATGGCAAAGGAGTAAATAAAGCAATTGAGAATGTTTTGGATATATTACAACCAGCACTCATTGGTAAAAATTGTGACCAACAAGAAGATATTGATAATCTAATGTTAGAAATTGATGGGACAGAAAATAAAAGTAAATGTGGTGCAAATGCTATATTAGGAGTTTCCATGGCATGTGCTACTGCTGCAGCAAAATTTTATAACTATCCTCTTTATCGCTATTTAAATAAAGAAAGTTCAATTATGCCTATACCAATGATTAATGTTTTAAATGGTGGAATGCATGCAGACCAAGGAGCTGATATACAAGAAATAATGTTATTCCCTTGTGGGGCAAGTTCTTTTTCTGATTCAATAAGAATGGGGACAGAAATTTTTCATACACTAAAAAAAGGGTTAAAAAATAATGGTTTGTCCACAACAGTAGGAGATGAGGGAGGTTTTGCTCCTAAGCTCAAATCAAATGCACATGCTATTGATCTATTATTAGAATCAATTAATAAAAGTGGATATAAACCTGGTGAAGATGTTTTTATTGCATTAGATGTTGCTGCATCAAGCTTTTACAAAGAGGGTAAGTACCATTTAAGTCTAGAAAATCAAATTTTAAATGATGAACAAATGATTCATTTCTATGAAAATCTTATAAATCAATACCCAATTATTTCAATTGAAGACGGATTAGATGAAAATGACTGGGACGGCTGGAAAAAAATGACTCAAGCATTGGGAGATTCAATACAAATCGTTGGGGATGATTTAACAGTAACTAATCCAAAAAAATTATCATATGCAATTGAAAACAATGCTATAAACAGTATCTTAATAAAGCTAAATCAAATTGGAACTGTTTCTGAAACAATTAAAACAATCAATTTGGCAAAAGAAAGTGGTTATAATTATGTCATTTCACATAGATCAGGAGAGACTGAAGACACTTTTATTGCAGACTTGTCAGTTGCAATGGGTGGAGGCCAAATCAAAACCGGGTCTGTTTGTCGAACTGATCGAACTAGCAAGTACAACCAATTGTTGAGGATTGAAGAAAGCTTATCCAAAAAAACATTTGGTAAAAATTTCTCTTTTATCAAATGAAAAAAAAGCTGCCTCAATTAACAAGCATTTTATTGCTTATCGTTTTATGCGGTTGTGTTTCATTATTATTTTTCAGCGATAGAGGTTTAGTGAGTTTATGGGAATTAAAAAAAGAGAAGTCTGATATTCAACAAGAAATTAATTCTTTACGTAAAGAAATTTCTGATCTTAAAAAAGAGTCTGAAAAATTAGAGTTTGATCAAGATTATATTGAAAAAATTGCTCGTGAAAAACTAAAAATGGCAAAACCTGGAGAGAAGGTTTTTAAGGTTGAAGAATAGTCTATCGAAAAACTTCTCTTGCTACATCAAAAGATTTCAAATCTGGTAAATGATATTTAATTAAATCGGAAATAAAGCTAGGTACGATCTTTTTATTATAACTAAAGTTGTTTCTGGAATTTTCGTTTGTAAGAAAATCAGACTCATAGATTTCCTGAATATGTTCTAATAGCTGTGCCTCCTTTGACAAGTGTCGTTTAACTATTGGATGTTCTTTGGCTTCGATGATATTATATCCAATATTTTTTAACAAATGTAACACAAAAAAATAGAATGCATCGTTGTGATGATTTTTTTCTGAATTAAAATATGATAAAACATCTTTCAGTAAATGATAGGTGTTTGCATCATTGTCTCCTTCATCAAAACCTTTATCTATTATTTCAATAATTGACAAAGAAAGAACGGTTTTTTTTAAATCTGCATTAATATTGTCCCAGCTATTCAAAAGCTTAGAATCATAAATTGGTTGCAACTGTCTTTTGTTGCTGTGAATGTAGTTTACTTGAATTTCATTTAATTGTTGATAGATTGATTTTAAAGGAGACTTTTCTCTCATTGCAGCTTTGATTACATAAGAATGTTTTCCTTTTTCCAGTGTAAATAAACGAGCAATAATACTGGATTCTTTAAATAAAGTTGTTTTTAAAACAATTGCAGGGCTAGATATCTTCATTCTGGTGCTTTTATTTTACCCCAACCTTGATGAGTAAGGCTTCCAAAATATAAGTAGTCATCATATTGTTTAACACTTGTGATAGGGGAATATGCATCCTCTGCACCGTATTGAAGGTTATATAAAACATTTCCATTGCTATCAATGCCTAAAGCGAATGCATAAGGTTCTGGCTGAGGCTGTAAAGACTCTGGTAATCGCAAAGCTACTTTTCTAAGAAAAGGCTTATCTGCTGTTCCATCAATAAAATTATTTCTTACTGTAAAAAGAGCTACCCAATATATTCCTTTCCCATTTGAAGAAATGTTATCTGGAAAACCTGGTAAATTCTCAATAATAATTTCTGATGTGCCAGCTTTTTCACCTTTAAGCCAATATTTTTGTACTCGATACATAAATGTTTCATTAAACAAAACAAAAGAGTCGTCTGGACTTACAGCAACACCGTTTGCAAAATATAAGTTATCAAGCAGTGTTGTAGTAATTTTAGTTTCTGGATCATAAACTAACAGTCGTCCATTTGGAGTATGTTCCATCAAACCAATTCTGTCTTCTCCGTATCCAAATTTATCTGAAGCATCAGAAAAGTAAATTTTTCCATCGCTTGCAATATCTAAATCATCTGTAAATCCTAGTGGAATATTATCCGAATCAGACTTGATTGTAAGGGTTGTAGAAACACCTTCTTGATTGATAGATATTAAACCTTGAATCGCATCCGCAACAATTA
>JAYZKH010000006.1:0-12805 GCA_036163585.1 Fidelibacterota bacterium
AACAAATTACAGCAATGGCACAATTAGGATACTTTGCAATTGCTGAATTCAAGAATCATACTGATTATGAACTAATTCATACTGAGAATGTTATATTGGTTGATCAAAATAGAAAAATTAGAGGAATCTACAATGGGACTTCTTCAATCGATATAGGTTATCTTATTGATGATATAAATAAATTGTTAGAATAGAGTTATATCTTAAAAGAATTTGATTGCATATATTGCATACCCATACAACAAATAACTGCGACTCCTAAGAAATAAACTACAAAATTCAATCGATCTATATGAAGACATGCTAAAACAATACTTGCAATAAAGAAAATAAACTGAAGTAGATACAATATTTGGTTTGATCTACTTAATTCTGGAAAGAAGAATCTTAAAAATACTAATAATCGCATTATAATATTTTTTGGATTTCTCATTTTAATTTTACAACCTGTTTTTTTATTCCTTCAATCCATTTATCGTAATCATAAGTTTTACCTTGAATATATCGTAACACATTTTCGTGAGGTAGAATTAAAAATTTCTCTTCATTGATTCCTTCAACAGTACAATCTGCAACTTGCTCTGTTGTGAGAATTCCATCCATCATTAGCGGATGATCATCTGGAGGTAGTTTTGAAGTTTGTAACATATTAGTATCTACTAATTGAGGACACAATGCAGAAACTTTAATTCCTTGATTACCATACATAATAGAGAGATTTTCGGCCAATCCTATTGCTGCATGTTTTGTTGTAGCATATGGCATTGCTCCAGGCATATTTAATAATCCAGCTGCAGAAACAGTTAAAAGGAAGTATCCATCCTTGTTTTCTAACATGTGAGGAATCAGTATTCTTGCTGCATAGATATGTGACATAACATTTACTTGCCAATTGTGATCCCATGTATCATTACCAGCATCTAAAGTCCCATGTCCGTCTACCCCTGCATTAGAACAAAAGATATCAATAGATCCTACATCTTTAATAATTTGATTCAATACAATAGCAAATTGTTCTTCATTAGCAACATCAGTAATATATGCTTCTGCTCCAATCGAATCAGCTACATGTAAAACATCAGGATTAATATCTATAAGATGTATGGAATTAGGAGATTCTTTTAGAAATCGATCTGCAAGTGCTTTACCAATACCATTTGCACCGCCTGTAATAATTATATTTTTATCTTTCAGGTTCATAAAATTTGTACCCCAGCAAGGACTCGAACCTTGAACCAATGGCTTAAGAGGCCACTGCTCTACCAATTGAGCTACTGAGGCATCTTACCCTAAAAATACAAAAAATATTAATTAATTATTAACTAACCAGCTGTTACATTGACTGCTTTATCACCTCTATCATCCGACTCTACATCAAACTCAACAGCTTGACCTTCTTTAAGAGTCTTAAAATCATCATCTGATTGGATGCTAGTGAAATGAACAAAAACGTCGTTTCCATCTTCTTTCGTGATGAATCCATAACCTTTTTTTTCATTAAAGAACTTTACAGTACCTTTTTGTTTGTCACTCATATTTCTCTCTTTGTTAATTAATAATTAAAATTATAATGGGAAGAATATAAAACGCTATTGAACTAATACCTATACTTAATTATTACCTAATTTATTTTTGTATTCCCCACTGTATTTAGTTCAAATCTATTTGAGAAAACTAAACTATAGCTCGTAAATAATACTACAGAGTAGATAAGGTCTCCAATCAATGCATTTCCAAAGAATGGAATTGCAAGTGTATAACATTCAATCAAACCAAATAATGATTTGGGATACATGATACTTGAAAACCATACACCAAAATTTGTTATTATAAAAAATGAAAATGAAGCACTAAGCGAAGATAAAAGAACAGTAGATATTCGTATATGCTTTATTAATATCCTACCTATCAATACTATAAATAGTATCGATCCATAAATCCATAAACTGCCAGTAGAAAAGAATACAAACTGATCATAATAGCCAGCATATAAATAATTATTAATCATTAAATCGCTAATCCACATCCCAACCAATGGAATTGAAATAGCAATCCATTTATTTTTAAATGCATGTGAAGCAAGCAAAGCAATAGCAATAATTGGGGTTACATTTGGCGGATGAGGAAGAATTCTACCTAAAATACCAATAATTAATAGACTTAATATTAAAATAATTTTTTTATTCATTAGATTGTATTGAAACTAAGACTTTTGCGATAAAATTTGCAAACATTCTTTGGTTAAATTTTGTTAAAATATTTTTGGTATATAAAATCAAAATCTTCTCTTATTTTTTCTTGACTGAAGCCAAAATCAATTACTGTTTTGTTTTGATGTGGTTTAACATACGGTTGTGCAATTTTTTGATTTATAATTTCTCTAAATTCATCGCTAATTGATTGATTTGATAATCTAAAACATTTTTCTATAGATCCTTTCAAATCATTAATCAAATCGTTATATGTTAAGACAACAAAATTGGATGGATCAATTTTGCTTTGTGCTTCTTCAGTTGCTTTGTACCAATCAATAATTTCTTTATATGCTTCTTCACGATATAATTGTAATTCAGTTTCAGTCATTGTATTGCCATACTTGATTTTTTCCTGCATAGAAAAATAAGATGCTATTGTTTCGATAGGATCTCTCACAATAAATATGATTTTTCCATCTGGAAATGTCTTAAGGAGTGAATCAATTTTAAATACAAATGGATTTGCTTTAGATAATACTGGTTTATTGTCTTGTAAATATATTTGTTTTTTCCAAAAATTTTTATAAAAAGAAAAAGAGTCTTTATTACGTTTTATATTATTATGACTGTCAGTACCAATATTCCTTGAAAAATCTCTATATTCATATAGCATCCATGGTGCTAGATTGTTTGTAACCCATTTAGAATCAAGTTTGTGAAGAAATAATAGCATTTCATCCTCTTCAACTTGATCTAACTTTACTTCATGTCCTTTATTTTTCTCTTCAATTTTATCAATTCTCATTTTTGAAAGCATAAATGGAAGAAATCCCAATAATTTTCTTAAAATTATTGATGGGAATACCATATCCCAAGCTATTGCAGTTGTGAATTGCTGTGATTTGGATAAAAATTTGTGAAAAAATGTCGTTCCGCTCCGATTAAAACCCATAATAAACATAGGATTATCAACAACTGTATTTTTTATACTTGGAATGAATAAACAATCGAGTAATAAGAATAATCTATTAATCAAAATATATAATGGAAAAAATATGGAAAAAAAGAGAAGGTATAAATATCGTTTGTGTCTAAATAATGTTTTAAGACATACAATAAATACCCCAATTGTGGTATTTGATTGATGCATTGATGGTTAAGATGTTTTTTTCTTGGCTGTTTTCTTTTTTGTGGTGGTTTTCTTTTTCGTGGCAGTCTTTTTTGTAGCTGTTTTCTTTTTAGCAGTCTTTTTTGTAGCTGTTTTCTTTTTAGTTTCTTCCTTTGGAGTTTTTTCGACTGGTGAAGTGGAAACTTTATTTTTCAAAAGTTCACGCTGTTTTGCTTTCATTCGCAAGCGAGCTTTACGATGTTTTTTCTTTACAATTTTTGTTTTTTTATTCATTTGGATTTATCTCCCTTAAACACCATTACATATAAAGCAATATGTGCAAACACAAATACAGTGAAGAAAAAGATTGGAAAAAGTAAATCATGTAAAAAATTGCTCATAAAATATCCTCTTATTTTTAATCATAATTCTCTAAAGAAAAACTGGACCTGTTTTTTGCCGGCCTCCGTAAATTGCGAACCACATTCAATAAAATCAAATCTTTTATGAAATCTTATCGACCCAGGATTTGGAGGATAAATATTAACTTCACATAGAATAAGATCATATTTTTCTCTCTTTGAACACTCAATTAAATCATTATATAAAGCAGTGCCTAATTTGTTGCTTTGGAATTCTTTAACAATAGAAATACGATCAATATACATAAAATTCTTATATCGTTCTGATATCCATTCATAATTCATGCTATCATATTCAATATTTTCTGGCAAACACAATAAAAAACCTGCAGGAACATTATTGTAGAATGCTATCTTACAATAATTGGACTGATCAATTAATAATTGTAGTCTCTGTTCATCTACAAACCCCACTTCTGGTGCATTGATATTATTTGCTTCCAAAAGAAACTCAAAAAAATCATTAGAATAATTTTTTAATTCAATCAATCTGCCTCCGCTAATTCATTCATTCCGTTGCAAACAATAGATCCTTGGATTCCATACTTTCTTCCTTTGTGATAAATATACTTATACATCAAATTTCCATTTTGATCCCATGCTTTTTGTTCTCCTTCTTCTATACCATTCTTAAAATTTTTAACAATAAATAATTGTCCATTGGAATGCCATTGCATATGTTGACCTACATTTTGATCATTCTTAAAATAATATTCATATTTTTGATTGCCATTTTCCCACCACCCTTGATGTTTTCCATATTTTTTTCCATCAGAATATTTACGCAATGATTTTAATTGATTATCAGAGTAGTATATCTCGATTATTCCAGTATACTGACTATCCCTTATAAATTGTTGCACTGTCATTCCATTAACCAAATCTGATTCTTGAATAATGACTGTTTCTGAACAGGAAAATAGAAAAATCGTATAAAGAAATGCTACTATCTTAGTTTGTATAGTATCCGCCACCACTTGCTGATCCTACAACACCTTTATATCCACCAATTAAATAAGGGACTGTTGAAGTTGCATGATAATGGTAAGTACCATCAGGATATTCATCTGTAGCATGAGTATGTCCATTAATATCATCTAAATCAGTTGGATAATTTCCATCAGTTTGATTTGTTGGTCCATAAATAGGAAAGCCATCCATTGAATAGCCGACTAAAATAGAATTGTCAGCCAGTGTCAAATATACTGGCTCCCAATGATAATGATATTGTCCTGTCTGTTGTGGATGTCCATAATATGCATCAAATGATGCAATTTCATTATCAAGAGGTTGATTATTAGGTCCAGCATATTGATTAAAGAATGGTACCCCACTTATCGATACTCCTATCGGTCCCAAAGGTGTACTTGAAACTACATTGGAAGCAGTTGGATTAAGTGGAATATAAAATTTAAAATTTTGAGCACTAATTATATTAGGATTGACACTCATTCCAGAGTGAGGTGAAGCATAATTAGGGTGTCCAGCTCCCCAATATGGACTTTGATGGTTCGGAATACCAGTTGTTTCAACAACAACATAATTACCTGACACATAAACATCAGTATATGTATCTAAGAATTTTGTAAATCCTGCCGGTAAATCAGTAGAGTTTCCTCCAGATCCTGAACCTCCAGAATCACTATTATCTCCATTATCGTTATAAGGATTGATTGTATCGGATGAACTACATCCAATTAATAATACTGTTATCAAAATTAAGATTTTATCTTTCATATATATCTAAGCTCCTTCAAGTAGAAAAAGGTAAAAAAATTATTCCAAAGTTTAAAGGTTAAAAACTAAGCCCCAATTAAAGGGTTTTCAATCGGGCTAGCATTTTCTGCAATTCCAATAAAGAAGGATGTAAAACCTATAAATAATAATAATGCCAATACTGCAAGAAAAAATGCTACAACACACACACCTATTGCTCTTGTTGTTGAGCTAAAATCTAATGCTTGTCTAACTGCAACTGTCATAGAAGCTAATTGCCATAATGGAACTATTAGTTGAATAAAAAATCCAATAATTGGCAATGAAGAAAAAATATAGAATATCCCAGGTGCATAGGCAAAACCTAAAGTACGTAACAACTCTCCTGTATCAGAATCTGTTTCTGGTTCCGGAAGAATACGAGTTCCAACAAATGCGATAAAGAAAGCCCATAAAAACCATCTAGTAATACTACCAAGTACAGCTTGACTTAAACCAATAATTGGGGCATTGTTTCCTACTCCTAAGTGAAATACTCCTTCAATAATCGCAATTAATGCGACAGTCATCATTGCTTGTCTTGTTAATGTTTTATCAGCTTCAACTTCTTCATATAACTCTATATCAAGAATAATTGCTCTATATAGTTTCTGTAAATAATCCATTAATTTTTCCAATATAAAAATAATGTATTGATAGTTGTAACAAGAATAGTACCAGCAATAATAATATGCTCCCAAAAAGTTTGATCAAACTTTCCTCCATAATACATAATATCATTAGTGATAAACATTGTTATTCCAACAACCAAACAAATTTTTAGAAGAAATTTTTTGTTCATTTTTTTATAAACCCCCTTCAATACAAGTAGTGTCAAATCCTCCTCTTGTATTATATATAGAAGTTACTTTTAATCTACTAGTATTAAGAACTTTTTTTAAATCAGAATGAATTCTCTGTGTTACTGCTTCTTGATAGATCCCAACATTTCTAAAACTAATAAAATAATATTTTAATGATTTTAACTCCACACACTTTCCTCCATCAGGATAGTATTCAATAATAATTTCTGCCAAATCAGGCAATCCACTAAAAGGACAAACCGCACTAAATTCTTTTGTCTTTGTTATTATGTATTGATCTTTGCTATCAAACTCAAAAGTCTCTAAATAATCAGGTTTGATATGATCAACTGTGTCAAACTTAAATTCTTTTCCTTCTGCTTTTGCCATTATTAATTTCCTTTATATGTGCATGAAGAATCATTGCTCTCACTGACAGTGACTTCGCTTAATCCTTTTAAATGAGGTGCTAATTTTTTCCAAATCCAAATAGTAAGATGTTCTGTTGTTGGATTTGAAAGGTCTTCTAAATCATTTAAATATTTATGATCAAGAACTGTTTGTACTTCATTATGGTAAACACTATCTATATCAGCAAAATCTATCACCCAACCCTTTGATTCATCCAGTTCTCCATTCAATTTTATTACAACTGAAAAAGTGTGTCCGTGCATCTTGCTACATGGATGATTATCTGGGAGGCTAGTTAATTTTCTAGCAGCATGAAATTCATATTTTCTAGTTAGTGCAAGCATATTATTTTACTCCAATTATTTTGTGTGTTTGGAGACTTAATTTCCATGATGGATTTTCTATGCAATAAGATACACATTTTAATATATTATTTTGCAATTCTTTTCCATCCATTGGTTGAATGCTAAAATGAGTAAAATCTAATGATTCAAATTGTTCTGGATTAAAATTTTGTTGAGGATAAACCAATTTTAATTCATCACCTTTCTTTAGTAATAAATTGGCATTTTTCTTAGGGCTAACACAAATCCAATCAATCCCTTTTGGAGGGATGATAGTTCCATTAGTTTCAATAGCAATTTTGAAACCATGATTATGCAATGCATTAATTAATTGTTGATCTAATTGAAGCAATGGTTCTCCACCTGTAAATACAACATATTTATCTTTTTTATTTTTTGGCCAACAGCTTTCAATTTTTTTAATTAAATCATGATATGATTTGTATTTACCACCATTTTCTCCATCGATTCCAACAAAATCTGTATCACAAAAATCACATACAGCTTTTGATCGATCTTTTTCTAATCCTGACCATAAATTACATCCAGAAAAACGACAAAATACGGCATCCTTTCCAGTATGAAATCCTTCCCCTTGAATTGTAAAATATATTTCTTTGACTGTGTAACTCATTGATATATAGTTGGATCAGGTATTTCGGCTTCTAAAAACCCTTTTTTACGAAGAATGCAAGCATCACATTCTCCGCAAGCTAAACCATCTACAGATGGATCATAACAAGAATGGGTAATGCTATAATCAACACCTAGTTCCGTTCCTTTTATAATAATATTAGACTTTGTTAAATCGATTAACGGAGTATGGATTTTTATTTTTTTGTTTTCTTGTGTGAATTTAGTTGCAAGATTAGCCATTTTTTCAAATGATTCAATATATTCAGGTCTACAATCTGGATAACCACTGTAATCAAGTGCATTAACACCAATAAAAATATCATAAATCTTGTTTACTTCGGCATATGCTAATGCATATGATAAAAATATTGTATTACGTACAGGAACATATGTAATTGGAATTTCTTTGCCAATTTCAGCATTCTTTGGAACATCAATATTGTCTGTTAAAGCTGATTTTCCAAATTGAGCTAAGTCAATAGTAATTGTTTTATGATTGTTAATATTAAAATGATTAACAATTTTTTCTACTGACTCCAATTCAAACTTATGTCGTTGTCCATAATCAAATGAGAGTGTATGAACTATAAATTTTTGATTTGCAATTGCAAGTACAGTGCTAGAATCTAGGCCTCCACTTAACAGAACAATACAAGGATTCATATATTAGCAGTGCTCAAGTGTTTCTTTTGAAAGCATTTCAACCACTTTACTTAAGTCTTTGGTTTTTTTGTACATATCAAGTTGTCGATCAGCACTTGTGCCTTTTTCTAAGATAGTATTGATATAAGCAATTTCTTTCTGTGTTCCTAACATTTCAGCAGATTCTTCTACTATCTCAAGCATTTCTTTGATAAGTTTTTTACTGCTTAATTCTTTAGTTAATCCTAAATCAATCATTTTACCACCAATTCCATGTCGCATTGAACGCCATTTATTTTCATATATAAATGAATCTCTATAATCTCTCCAACTAATATTACGTTCACGATTATGTATCATTGTAGCAACAAGTGCCTGGACCAGTGCAGCAATAGCAATGACTTCATCAACTTTGGTTGTAGAATCACACATTCTAAATTCTAGAGTAGGAAATTTATAATGTGGTCTTATATCCCACCAAATTTTTGAAGGATTATCAATACATTTTGTTTCTATAAGCTGATCTACAAATTTATCGTATGATTTTGCAGAGTTAAATTTTTCAGGAATTCCTGTTCTAGGTAAATCTTCAAAGACAATACCTCTATATGATTTAAATCCTGTATCTTCTCCTTGCCAAAATGGAGACGAAGTAGACAAACTTAAAATATGTGGAATAAAATATCTCATTTGATTCATAACATCGATTCGTAAATCACGATCTGGAATACCAATATGAATATGCATTCCAAATATCAATAATCTTTTTGCAACAAATTGCATAGTATCATAAAGACCACGATATCTTTCCTTGTCAGTTCGCACTTGATCTTCCCATCGTGAATATGGATGAGTGCCGGCAGCAATAATGTTACAATCATTTTCTTGTGCAAATTTCGAAGCTATTTTTCTTAATCGAATTACTTCTTTTTTAGCTTGTTGAATATTTTTACAAACTTTACTAGTTACTTCTAACTGAGACTGTAGGAATTCAGGAACCATGCTATCTTTAAATAAAACAGCATCTCGTTCTAGAAATTCAGCGATATATGATGTTAACTCACCCGTTTCAGGATTAATAACTTGATACTCTTCTTCAATGCCAACAGTTAATTTTTTGATATCCATTAGTATATATGTATAATTTAAAAAAAAATAGCTTATAAGATTGCTGATAAATAATTTGCAACAAATGAGTAAATCCAAATATAAAAATGTTAAATCTTTTTATTATTTAAAAAATACCCTACTACTTCTAATTCCAAGAGCACTTTATCGTTTAAAACTGAAATCAAGATTAAATAGGTTAAATCAATATGATAAAGAATATATTTTATCACGAGTCAATTATTACAATAAGATTAATGATAAATTTACTTTATCAACTAATGCAATCACTAATAAACAACTACGAAAAAGACAAATTAGAAATCTTATTAAACATTACACTCAATCATCAAAAGATGAGATAATAATTAGAAAACACACGACTTATTTTTTTGATTTATACAAATTTTTTTCATTTTTCAATTCTAAGAAAAAATTAGATTTTATCTTTGGGGACATAACTCATATACCTAAAAAACCGTCTATTGTTAAAAGTCGACCAATTGTTAATAGCAATAATTCAATTATAATGAAACTAAATAAAATAAGGCATTTCCATTTTATTAATGATAATAGAAAATTTACAGATAAGAAAAATGCTGCAGTGTGGCGTGGGAATGCTACCAACTCAGAATCCAGAGAATATTTTTTAAAAAATTATCATCATATCGCTCTATTCAATATTGGCCAAAGAAGCCCTGTTGTAGATAAACCTTGGTTTAAAGGATTTATGTCAATTTATGATCAACTTGCTTATAAATTTATATTTTGCATTGAAGGAGTGGATACCGCAACAAGCATTAAATGGGTAATGTCTTCAAACTCTGTTTGTGTAATGCCTAAACCAAAATATGAAACATGGTTTATGGAAGGAAAACTTGAGGCTGGAATACATTATATTGAAGTAAAAGATGATTTTTCAGATGCAGAAGAAAAAATTAAATATTATAGTAAGCATACAGATGAAGCATTGAAGATTATTAATAATGCTCATACCTATATAGAACAATTTAAAGACTCAAAACAAGAAGAATTGATTTCTTTATTAGTGCTAAATAAATATTTTTCTTTATCAGGACAAAATGATGGATAACAAAAACATATCAATTCTATTTGATGTTCAACAATTATACTATTTACCACAATATTTACCAGTTTATCATGAACTATTAAAGCAAAATGCAGGTGAAGCAACATTTGTGTTTTATCATAGTATTCATGATGAAACTATAGAAAATATAATTAAATCAGAAAATCTCAATTATGTATGGGTTAAAGATAAAAACGAAGCGAATCAATACTATAAAAATCAAAAGGCAGATTGGATATTCTTTGGTAACACTTTTCCTTTCTTAGATGAGATACATCAGATAAGTAAATCTGTACAAATTGGCCATGGTGTTGGACCAAAAGCGAGTTATTATACAAAATCAGACACACCAACTACCGTAAGATTTGTTGAAGGACCCTATCGAACAAGTCGACTTAATAAAATGTATCCTAATGATAATTTTGTCGATGTTGGTTTTTGCAAACTAGATCCAATTATCAATGAAAATACTCAAAAATTTGATTTAGAAAATTTGGGATTGGATCCATGGAAAAAAACAATAGTTTATGCACCAACTTTTTATCCAAGCAGTATTGAGTGCTTTCCTAGCAACTTCCCTGAAGATTTCAGTGAGTACAATATATTGATTAAACCACACTATTTTTCAATTAGTAAAGATAAATATAGAAAACAACGTGATCTTCTTAAACAGTGGTCTAGTTATGATAATGTGTATTTAGCAAAAGTTAATGATTATTCTTTAATTCCTTTTATGGCAACTGCTAATCTACTTATCAGTGATGCTTCATCTGCAATTATTGAATTTGCAGCATTAGATAAACCAGTTATATGGTGTAATTTTCTAAAATTACGTTGGAACTATAGAGGAATATTCGCTTATCGATTTAAAAAACGTATGGATGAAGACTATAAGGAGTATTCCAAAATAGCTGTAAAAACTGATTCTTATGAAGAACTAAAAATAACAGTGAAAGATCAAATAATGCATCCCGATAAATTATCAGAAAACCGTAGAAATTATTCAGAAAAAATGGTAGGAAGATTAGACGGAAAAGCTAGCAGTCGTATTATAGATTATTTATTAAATAACATTTAAGATTATTCATATATTATAACCAATTAGGGGTGTGATGAAAAAAATTGGTTATACAACAGGGGTTTTTGATCTATTCCATATTGGACATCTTAATATATTAAAGCGATCAAGATTAGAATGTGATCATCTTATTGTTGGCGTTACAACCGACGAACTTTGCCTTTCTGCAAAAGGGACTAAGCCGTTTATTCCATTTCAAGAACGTATGGATATTGTTGAATCAATCAAATTTGTTGATGAGGTAGTTCCGCAAACAAGTTATAATAAGATGGAAGCATGGAATAATCTAAAGTTTGATAGAATGTTTGTTGGTGATGATTGGAAAGGCACTAAAGAATGGATTCAAATAGAAGAAGATTTCAGTAAATATAATGTTGAGATTATCTATTTCTCTTATACAACCCATACATCTAGTACTATTTTAAGAGATATATTAAAAAAAATATGATAAGATTAATCATTCTCTGCCTAATTATTTCTCTATCAAGCCAAGGATGTGAAAATAGATATCCTGAAGGTACAAATATAAAAATTGAGGTAGACGATGGGTTAGATTATCTTTTTTTCCTTCCTAATAAATACCAAGAACATCGTGAAAAAGAATGGCCTATGATTCTTTTCTTACATGGTATGGGAGAAAGAGGAGATAATTTGGAATTGATCAAAATTCATGGTATCCCTAAAATCTCAGAGGAAACAGATACTTTTCCTTTCATTGCAATATCGCCACAATGCCCTATTGATCATGTATGGACTGATCAAGAAATGCAAATGGACTTGATTGTACTTCTTGAATCAGTGATAGATAACTACCGAATCGATAAAGACAAAATCTATATCACTGGATTAAGCATGGGAGGATATGGAACTTGGAGCTTATTAAGTAAAAGACCAGATTTATTTGCAGCCGCTGTTCCTATCTGCGGTGGAGGAGTTCCTGGTCTTGATATTCCTGATAGTATTAAGGATGTTCCAATCTGGGTATTTCATGGAGAAAAAGATAAAGTAGTTCCTTCAGATGAATCAGAAAAGATGGTTCGTGCGATTGAAGAAATTGGGGGGAATATCAAATATACTCTCTATCCAGATGCTAATCATGACTCATGGACTAAAACATATGAAAATAATGACCTCTATGAATGGCTCCTAAGCCACAGCAAAGTCAATTAATTCTGTCTAAAATATTCAAGCAAATCTTCAAACCCCCCAATTGG
>JAYZKH010000007.1:0-14048 GCA_036163585.1 Fidelibacterota bacterium
GATCAATAGACTGTAATTTTTGATATAAAACTTTCTTATCAATATCATATTCTTTTTCTAATCTTTTACGAATATCTAGATCGGTCTTACTTTCTGAAAAAATACCTTCAAATAATGCTTTAAAGTACAGGCCAGTTCCTCCACATAAAATAGCAACTTTTTTTCTATCAATTATTTCATAAATCTTTTCATCAACAAGTTTTGCATATTCCCCTGCTGATATTGGCTCATTTAAATCTTTAATTCCGATTAAATGATGAGAAATGGTCTCTAGTTCCTGCTTTGATGGTTGTGCTGTACCAATTGGAATCGATTTATATATTTGTCTTGAATCAACTCCAATCACTTCTCCGTCAACTTTTTGTGCTAATTTAATTGCAACATCAGTTTTACCAGACGAAGTTGGACCAGATATAGCAAATACCTTATCCAAAACTAACCAATCAATAAGGATAGAATAAGTTCAACAGGAAAACCAATAATGGACCAAATTATTGGAATCCTGGTAATAAGTTGAATAAAAATTAGACCTAACAAAATCCTTGGGCCATAGTATTCTATTTGATATAAAGTGCGAGGATTTCGTATAAATAAAGGCAATATTCTTGATCCATCCAATGGTGCAATTGGAATCATATTGAACATCGCTAGAAGAACATTAATATAGATAAAGAAATATAAACCTTGAGCAAATTGATCACTTATAAAAATATTATTATAAATGAAAGCTCCAATTATAGCTAATACAATGTTAGAAGCAGGACCTGCAAGTGCAACAAGCATCATATCTTTTCTTGGACTTGATAAATTTGCCATATTCACTGGAACTGGTTTAGCCCAACCAAAACCAACAAAATATAATACAAAGAATCCGATAGGATCTAGATGGTTTAAAGGATTCAAATTCATCCTATTTTGATAATATGCAGTGTTATCTCCTAATAAGTAGGCTACTCTAGCATGAGCATACTCATGCACAGTCAGTGCAAACAAAATACATGGCAACAGTATGAGT
Organism: Fidelibacterota bacterium; assembly: GCA_036163585.1. Taxonomy (GTDB): domain Bacteria; phylum Fidelibacterota; class Marinisomatia; order Marinisomatales; family Marinisomataceae; genus Marinisoma. The sequence continues at coordinate 1,016 of JAYZKH010000007.1, forward strand.
TGTAATTCTATAGGTAAAGTAACCATATTTTAAAATAGTTAATTCCTATCTTTTTCAAAAGCTTTCATGTACTCAGTTTCTACAAATTCTCTAGAAAGATGGGTATAGATTTCTGTTGTAGATATATCGGCATGACCTAATAATGCTTGAACTTCAATGAGATTTGCACCTCCATCAATTAAATGTGTAGCAAAAGAATGCCTAAAACTATGAGGAGATATTTTTTTCACTATGCCAGCTAAATCAACATACTTTTTTACTTGTCTCCAAACAGACATTCTTGTCAAAGGAAGACCATTATTACTTAAGAAAACATGATTCGTATTTTTGTTTGATTTGGAAGATAAAATTCTTCTAGAATTTTTAATGTAATTATCAAGCCATTTCCTTGCATAATATGTTAAAGGAATAATTCTTTCCTTATCTCCCTTACCAAAGAAACGTATTAGATCTAAATCAAATTGTATATTATTTAATTTTAAATCACAGACTTCAGTAACTCTCAAACCAGAAGAATATAGCATTTCTAATATACATCTGTCTCTAATAGATAGAATTTCATTCTTACTATTTTCAGATGCTGAAAAAATACTACTTATTTCACTAACTGTAAGAATTTCTGGCAATTGTTTAGGGATTTTAGGAATAAATATACCATTCAATGGATTTTCTTTAATCGCTTTTCTATCTAGCAAAAAACTAAAATAGGAAGATAGTGAAGCAAATTTCCTCTTAATTGTTCTTGGTGAGAATTTTTTATCTGATAAAGCCCTAAAAAACAATTTTGTATCTTTGTTATCTAATTTCTTAAAAGAAATTTTATTTTTTTCTAGAAAATTATTAAAAGATTTTAGATCAGAAAGATATGAGTTAATTGTGTTGTGAGAATAATTTCTTTCAATTTTCAAAATTCGAGAAAAATCATCTAAATATGGCAACATTCTATGTTATTAATTGATTGTATTTTTTGGCATCAAGTAATCCATCTAAAGAAATATTTTTATCAATCTTTATTTTTACCATCCAGCCTTCTTCATACGGATCTTCATTAACTTTTTCAGGATTATCGTTTAAAATATCATTTACTTCACAAATTTTACCATCTATAGGCATATAAAGATCAGAAACTGTTTTCACTGCTTCAATTGTACCAAAAATATCTCCTGTATTAAAGACTGAATTTAAATCTGGAAATTCTAAGAATATTATATCGCCTAATTCACCTTGAGCAAAATCAGTGATTCCTATTGTTGCAATCTCTCCGTCAATCTTAATCCATTCATGTTCTGATGTATAAAGTAAATTTTCTGGTATATTCAATTATTTCCTCTTTTCTTTATTTATCATTTTCCAATTCTTTTTCCAAGAATTTATCTAAAAAATTTATATTGAAGTTACCATTAATAAAGTCATCATCTAAAAAAATTTTTTCCAATAATGGTATAGTAGTATGAGGTCCTTCGATTATTGTTTCTTTTATGGCTCTTTTCATTCTAGTAATAGCTTTCTTTCTATTGCTAGCATGAACAATTAATTTTCCAATCATAGAATCGTAAAAAGGAGGAATGTCATATCCCGCATACACATGAGAATCAATACGAATTCCAATACCACCAGGAAAATGAAGTGATTCAATCTTTCCAGGTGAAGGAATAAAATTATTAAATGGATCTTCTGCATTAATTCTGCATTCTATTGAGTGCCCTTTTATAGAAATCATGTCTTGTTTAATTAATAGCTCTTCACCGTGATGCAATCTAATTTGCTCTTTAATTAAATCTAACATTGTAACCATCTCTGTAACAGTATGCTCCACTTGAATTCTTGTATTCATCTCTATGAAATAATAATTTTTCTCATCATCAACCAGAAATTCTACAGTTCCCACTCCAACATATTTTACAGATTTTGCTAAATCAATTGCTTTTTGACCAAGTGTATTTCTTAAACTATCATCTATAAAAGAAGACGGTGATTCTTCAATTAGTTTTTGATTGCTTCTCTGAATAGAACATTCACGCTCACCCAAATGAATATAATTTCCAAATTTATCACCCATAATTTGAATTTCAATATGACGAGCATTTTTGATAAATTTTTCAACATATATATCAGCATTATTAAATGACTTTTCAGCTTCAGACTTTACTATAGAGAAAGATTTTTCAAGCATAGATGGTTCTTTAACTATACGCATACCTTTACCTCCCCCTCCTGCAGAAGCTTTTAACATGACTGGATAGCCAATATTATTGCATATTTCAGTTAATTCATCGATGCTACTAACAGAAATTTCGCTTCCAGGTATAATTGGGACTTGAGCTTCATTTGCAACATTTCTTGCATTTACTTTATTGCCCATTAAGTCTATAATATCACCATCTGGACCAATAAAAGAAAAATCATTATCCTTACATATTTGACTAAACTGACCATTTTCTGCTAAAAATCCATATCCAGGATGAATTGCATCAGCATTTGTAATCTCTCCTGCTGCAATAATTCTTGGAATGTTTAAATAGCTCTTCATTGGAGGGCCTTCACCTATACATATGGCTTCATCAGCAAATTTAACATGAAGAGAGAGCTCATCTGGTTTTGAATAAACTGCCACAGTTTTAATTCCCATTTCTTTACATGCACGAATAACTCTTATGGCAATTTCACCTCGATTTGCAATCAGTATTTTTTTAAACATAATTATTTACTCAGAAGAGTCTATAACAAAAAGAGGTTGATCGAATTCTATTGCACTTCCATCTTCAGTAATGATTTCTTTAATTATACCGCTCTTTTCAGATTGAATTTCATTCATTATTTTCATTGCTTCAATAATACAAAGGGTATCGCCCTCTTTTACTTTTGTACCAATTTCTACAAAAGGTTTAGAATCAGGATCTGGAGAAGAATAAAATGTTCCAGGCATAGGGGATCTAACAGTAAATGAATCTGAAGAGATTGGAGTTGCAGTTTCTTGAGTTTCTACCACTTCATCTGAAGTAGGTTTTTCTATTTTAGCAATAGTTTCATTCGATAAAGATTCAGGATCAGCATTAATAGTTGGTGCATCTTTAGTAACCTTTATTTTACCAAACCAAAAACGAACCTCAATTTCATTGATATTGCTATTTTCTAAAATATAAATAACTTCTTTTAATTTATCTTTCCACATAAAATTAATTTTTTAGTCTTTCAGTATAATTACCAGATTTAGTATCAATCTTTAAAATATCACCTTCATTAATAAAAAGAGGAACTTGCACTTCAAGACCTGTTTCCATCTTTGCCGGCTTTGTTGCATTCGTTGCAGTATTTCCTCTTAAACCAGGATCTGTCTCAACTACTTTTAATTCTACTTTTGGAGGCAAGTTAATATTAATAATCTCATCTTCATCAAAAAGGATGTCAATATTATCACCTTCCTTGATATAATAATGGTTGTCTTCTATCAATGAATTAGAAACTTCTATTTGATTAAATGTATCATTATCCATAAAAACATAGCTATCGGTATCTTTATACAAATATTGAAATGTCTTTGAAGTCACTCGTAAAAATTCAAGCTTCACACCAGAATTGAAAGTTTCATCAATGATTTTTCCAGTCTTAATGTCTTTCAATTTTGTCCTTACAAATGCAGGTCCTTTACCAGGTTTCACATGTTGAAATTCAACTACTTTCATGCGAGCATTTTTGTGCAATAATATAGAACCATTTTTTATATCTGCAGTAGTGGCCATAGCTGAAAATTAATTGGTTTATAGTAGTTTTCTTACAAATTTTTTCGCTAATGCTAAATCTTTTTTTCTTTGAGAAGAACTATATTCGTTATTAGCAAACTTTGCAGAATCAATATGTTCTAATAAATGATATAAATCTTGATCACCAAAAAAATTATTTAATTCAATTGATGTCATTTCATGTGCAATAATATAATATTCATTTTCAATGAATTTTTTTATAATGGAAGATAAAGATTCATAAAATTCTTTAGTTGATAAATGATCTAATTTCAGTTTATCAATTGCTTTGATTGTATCTTCTCTTGGATTATAGTTAAAAAATATTTTTTGTAAAAATTTTCTACCTTTGTTGCGAGTATTTGATATATAAACAATAAATAACAATAAACTAATAATAAGAAATAAAGTAAAAATTCTTTCATCACTATAAGGAAGATTAATCTCTTTAATAGGTTTATCTGGTTTTATATCAGATAAATCTTCATCAGAAAGAGAAGATTGAATATTGATTTTAATATATTCAGTGTTATATGTCTGTGATTCAGCAGAATCATTTTTGGCGACTGTTAGAAAATAGGGCGGTATTATTGCTCTACCTGTATCCCAAAAAGTTATTTCAAAATCAATATTATAGGAATCATATAAAGAATCAATATTAGAATTTTTTATAATCACCATGGAAGAGTCAGCAATCCAAGCTGAAGAATCTGCCCAACCTTTTTCTAATATTTTATAATCTTCATCTAAGTTTTTGATATTAACATCTAGATGTAAAGGATAACCAATTTCAACATTGGTTGTATCGATAGAATACTCAAAATATATATTTTCATCAATATCAGAACAACTGGATATAAATATTAAAGATAATATACAAAGATATCTCATTGACTATATACGTTTTGCTCTCTTCTTGAAAAAATGAGTTAATGTTTTAATATAGTCTTGGTTTGTTCCAATTTGAATCAAATCAAAACCTATATTTTTACATTTTTGAGAAAATTCTTCTAAATTTTTCTTGAAATGTTTGGAAAAATTTTTTCGATTCTTTTTGCTGGAAGTATCAATCCAAACCTTTTCACCTGATTCAGAATCATGAACCTCCACTAGACCAAGATCTGGAAACTCTCCTTCAAAGAAATCATAAATCTGAACACCAATTAAATCATGTTTAAAGTTGAGGTGTTTTATTTCTGACCAAAAATTATCATCTACAAAATCTGATATAAGAAAAATAACACTCTTTCTATTAGAAACTCTATTAGCAAATTCGAGAGCATTTTTTATAGAAGTTTTATTTTGATTTTTATCATAATCATAATTTACTAAATCAGTAATTAGTCTCAAGACATGGGATTTTCCTTTTTTCGGAGGAATATATTTTGTGACATCATCATTAAAGAGAACAAGTCCTACTTTATCGTTATTTTTTATAGCAGAAAATCCAAGAACAGATGCTATTTCAATTCCTAAATCAATTTTTAAAGAACTTTTAGATCCAAATACACCTGAACTACTAACATCTATAAGAAGAAGTACGGTTAATTCACGTTCTTCTTCAAAAATTTTAATGTAAGGTTTTCCAGTTCTTGCTGTAACATTCCAATCAATAAATCTAATATCATCACCTGCTTGATATTCTCTTACTTCAGAAAAAGTCATCCCACGTCCTTTAAAATTAGAATGATAATCTCCTCCAAAAAAATCATTCACAAGATTTTTTGTTCTAATTTCAATTTGACGGACTTTTTTTAGAATGTCTTTAGACATAGAAGTAAATTATGGTACAGGAATTTCTTTAAATAATTGATCAATAACTTCTTCGGATGTGATTTCTTCCGCTTCTGCTTCATAAGATAATAAGATTCTGTGCCTTAAAACATCTTTACCTATATATCGTATGTCTTCAGGTATAACATACCCTCTTCCGCTTATAAAAGCATTAGCCTTAGCTGCCAATACCAGATTTATAGATGCTCTAGGAGAAGCACCAAAATTAATCAAGTCTTTAAGATTAGCAAGTTTGAATTTTTCAGGATTCCTTGTAGCAAATACAACATTGAGAATGTAATCTAAAATTTTTGGAGAGATGAAGATTTCATTAACAAGAGATTGTGCATCTAGAATTTTTTTACAATTCACAACAGATTTCAACTTTGTATCTATATTGGTTTTGGCAACTTTATCCAAAATTTCTTTTTCATCTTCTATAGATGGGTAATCAACTAAAACTTTTAACATAAATCTGTCTACTTGAGCTTCAGGAAGTGGATAAGTGCCCTCTTGTTCAATAGGATTTTGTGTTGCTAATACTAAAAAAGGTAAATCCAATTTAAATGTCTCTTCACCTATTGTAATTTGTCTTTCTTGCATAGATTCAAGTAATGCACTTTGCACTTTCGATGGAGCTCTATTGATTTCATCAGCTAAAATAATATTAGAAAATATTGGGCCTTTCTTTGTTATAAAATCACCTGTTTTTTGATTATAAATCAATGTTCCAAGCAAATCAGCAGGTAACATATCAGGTGTAAATTGGATTCTCTTAAAATCAGCATTGATAAGATTTGCAATAGTATTAATAGTAAGAGTCTTTGCTAAGCCAGGAACACCTTCAAGCAAAATATGTCCATTAGATATAATAGAAATTAAAATTTTATTGATTAGATCATCTTGTCCAACAATAACTTTGCCTATATTCTTTTTTAAATCTAAGACAAATCCTGAATTTTTTTCTATTTTCTTATTTAATAAATTTAATGAAGCTTTATCCATTATTTTCCTTCGTCAAATTATGTTCTAATTGAAAAGCACTATCTTTTAACGGAGTTAAAAATCCATTACTTTTCTTGATATCAACTTTTCCATTTAAATCTAATACATTTTGCCCTTTAATTGTCACGAATAAATCTGCAATACCATTCAGATTTGTATTTTCAAGTAAAGCAAAATATATATCACTACCATTTACGTATAAATCCAACTCTGGTTCCAAAATTTTAGTAAAATTTATATTTCCTGTAATTTGAAGATTGGATTTTTTCTGAAATTTTAATCTTACCTTAGGATTGGTAACTAAACCGTCAAGATTAATAGAGCCAATATTGTCTTTAATTTTAAGCTGCAAACTTAAACTCCTAATTGACTCTGGCTTCAGATCAGCAGGGAATGTTTTAAGATCCATTTTACTATTTTTTACATTTATAACACCATTTAACAAGGGCAGGTCTCCCTTTGGTTTTTCATACACTAAGTCAAGAAATGAAACTTCTTTTAGTTTCATTTTTATATCCTCTAATTCTTTATTCAATATTTTTATCTTTTCAGTATCTCCTTCAACTTCAGCTTTTCTTCTATCATATCTAGATTTAATGATATTTTCTCTAATCTCTTTGTCTTTTATATAGCCTATGGAATTAACATCATCAAATAATGCACCTATATAAGTAGCATTAAAATCTCTTTCTGATAACAGATGGAGCTTAAAAGAATCAAGTGAAAATTTATTAGAAGGATTAAAATAGGCATTACCAGTGAATTCGAATATAATTGGACAATCAACTATATCTGAAGTTAAATAGTATGTACAAGTCCCATCAACAACATTCCCTTTGCTATCATTAGATGTTTCAATAAGTATTTTTGGTAAATATTTTCTCGCAAAATTGCCTATTGCTAAATCTTCTTTTTTGGCATCAATACTTTTTAAGAATGAATCGTTAATATATTGAATAGACTTAAGATTTGCTACTGGGCGTTCAACATTAATGTAGGCTTCATCGATTATTCTTTTATCAATTTCTTCTTCTTTTATTAATTTTGAAGCAAGATAAAATATATCTCTTACTGATATTTCAGATTGAATGGTAGCACCTTCGATTGAAAGAATATTTATCGCTAAACTATCTGGTTTATAATAAAATTTACCACTAGATGTTTTGACATTTAATGAAATTTGACCATTTGTTTCAAGACCTAGATAAAAAGAAGGATCATAAACAGTCACAAAATAATCTTCAGTGATTTCTTTATTATTTAAATCTCCTTCAAATGTATATTCAACACCAGAAGAAAGTTGTTTATAAACAATACCTGCTGCTATAATAAAGAAGATTAAAAATAATATTAATAAAGCATAAAAAACTTTTAGAATACTTTTATAGATACTCATTGCATCAAAAAGTAAGGATTAATATTTAAATAAAAAATCTAATCTTCTTCTACCACTTCAAAATCAGCATCTTCAATCTTTTTTTCGTCTTTTACTTTGCTGCTATGTTCTTGTGAATCTGGTTGAGAAGCTGTATCTGTTGAACCTTTAGATGAATCGTACATACTTGAAGCTTTTGTATTCCAAACAGAATTAAGATTATCAATTCCTGCTTTAATATCATCAACATTAGTTGAATTATTTGCTTCTTTCAATTTATCTAATGCTTCATTCAAGTCTTTTTTATCATCATCACTTAATTTATCATCCAAATCTTTCATCTGTTTCTCTGTTTGATAAATCAATTGTTCTGATTGATTTTTTGTATCAATCTGCTCTCTCTTTTCTTTGTCTTCTGATTCATGCTTTTTAGCATCATTAATCATTTTTTCAATATCTTCATCAGAGAGACCGCTTGATGCTTCTATGCGTATACTTTGTTCTTTTCCGGAAGCTTTATCAACCGCTTTAACATTAAGAATACCATCAGCATCAATATCAAAAGATACTTCAATTTGAGGCACACCTCTTGGGGAAGGAGGAATTCCATCTAAATGGAAACGGCCAATAGTTTTATTATCAGCTGCCATTTGTCTTTCACCTTGAACAACAATAATCTCCACAGCCGGCTGATTATCTGCTGCAGTGCTAAAGATCTGAGATTTCTGTGTTGGTATTGTAGAATTTTTCTCAATTAATTGAGTAGAAACTCCTCCAAGAGTCTCAATACCTAGAGTTAAAGGTGTTACATCCATTAACACTACATCATCTACATCTCCAGAAAGAACACCCGCCTGTATTGCAGCTCCGAGTGCTACTACTTCATCTGGATTAACACTTTGATTTGAATCTTTTCCAAAAATCTTCTTTACTTTCTCTTGAACACAAGGAATCCTTGTAGATCCACCAACAAGAATTACTTCATCAATGTCTTTTGCAGTTAATTTGGCATCTTTTAATGCTTGTTTACATGGTCCAACAACTTTTTCGACAAGGTCAGTCACTAATTTTTCGAAGTTTGCTCGAGTTAGACTTGTATTTAAATGTTTAGGACCAGAAGAGCCAGCAGTAATAAATGGTAAGTTGATTTCTGTTCGTGTTGAAGAAGAAAGTTCTTTCTTAGCATTTTCTGCAGCATCTCTTAAACGTTGCAATGCCATTGGATCTTCACGTAAATCAATGCCTTCTTTCTCTTTAAAGTCGTTAGCTAACCAATCAACAATCTTCTGATCAAAATCATCTCCACCTAATCTACCATCACCATTACTAGCTTTAACTTCTCTTGTTTTCCCTTCTTCATCATTAACTACTTCTAATATAGAAATATCAAATGTACCGCCACCTAAATCAAATACAGCTACTTTTTCATCCTTTTTTTGATCTGAACCATAAGCTAATGAAGCGGCTGTAGGCTCATTAATAATTCTTCTAACATTTAATCCAGCAATTTTTCCAGCATCTTTGGTAGCTTTTCTCTGAGAATCATTAAAATAAGCAGGCACTGTGATAACAGCATCAGTTACATCTGATCCTAGATGTTGTTCAGCCATTTGTTTCATCTTTTGTAAAACCATGGCACTAATCTCTTGTGGTTGATATTCTTTATCATTTGCTTTAACAACAACTTTTTGGCCTTTTGCTGATATATCATAAGCAACTTCCTTGATATCTTCTTTTATCTCAGCAGCAGTTCTGCCAACAAATCTTTTAATTGAATAAATTGTATTAATTGGGTTTGTAACAGCTTGTCGTTTTGCTGGTTCTCCAACTAGACGATCACCTTTCTCTGTAAATGCAACAACAGAAGGAGTTGTTCTTCCACCTTCAGGACTTGTAATAACAGTAGGTTCTCCACCTTCCATTACGGCAACACATGAATTTGTTGTACCTAAGTCTATTCCAATAATTTTTCCCATAATTTCTCCTATAAATTTATTTTCTAATTTTATTGATGCAAAAGTTGTGCCAATATTATATATATGTCATATTGATATAAAAATATGACAATATGGCATTAAATTAAGGTATTTTATAGATTTAGAAGCTTTCCGTCAGATAATTCCATCTTTTGATGACCAATATTAAAAACTTTATTATCATGGGTAGCAATCACGAAAGTTAGTCCAAAATCTTTATTTAATTTTTTAAATAAATCAATCAATTTTAATGCATTTTTTTCATCTAAATTTCCAGTTGGCTCATCTGCTATAATAATAGATGGTTTATTAATTACAGCTCTCATAACAGATACTCTTTGTTTTTCTCCACCAGATAAATCCAATGGAAATGAAGTTTGTTTATCCATTAGTCCAAAATATTCAAAAAGTGTAGTAAGGAAACTTTGATCAATCGTTTTGTTTGAAATAAATGCTGGTACACAAATATTCTCAGTAACATTTAATTCTGGTATTAGATTATGAAATTGAAAAATAAATCCGATATGATTATTGCGAATCGTTGAAAAATTATCACAATCTTTCAAATTTTTATTATTAATAATTATATCTCCACTATCTTGAGAATCCAAAGTGCCTAATAAACTCAGAAGTGTAGACTTTCCTGAACCAGAAGGTCCTTTTATCGTTAGAATGGAGCCTTTTTTAATATTAAAAGAAATATCCTTTAATACTTCTAACCTATCATTACCATCATCATAGGATTTTTTCAGGTTTTTTACCGATAATATCATGTGTTTTTATTAATTAATATTATAGGATCTATTTTTCTCATCAGCAACAAAGGAAGAGATGCAAAGACTCCAATAATAACTATTGAAAAAGATAACAATATAGAAATTTCTTTAAAACTAATTTCCATTGGAAGTTTATCTATTAAATAGAATTCTTGGTTTAAAACAATAAATCCAAATTGATTTTGCATAATTACAATTAATAATGCTAACAATATTCCACAAATAATAGCAGTAAGTGATAATAAATATCCATAAACGAGGAATACCATTGATATGTTTCTTTCACTCATGCCAAATGCATTTAAAATCGCCATTTCTCTAGTTTTCTTTGTAGAAATCTGTACAATTGAAGATGATAAATTAAAGGAGGCAACAATAATAATAAGAAATAGAGTAAAGAAAGTAATTTTTTTCTCAATTTCTGTCGCATCAAAAAGCTGTCTATTCCTATCTTGCCATGAAATTAATCTGTCTTTTGAATATTCTTTTGTTAATACATCAACATTCCCTAATAATTCTATACCGCTAAATTGATTTGGAATATTTTCTTTATCAAAAGTATTAAAAGCCAGAAATTCATCAGATCGTAAAATTCTATTTTGATATATATCTCTCACAAAAAATTTGCGATATTTAACAACTGCTAAACTATTAATAGAAATGTTTGTATCATATATAGAAACCGAGTCTCCAATACTTATATTCATTCGTTCAGATAGAGAATTCCCTATGATAATATCATTATTATTTAGAGGAACATTATTAGATCTGTTTAGATCATAGAAACTATCAATCCTATCCGAAAAAATAGTTTTTAACTTTATTAATGATTGTTTTTTATCGTTTAGAATAAAAAATTCTTCTTCAAAAAATGGTGAATACTGTAAATCATCACTAAAATTTTCTAGAGATTCATTATCTGGATTTAATAAAATATAGTCTCCATATATTTTTTTAGTTTCATCTCCTAATACATCTTGAAATCCATTTAAAACAGCAAGGGATAAGACAATAGAAGCTGCACCAATGAATAAACCAAGAAATGAAACAATATTTATCATTCCTCCTTCTAGCAAGTTTCGTGATATCAAGAATCTTTTAGCTATTAGAAAAATTATATTCATTAGTTTTTAAGAATCCTCGATGGGTTAATCGATAGTATTTGCGATAGTGCAAATGATGAAAATATTATGCTAGATATTATACTCACTCCTATAATATATAAAGATTCTTTCATGCTAAATATCATAGGTAGATAACTGACAAAATAAATATTTTCTGGTAGTGAAATAATGTGAAATTTTTCTTGTAAAATAATAATAGAAAAAGATAAGATTATTCCTAAGATTGAGCCAATCAAAGCTAATAATAAACCTTGGATTGTAAACATAAATGCCAATTTTTTATTTGACATGCCATATGTTTTCATAATTGCAAGATTAAATCTTTTCTCATAGAAAAGAATATTTATTGAACTAAGTAAATTAAAATAAGATACTAAAGCAATTAGACTAAAAATAAATATAATGGGCCATTTCTGAGTATTTATCCATCTAAATAGCTCAGCATGTCTATCTTTTAGATTAATTTGATAGAATGGTAAATCTAATTGATCAAAATTGATCGACTTATCAAAAATCATCCAACCACTAATATGATTATTAATTTGAAAATGAGATTGAACTGTACTTAAAGGCATAAACACCAAACGTGAATCATAATCATAAATACCAGAAGAATAGATATTTCTAATTTTTAAAAATAAAAACTTATCATTAGACAAAACTGATTTACTTGATAAGGGGTTTATTAAAATTAATGAATCCCCTTCTTGAACTTTCAATTTATTAGCTAATTCTTTACCTATAATAATATCATTAATAGAAAATTCTTCATAATTGATATCTTGGAAAAGAGAAAAATGGGTCAAATCATTTTCTCCCAAACCATAAATAATAACATTATTGCTATTATACTTTGATTTTATTATGGCAGGTCTTTCAATATACTCAAGTATTAAAGGTTTATTATCTTGAACTACATCTGGCAATGGAACATCAGATTTATTGAATGTGTCTTCAAATAAATTATTTATGGTAGAATAGCCATTGATATTGGAAAGTTTATCGAAAACTTTGTTTTCAAAACCTGAAACTGAACTTAATACTACACTCAGAGAAGCAATACCAATTGCCAAACTAATGATTGATACAATATTGGTTATTCTGAAAAAAAAATTACTCTGTTTTGATAAAAATAATCTTTTTAAGACAAGGAATATAAAATTCATTTCTTTGATTTTAATGTTGGGAAAAGAATAGCATCTCTAATCCATCGTGTATCAATAAATAACATTGCTATACGATCAATTCCAATACCAACACCAGC
>JAYZKH010000008.1:0-10250 GCA_036163585.1 Fidelibacterota bacterium
GAGGAGCGTTATAAGACGGAACTAAAGCCTGTAACAACTGACTTGTTTCAGTAAGTCCAGTTGCACGGATTTCAAGCTCTGTAATAACCTCTACAGGAACTGCTTGTTCATCAACATTTCTTGCAAAACGAGATCCAAGAACTGATACAGAAGAACCAGCAACTGCACTAGATTCTAGTGAAAAGTTTGCTGTTGCAGCGCCATCTACATTAACAGTTGTACTAGCAGATCCATATCCGATGTATGAAGCAGTTACAGTATAAGAACCGCCTGCCACACCGTCGACTGAATATGATCCGTCAGCAGCTGTTGCCGCACCTGATGATGTCCCTTCAACTATTACATTTGCACCGAAAAGCGCGTTTCCGTCTGAATCAGTAACGGTACCTGATACTGATCCTTGTGCAAACATAAAGCTAGTCATCATAACAAGTGCTACCATATTAAATAGCTTTCTCATTGTTTTTCCTTTTTTTATGTACATATTATATTTAACTAAAATATTTATTTTCCAATAAGGAATATACCTCTAGCTGGAGGTATTTTACCCTTAGTCTGCATAACTTATAGGAAAGAAGGGGTGAATGTCAATGTTTTAAAGAGAATAGAATTTATCTTCTACTTCTTAATTTCATCAAAAGATTAAGAATTTCGATATAAAGCCAAATCAGAGTAATCATTAGTCCAAATGCACCATACCACTCCATATATTTTGGAGCCCCTTGTGCAGCACCATGTTCGATAAAATCAAAATCTAATACCAAGTTGAATGCGGCAATTCCTACCACAAATAGAGAAAATAAAATCCCAGTCGTGCCATTACCAAATAATGGACCCATAAAAGAAACTCCAAATAGAGAGAAAACTATATTTAACATATACACTATAAAAATTCCAAATGTTGCTGAAAATAGCCCTAATCTGAAATTATCTGTTACAGCAATTAGTTTACTTTTATAGAGCATTAGAAGAGCAGCAAGAATTCCGAATGTTAGACATATCGCTTGATTAGCAATTCCAGGATACATTGCATCAGCTAATGCTGAAATTCCTCCGAGGAGCCCTCCCTCTAATAAACAATATATTGGAACAGTAAATGGGGCCATTTTTTTGTTAAAAAGTGTTATAAGTAACAAAATAAATGTTCCAATCATTATTGGAAAAAATAATGCAGTAGATAATGCTGGGTTATTCCATGTATAAATTGCACTAGTCATGAGTAATAATAAACATAAAGATGTTTTGTTTACTGTACCATCAATCGTCATAGAATGCCCATCAGATACAGTTCTCGTATTTGCAAATGTTTTGCTATTAAGTGCTGGATTTCCCGATCTCATAATTCTACTTTAGTAAACTAAGAATTTTATCTTCGTTTACTCGGGTTTGTTTCATAGAGTCTCGTTCTCTAATAGTGACAGTATTATCTTCAAGTGTTTGATGATCAATGGTGATGCCAAATGGAGTACCCGCTTCATCTTGACGATAATAACGTTTTCCGATAGAACCTTGTTCATCATAGATACAAGAATATTTCTTATTTAATTCATCAAAAATTTTCATAGCTCTTTCTGGCAGTCCATCCTTCTTGACCAAAGGACAAATAACAGCTTTATTTGGAGCTAATGTAAAAGGAAGCTTCAATACAACTCGATCATTTTCTGTGTCTTCAAAATAAGCATTACATAGAACCATTAAAAATATTCTATTTAATCCACAAGATGTCTCAATAATATATGGATGGTACTTGTCATTTGTGCTAGCATCAAAATAAGTCATATTTTTTCCAGATAACTCTTCATGTTGTTTAAGATCAAAATCAGTTCTATTATGTATTCCTTCAATCTCACCCCAACCAAATGGAAATTGATATTGAATATCATATGCATCTTTTGCATAATGAGCTAATTCTGACTCTCCATGTTGGTGAAATTGGAGATTGGACTTGTTAATTGCGAGATTTTCTAGATAGAAATTCAATCGCTTTTCTTTCCATTCATCAATATGTTTTGCATCTTCTTTAGGATTCACAAAATATTGCATTTCCATTTGTTCAAATTCTCGTGTTCTGAAAATAAAGTTTCTTGCTACTATTTCATTACGAAATGCTTTTCCAATTTGTGCAATACCAAATGGTACTTTTAGCCTCATACTATTCTGAATGAGTAAATAGTTAATAAATATTCCTTGTGCTGTTTCTGGACGTAGATAGATTTCTTTACCGCTTTTTTCAGAAGGTCCAGCATCAGTTTTAAACATAAGATTAAATTGTGTTGGAGTTGTCCATTTACCAATTGCTCCTGAGTGTGGGTCTATTACTCCTGCTTTTTCTAATAATCCATCACCATCACTGCCTTTTTGTAGAAGGGTATGAGCAAGAGAATCAAAAATAGTATCATCGTTACTATGCTCTATTTTTAACATATCGCATAATGTATTAATCACTTTATCTTTCTGTTGAGATAAAAGATCATCCACACGATATCGTTTCTTACTATCTTTATTGTCCGTCATTGGATCATTGAAGTTGTCTATATGACCACTTGCTTTCCAAACATCAGGATGAACCATAATAGAGCTATCTATACCAACAATATTTTGATGTGATTGAGTCATTTCCTCCCACCACAAATCTGAAATAGATTTTTTTAATTCTACCCCCATAGGACCATAATCATATGATGCTTTTAATCCTCCATAGATTTCAGAATTAGGAAATACAAAACCTCGTCTTTTGCATAAGGATATAATTTTATCTAGATGTTTTTCACTCATTAGAACAATTTAATTGAAAAAATACTTGTATAATATTGTTATACCAAATAATCCAAAAATAATTGGAATAATCCACATTAATAAATTAAATCCATCTGCAGGAGGATTTGCGAGGATGATAACCCCATATTTTTCTACATAATAATCTTTAATTTCTTTATCTGTCATTCCTTTAATAACCATTTTTTTTATTTCTTCTCTCATTTCAATTGCAATTTTTGATTGTGATTGTTCTAATGTTAATCCTTCACATACTGGACACATTAGTTCACGATTTAATTTATATAATCGTTCTTCTATAGAGGTTTGATAACCAAAAAGGATACTACTGATTGAAATAAATAATAATATGTGCTTCACTATTTTTTTTCTGACAATAATTTAAGACATTCTTCTAATTGTATATCATCTAAATTATAGCCTTTTAATGACACATTCTTTTTCCCATCTGTAACATAAGGCCCAAATCGTCCAATTTTTATTAGAATTTCTTTCTTTGTTTCTGGGTCTGTTCCCATATTCCTTGGCTCAAACTTTGCCTTTCTATTTTTAATGAGTTCTATCGCTTCTTCTAAAGTTATTGATAAAGGATTATCATTTGCTTTCATTGATGCATTGGTTTTGCCACATTTTACATATGGTCCATAACGACCAAAGTCCACAAATACATCTTCATTTGTTTCAGGGTGTTGTCCCAATTTTTTTGGTAATCCAAGTAAATCATTTGCAATTTGTTCAGTAACATTTTCTATACCAATGCTTTTAGGGATTGATTTCCTAGTTTTAGAAGATTCTAATTCAATATAAGGTCCATAACGACCTACTTTTAAAAGAATGTTCTCACCATCTGCATTTTTGCCAATCACATTATCTTGTTCTTGAAATCCAATAAGATCATCTACTGTTTCTTTATTTAAATCTCCCAAAAATAAATCTTCAGGAATAGAAATATTATTCCCATCTCTTTCGATAAATGGTCCATATTGTCCTATTCTAATCTCCATATCATCTGAAATAGGAACAGCACATGCTTTTTTAATATCTACTTCTGCTTCTAATAATTTTTCTACTCCTTCATAGTCTCCTGTGCCATAGTAAAATGATTTCAGTACATCTAAATAACTTTCATCTGATGAAGCAATAGAGTCCAGCCTTCTTTCCATGGCTGCAGTAAATTGTTCATTGAAAAGATCTAAATAATGATTCTCTAGTAATTGAGTTACCGCAATACCGATAAATGTTGGGACAAGAGTTTTATTTTTTTTAATAACATATTCTTTTTTCACAAGACGATCTAATATGGATGAATATGTTGAAGGGCGACCAATGCCTCTTGATTCCATTTCTTTTACTAGCATTGCTTCAGATAGTCTTCTAGGTGGGGTAGTACTTTTTTCTTCTGATGTTATTTCTTCATGTTTAATAATAGAATTTTCTGATATCTGAGGGAGTGAAATAGCTGATGGTTTCTGATTTCTACCTAATGCTTGTTCATATGCTGCTGTATATCCTTTAAATTTTGTTACATTACCACTTGCCTTGTATGTTGATTTCCCATTATTAATAGTAACATTTGTACGAATATATTCAGCAGGCTTCATTTGTGATGCTAAAGTACGGTTCAAAATTAAATCGTATAATTGTAACTCATCTTTTTCTAATCCTGAAATTTCATTTGTTTTTCTAAAATGCCTTCCGGCTGGTCTTACAGCTTCATGTGCTTCTTGTGCATTTGCAACTTTTGTTTTATACATATTAAATGCTTCAGGAAGAAATTCTTTACCAAATTTATCTTCAATAAAATCTTTTGCAGCCGATAGTGCTTCTGTTGACAGATGAGTTGAATCGGTTCTCATATATGTTATAAATCCTTGTTCATATAATTTTTGTGCAATAACCATTGTTCTCTTTGGTGAATATCCAAATCGTCTTGATGCATCTTGTTGAAGAGTGCTAGTAGTGAATGGTGGTGGAGCAGAGCTAGAAGTTGGTTTTGATTCAATATTGGAAATATTCCAACTATTTTCTTCATTCTCTTTTTGAATTTCTTCAGCTTTTTTCTTATCAATTAAAAGCAAATCTTTATTTTTTAGACCACTATCAAACTTTCCAAAATCTTCATTTGTTGCAACTGATTTACCATCATAATTAATAAGTTTTGCTTTAAATGTTTCTTTATTGTTTTCTTCAAAAAGTATCGCTTCCATCGCAAAAAATTTATTCTCAACAAAGCGATTACGTTCTTTCTCTCTTTCTACTAATAGTTTTAATGCAACAGATTGAACTCTACCAGCAGATAACCCTTTTTTGTTTAGATTTCTTAGAGTTTGCCATAATACAGGAGAAAATTTAAAACCTACTAACCTATCGATTGCTCGCCTAGCTTTTTGAGCATCAACCAATGCATAATTTATTGTTCTACTATTATCAATTGCCTCTGTAACAGCATTTTTTGTTATTTCTGTAAACTCTACTCGTTCAATTTCTTTATCTATTTCTTCTGCAATGTGAGCTGCAATTGCTTCTCCTTCTCTATCTGGATCAGTTGCAATTAAAATACGGTCAGCATTCTTCGTTTCATTTTTTAATTCTGTTATAAACTTTTTTCGATCACCTAAAGTCTGAATATTCATTTCGAAATCTTTTTCAATATCAATACCCAAATCTTTTTTAGGAAGATCTTTAAAATGACCAATGCTAGCTATCACTTTTGCATGGTCTACATACTTACTGATTGTTTTTGTCTTAGATGGTGACTCAACAATTATTAATAGTTTTTCTTGATTTGCCATTTTAGGTGTTCAACTTACAATCTTTGTATAATAATTGTCAAAAATTTATATATATAATTATATATATAAATTATTGGTCTTTTAAAAAGTTAAGAATTTCACTTTCTGAAACACTTTTTTCTTTTTTAGAAATTAGATTTTTAGCAGTGATTGCTTCATCGATAATTAACATGAATGTTATATTATTTTTAACAGCATCTTTGATTTGATTTTTGACATTTTTCTTATTTGTATCAAAAAATATAGTATACCCATTTTCAATTAGTTCGTTGATAATGTTAAACCCTTTTGCTGTATACTCTTCATTGTTACAGCTTATATAAACATCAATATTTTTCTGAGACAATTCTTGTTTTGCTTCCAAAATAATTCTTTCAATGCCTGCAGCAAAACCAACAGCAGGAGTTTTCGGGCCACCCATCTTTTCTACTAACAAATCATATCTTCCACCACCACACAATGCATTTTGAGATCCTTGGCTTTGTGTAGTAATCTCAAATGTTGTGCTATTGTAATAATCTAATCCACGCACAAGGTATGGATTCTCATTATATTTAATTCCTAATGCATCCAAGTGTTTTAGCATTGATTTAAAATGTGTTTTTTCTTCTTTTGATAATAAATCTATAATCAATGGTGCATTTTGAATAATTGCTTCATCTTCTTTTTCTTTACTATCTAAAATTCGCATTGGATTTTTTTCAAGTCTTGTTTGAGAAAGTTGAGATAAGTTATTTTTATGATCATTAAAATATGTTTTTAATTTTGATTCATATTTACTTCTTGTATCTGAATCTCCAATATTATTAATACTAAGATTTGTGTTTTTAATATTTAATTTTTTTAGAATCTGGTGTGCAATAAGTATTATTTCTGCATCTTGTTCACTGTTTTTTGTACCAAAAGCTTCCACTCCAAATTGATTGAATTGTCTTTGTCTGCCTTTTTGTGGTTTTTCTCTTCTAAAAAATGAATCAATATAGTACAATCTGCATAGTGGATGTTTTCTGAAAAATCCTGATTCTATATATGCTCTCACAACTGGAGCTGTCATTTCTGGTTTTAAAGCTATTTCTTTTTCTGACTGGTCTTTCCAAGCAAACATTTCTTTCGATACATCAGTTTCGTTTCCGATATTTCTCTTAAAAAGATCAATTGATTCAATTGCAGGAGTACGAATTTCTTCAAAACTGAATTGTTTACATATCTTATGAACAATGGATTCAATGTGTTGCCAAACCTGAGTCTCAGGAGGGAGGATATCAAATGTACCTTTTATTTTTTGATATTTAGACTTCACAAAACAACATTAATAATTTTTTTAAGCAATAACACCTAAAAATTTGATCGATTACTATATAATCCTTGTCTACGTTCAACTTTTAAATCTTTTAGCATGTCTGATTTTAGATTTAGCCTGAAATATAGACCTTTTGCATATCCGTTTGGTGTCCAATCAACAAAGAATTCCCAACAATCAATTTCTCTATATAAAGTAACATTGTGTCTAATAATTGATTTGTCTCTTACATTAAAACGTGCATTATAATTTAATTTCCAATTCTGTGTTATGCTAATGGATGTGTTGGTATTAATCCAAAAATTCTTAATTGTATTTGATGGATTAAATTTATTAATAGTATAGCTTACTCCGATTCTTGAACTCCAGCTTGTTGTTGATAAGTCATTAATAAATTGTTTTGTATTATCACTAAATTCTTTTTCTTCATTATTTTCGTTATTTGTTTTCCTATTGATATTAAAATTAGTTGCCAGTCTAGCAGAAACCATCCTTGGAGATCTATCTAATTCATTAATTCTAATATTATTTTCTTTATCAAATTTATATGGATCATGTGTAAAATTTATATCTACCGAAACACCATTTTTAACTTGGCTGCGTAATGAAGTATTTATTTTACCCAATTTGAATTCATCCGCATTAAAATTATATCCAGTGGAAATACGCCAGTTTAAAAAATTGATTTTTTCTTCTTTTTCATCTTCTTTTTGTACTTTTGCTTGAAAAACATTATTCAAAGATAAGCTTACTTGTTTTCTAGAAGTGCTTGGAGTCGATCCAATCAATGATCCTTGAAAATAGTCGTATAATTCTTCGCCAAGCTCTTGAAAGTAATCACGGTTATTTTGATAATCAGGTGAATAGTTAAATCCAATACTTGGTGTTGCAACATGCCGTACTGATTCTATATTTCCAAACTTAATTGGTAAAATTCCATATATTTTTGTTGAGAGCGAAATTCCGAGATTCCCAGTAGTTCTATTTCTCATCTTATCTTTATAGGTAAAGGCAATCTCATCTTCTTCATTTAATTCTGCTATTCGATAACGATTTACAAAGTCTGAATTGATATTAATTCTTGGATTAATTGCTATATATTGAAAAATCGTAAAGGGTGCATTAATGCTAAAATTATTTTTTAACATCCCATCGATTTTTTGCAATCTTTTAGCATCTCCATTACTATCCTCTATCCATCTGTATGCAGTCGTACCATCCTCACTAATAATTTCTTCTGATTCATAATAACTTTTTCTGTTATTCAACAATCTTGAGCTATAGTTCCATTGTATGTTTCCTAGCCATGAGTCCTGAGAAAAGTTTTTAAATAATTTTCTCCTAGCAACATTCATATTTAGCGATGGTAAAGTGCTTGTATTCTCTGTTATAGTGCTATTGCTATTATAAGGAGTTTGATAAAATGAAGAATTAGAATCTATTTTACTTGATGCCATCAAATCTTGTTTATTTGATACATTAGCACTAATCGATATGTTAGATTTTTTCCATCTTTTCGTATATGTAATATTAGATATCGCTTGTTGATTTAATCGTTTGACTGGATCAACACTAGTCTGTCTATTGTATTGACCATTGCTATAATAACTCGCATTTGATCTAAATGTTTGGTTATTTCTTAAAACTTGATTGTGTTGCCAATTAAATACATAATCTGTTTGATTGCTTTCACTAATCTTTGATATGTCCTGTTCCTCATCCCCTAAGAATCTTCTTGTTTCAATATTGAGAGCACCACTGAATTTGTATCTTTTTTTGTAGTTATTTTTTGCTTTGATAATAATACCTTGACGATCTGCAAATCCAAGTAAAATTTCTGATCCAAAATAATCATTTGGAGCAAAATAATATCCTAGTCCATCCATATAAGTTCCACGATTATCTGATGAACCAAATGAAGGCATAATCCATCCTGATCTTCTATCTTTTGATGAATGAGGAAATATTGCTAATGGAATACCAATAATAGGCACTCCACCAATATATACATTCAAAGGTTTAGCGATTACTTTGTCTCCATAAATAATTTTTACTTTTTTGCTACCAAGATAAAATTTTGAAGGATCGCATGATGTAAAAATACAGTCATCTATATAAAAAGTACTATCAGTAATGCTCGTAATTTGTTTACCCATATATATGTTTTCTTGTACTTGGCTTTCTCCTTGTAATATTTTCCCTTTTTTTGTATTTAAATTATAAATCATTTCATCGCCCACCATTGGTTCACGATTTCCTTCAACAAGTATAGGTCTATTATTTTCTTCTTTATTCAATGGATTACTAGTGAAAGCTTCTAGTATGTTGGTTTCCCAATTAACATTCACATGTGATGCAGATAAATCAATATCTTCATGCAAAATTTTTGAAGACCCATATAATTTTGATATTTGTGTGTCTACTTCAAATTCAATGACTTCTGCTGAATAATCAATCGGAGCAGTAACATCATTAGATTGGGTTGGAATATACTTTCCAATTGTTCCCCCTCTTGCTATTAGTTTGTTAGCAGATTCATTTTCAATGCTAATTGATATTGAATCACCAGAAACTTCATTATTACCTTGATAAAGAGAGTCATCATATAAATGAATAAATGTTGATGCCATTCCATTGAGATGTAATTGATTTATTTCATTATTTTTTATTTCACCAAAGATATATTTTGCCTTCAATAAATTTTCATTTTCTATTTTTATTAAATCTTCGTTATCCTCACCTTTTTTTTCATATCCATTGTTAGTTGTGAGAATTTTCCCTTCTGATAACACCTCAAAATTGATGAGTTCGTCATTTTTAAAATGTAAAACAATTTTATCACCATAAATTCTATGCTTGTTATTTTCATTAATTTCACAATTATCAATCAGAGTAATTTTTTCATTGTTGTCATCTATCCAAGCTTCTTGTGATTGCATACTTCTTTGGTTGCTATCAATTTTGACATTGCCATACATTGAAAAAGCTTCTGTATTTTTATTATAGATTAATGAATCACAATAAATTGTTTGGTTGTCTTGGGTTACCACAACATTATCGTTTAATTTTACTAATGGAGACTTATCATATTGGGTAGCAAAATCACTTTTTAAAATAGAATCATCTTTTTTAAAAATAATATTTCCAGATAATTTTGTTACTGTCTCTTTATTTACAACAGAAGATTGTAATAGATCAGCTTGCTGAAGAATCAGTTTTTCTTGTGCTATACCTATTGATATAAAAAGCACTAAAACAAAAAATTTTTTCATCACATTATATTTAACAAATCTTGTGGATTTTTGTTTCATCTTTGTAAAGTAGAAATGTAATGTATAAATTGCTTTAATGTTAGAAAATCTATTAGATAGCATTTTAAGCAA
>JAYZKH010000009.1:0-5630 GCA_036163585.1 Fidelibacterota bacterium
TGTGAAAAATATCTTTCTGCTTCTTTTTTAATATGAGGTGATAAATATAAAGCAGAAATCATTGTTGGGATTGCCATTAATGCAAACATTGAATCAACAATATTGACAGCTAAATCCAATGAAAGAACAGATCCAATTACTAATGTGAAGACATAGAATATTCTATAATAAAATTTTGAATCTGCACCGAAAAGATATGATGCACACTTACATCCGTAGTATGAATAACCAAACATGGTTGACAAAGTAAAGACTACAACTGAGAAGATAAGAATGAAATCTCCAACAGTGCCTAAATGATTTGAAAAAGCTTTCTGTGTTAAACTGACACCTTCAAATTGTGTTGTAGTCCAATCATTTGATAATAAAATAACAATCCCTGTAATAGAACAAACAAGAAGAGTATCAATAAAAGGTCCAATCATTGCCACAAGCCCTGATCTAATTGGTTCATCATTCTTTGATGCACCAATAGCCATTACTTCTGTACCCATTCCAGCTTCATTAGAGAATGCTGCTCGTCTAAATCCTTGGCTAATAACTATAGCAATTCCTACAAAACCTCCAGCTACAGCACTCCCTTTAAAAGCACTAACAAATATTAATTCAAAGATTGAAGGGATAAGGGTAATATTTGAAAAGACAATAAATAACCCTGCAGAAAGATAAATTAACACCATCAATGGTACGAGCCTTGATGCTACTTCAGCAATACGCTTTAATCCTCCAAAAATGACAAGTGAAACTGCAATAGCAACAATAATACCTATAGTTAAGTCTAAATTAAAAGTATTAGTGATATTGGGGTTTAGTTTTATGATTTGATCAGATAAAATTTGTGTTAACTGATTAACTTGTAGTAAAGATAAACATCCAATAAGACCTGCTATACTAAACCAATAAGAAAGGAATTTGAATTTTTTTCCCATTCCTTGTTCAATAATATACATAGGGCCACCTTGCAATTCTCCTTCTGAGTCATACCCTCGGAACATAATTGCTAAAGAACAGGTAAAGAATTTTGTCGCCATTCCAACAATAGCACTAATCCACATCCAAAAAAGTGCACCAGGGCCTCCAAGAGAAATTGCAACCGCTACACCTGCAATATTTCCAATACCAACGGTACTAGATAATGCAGTAGAGAGTGCTTGGAAGTGACTGATCTGGCCTTTATCGTCTGGATTATCATACTTCCCTAATAAAATATCAAAAGCATGTCTAAAATATCTAAAAGGAGTCAGTCTAGAATAAAGAAGAAAGAATATTCCACCCCCAATTACTAAATTAGGAACACCAAAATTGCCCCAAATAAAATTCGCAAAGTCTGCAAAAAAATTGTTAATTAAATCCATCATTAAGTAAGTTAAGAATATAATGAAAAAAATTGATTATTATATTTTAAGAGAATTCTCAATAATATTTTTACTTGTATCAATATTTTTTGTTCTGGTTTCTTTTATTGTGGATGTTTTTGAAAATCTGAACAGGTTTATAGATAATGATGTGACAAGTGATATCCTTGTGGATTATTATATAGCTTCGCTTCCAGAAATGATTAGTGTAAGCATCCCAGTAACATGCTTAGTTGCATCAGTATTTACATATGGAATGATGGTGCAAAAAAAAGAATGGTTGGTTTTCAAATCATCAGGATTAAGCTTATATCGACTTGCTCTTCCAGTTTTATTTATCGGTTTAATGATGAGTATAGGGTCATTCTTTTTTGAAAATAATGTTGTTATAAAAAATAATAAGATTAAAAATGAACTCAAAACTAACTATCTGAGTAAAAATAAAAGCAAATCACAAAATAAGGCTATCTATGAAAATGTATACTTTCAAAAAAACGAAGACTATTTAATTGCAATTGAAAGATATAATCAAATGAATGAGACAATAGTGAATCTCAATTTTATTGAATTAAATGATGGTAAAATGGTGAAAAGAGTAGATTCAAAGAAAAGTATATGGCAAGATTCTAAAGAAAAATGGGAAGTTAGAAATTATTCAATACGAGAATTCAATGAAGATGGTTCTGAGAATATGATAGCAACATCAAAACAAGATTCACTACTCAATTTAAACTTCACACCTGAAGATATTAATCAGATTGGAAATTCAGCTGAAGAAATATCATACAATCAACTAAAAAACCAAATTATTACTTTAAAAAACAATGGTGTAAACACTATAAAATGGGAAGTCGATTTACATTACAAGATTGCCTATTCATTTATTAGTCTTATTGTAATTTTCTGTGGTATACCTTTATCTGTTTTTCGATCTAGCACCACACTAGCATTTGGTGGAGGATTGAGTTTAGCAACAATTTTTTCCTACATTATACTTTTAAAATTTGGTCAATCGCTTGGTTATGCTGGAGCATTACCACCATTTTTAGCTGCATGGTTTTCAAATATAATCTTTATTGCACTGGGAACATGGTTAATGTTAAATGCAAGAAAGTGAATCTATGAATAATCCCTATGCTACAGCACTTGATGGGTTAACATTAGATGACCCTATATCTGCTTTTTTTGATTTTTGTCGTGAAAGAGAAAAAATTCGTCTAGCAAGAGAAAATGGTGATTCATTTCCATGGACAGATGATCCTATTTTTCAAAAAGGACGTTTTTTAAATGTATTTCGAGAAGATGATCGTGGGAGTAAAGCGATTCTATCTTTTGCTAAAGACTTGGAAAATGATTTACCGATGTTAATCCATGCTTTATTTTTCGCTCGTTGGTGTAATAGACAAGAAACATTGGACAAATTATCTTCAGATATGCTATTACAACCAGAAGCATTACTTAAAACACTAAATTCTTTTAATCATTGGTGCAATCTTACCGCTTATCCTGTTGAAACAGTACATTGGGAAGAGATAGAATATTCACGATTGGATGCAGCAGTGAAATTATTTCTAACTATTAAAGAATCTCTAGCAAAAATCATTATAAAAGCTGAAGGGGATGTAATCAAAGCTACTAATGCAATCAATGCTCACTTTAAAATGCAAAATGACTTCCCTATTTTTATGGCTATTATAGATTTAGCCTGGTTTAGACCAGACATCATTGATCCAAAAAGCCATGTTCCAACGGGTATTGGTGCAGTGGCTTATCTAGACCGATTACAAAAGCATCTTGGGTTAAAAAATCATCAAGAAACATGCGAAAAAATGATTGAACTGCAAAGAGAACATTGGCCAGAAGCTAAGCGACCATTCCAACCTATTGATATTGAGTATCTCTCCTGTGAGTGCAGGAAATATTATAGCTATGTCAATGATACAAAATTATTTGAGGGAAAAAATGTCTTCCAACCTAAATAGAAAAATATTTATAGCAATTATCATAATAATATTCTTTCTTATTTGGGCTGAACTTGGTGTAGGAATATTTGGAACTAGGTTTGCAGGTGATTAAATATATTTTTATTCTGAAGAAATTTTTTCAATTGCAGTGATTGTGAATTTTATATCTTTTCCTTGAATTTCAAGAGTAAAGTGTTCACCAATTTTTTTTCCAATCATGGCTTGTGCAAAAGGTGTTTTATAAGTTACAATCAAAGGGTATAGATCCAATTCAGATTCGATAGGGCCTAATATGTAATAATCTTCGGCCTCATCCCTGTCTTCTTCACTAACTGTAACCTTATTGCCAAATCCTACTTCATCAATTGTAATATCACTATCTCTGATGATTTGGAATGGTGCATGAGACTGCATTAATTGTATCTTATATACTATTAAACTCTGATGTTCTCTAGCAGCATGATATTCCGCATTTTCCTTAAGATCTCCTTGATCAGCTGCCTCTCTAATCCTTACTGAAGTCTCTCTCTTTTCTTTATTAAGAGATTTCATCTCTTCTTCTAATAAACGATGTGTGTCTCGCAAAATCAAAGTTGCCATATTTACATTCCTCCTGATTGAATTTTCGGACCAGCATTTAAAATATTAGAGTTCGTAATATCAAATTTTTTAAAATTTTTATTAAATAACTCAGTAAGCATGTTACCTGTTTTATAATATTCATCTAAGTTATCCCAACTTCTATCAGGTACTAAAAAATCATTGTCTAATCCTTCTAAATTTAAAGGAATATCAAGATTAAAAAATTTGTCTTTTACTGAAGCACTAAAATCTAATTTTCTATCTGTAATCAAATCAATAATGTGCTTTGTCAGTTTTAGATCAATTCTTTTAGATTCTGAAGATGCACTTGATCCAGACCAACCGGTATTAACCAGATATATTGGCACTTGATGTTTTGCTAATTTTTCTTGTAATAATTTTGCATACACCAATGGATGTAGTGTTAAAAATGGTCCACCATAACATGGCGAGAAAGTTGCTACAGGATCAACAACTCCTGTCTCAGTCCCTGCCATTTTAGCTGTATATCCACTGATAAAGTGATACATTGCTTGATGTACATCAAGTCTAGCAATTGGTGGCATAATACCATAGGCATCACATGTTAAAAATATTATGGCATTAGGATGTGGTCCTGCACTTGGTAAACCTTTTGAACCTAAAGAGTTTTCCACAAAATGAATTGGATAACAAATTCTTGAATTGTCACTTTTGGAATTATCATCGAAATCAACTTCTTTTGTTTCTAGATCATATACAACATTTTCTAACAATGATCCATGTCTGATAGCATTGTAAATTTCTGGTTCTTTTTCTTGATCTAAATTGATTGCTTTTGCATAACAACCTCCCTCAAAATTAAAAATTCCATTATCAGACCAACCATGTTCATCGTCACCAATCAATGGACGATTTGCATTGGTACTTAAGGTTGTTTTTCCTGTTCCAGATAAACCAAAAAATAATGCGGATTCACTCAAATCTTTTGAAACATTTGCAGAACAATGCATAGATAGTACATTTTTAAGTGGTAAATAATAGTGCATAACGGAAAAAATGCCTTTTTTCATTTCACCAGCATATTCTGTACCGCCTATAATTGCTATTTTTCTTTTTAGGTTAAATACAATAAAATTTTCTGAATTAAGTCCAAAATCATTCCAATCTTTCTCTTTAACATCGAATGCATTAATAATAGTAAAGTCAGGTGTGAAATCTTCTAAATCTGATTTTTCTGGTCGAACAAACATATTGTTTACAAATAATGACTGCCATGCTTTCTTTGTTAGCATTCTCACATTGATGTTATTTTTTTTATCATCTCCTGCAAATCCATCAAAGACATAAAAATCTTTTTCAAGAGAATTATATGTTTCAATTACTTTATTATATAAATGATTAAAATTTTCTTCTGAGATTGGTCGGTTTACATCTCCCCACCATATATTATGAGATGAAAAATCTTGTTCAACAATAAATTTGTCTTCAGGAATCCTTCCAGAAAATTCTCCAGTATCTACCATTAATGCACCATTGTGACCAATAACTCCTTCATTTAATCTCACCGCATTATCAATAAGTATATCGGCAGAAGCATTTCTAATGTAATTGGTATTTTTTATGTTCAGATAGTCTAACATTATTTTTCACCTCTAGGATGAGCTTTTTTAATTGTTTTCTTCAAACTGCCAAGTGTAACATGAGTATATATTTGTGTTGAAGATAAACTTTCATGTCCTAATAAAGA
>JAYZKH010000010.1:0-20224 GCA_036163585.1 Fidelibacterota bacterium
GGAGGCGTGGCAGAGCGGTTGAATGCACTGGTCTTGAAAACCAGCAAGGGTGCAAGCCCTTCGTAGGTTCGAATCCTACCGCCTCCGCAATGAACAAACCTATCGTCAGATTTGCTCCTAGTCCAACGGGATATTTGCATATTGGAGGAGCTAGAACAGCTTTATTTAATTGGTTATATGCAAAAAAGAATAACGGAACATTCTTATTACGAATTGAAGACACGGATACTGAACGTTCTGAACAAAAATATGTTGATCAAATTTCTGATGCATTACAATGGTTAGGGCTATCCTGGGATGACGATGTTGTATATCAATCTTCAAATATTGAACGTCATCAGTCTGTTGTCGCTTCCATGTTGGAGAATAAGACAGCATATCGATGTTTTCTTACTAAAGAGGAATTAGATAGTCTTCGTAAAAAATCAGAACAAAATAAAGAAGTGTTTCGTGTTCCGAAAACATATAGAGATTATACAGAAAGTCAACAACAAGAGTTAGTTGATCAAGGCAAACCATTCACAGTGCGATTAAAAATTCCTGATGGTACAACAGAGTTTGATGATTTGGTATATGGAAATATTAAGATTAATAATAGTGATTTAGATGATTTCATTATTGCAAGATCAGATGGAAATCCGACATATAATTTTGTAGTTACTATTGATGATTCTGATATGAACATTACCCATATTATAAGAGGAGATGATCATCTAGCAAATACACCCAAGCAAATACTAGTCTATAAAGCTCTTGGGTTAGATGTTCCAACTTTTGCACATTTGCCAATGATTCTAGGATCTGACAAGAAACGATTAAGTAAACGTCATGCTGCTACAAATGTTCAAGAATATCGCGATAAAGGATATACATCTGAAGCAATTCTTAATTATCTTTCTTTATTGGGTTGGAATCCAGATTCTGAACAGGAAATTTTTAACCTACAAGACCTAATTGATAGTTTTAATCTAGAACAAGTTCAAAAGAAACCAGCAGTGTTTGATGAGAAAAAATTATTATGGGTTTCTGGACAACATATGGCAAATATTAGTGTTGATGCTGTGATATCGGAGCTCAAAAAATTAAATCCTGATTGGGCTGAAGGGCAATCAGATATTTATAAAAAAGATGTTTTAAATGTTACAAAAGATCGATCAAAAACATTAATAGATTTGATGGAAATTTCAGATGCATTTTTTGCCGAACATATTGATTATGATATGGATGTTAAAAATAAGATCTGGAATGAAGTGTCCATTCAGATTATTGATGATTTATTAAATGCAATCAATATCGAAGAAAATTTTGATAAAAAAACATTAGAATCCATTTTTGAAAATTTAATGAATCAACATGATTTATCTCTTGGTAAACTCATGCAACCAGTTCGGTTTGCTCTTTCTGGATTAACTTATGGTCCTGGTATTTTTGATACCATGCTTTTACTCGGAAAAGATATATGTCTTAAGCGATTGTCAACAGCAAGGGAGCTAGCTTGAAAAAATATGGTTTTCTACTTCTAATTATATCTGTTTTATTTGGACAATCAACTATTCCAAATACGAAAGTACGCCTATTGAACAATCAGAATGTTAGCTTAAATGAATTAACAAACGGTGTTAGTATTGTTAGTTTTTGGGCAACATGGTGTATTCCTTGTGTTAAAGAAATTTATGCGATAGAAAAGTTGATTCAAGATAATAATTATGATATTTCTGTTGTGTTGATTAATACAGATGATGCTGGGAAAATACCTAAAGTGAAATCATTTGTGAATTCAAAAAAATATCTCAAAGGAGATAATTATCATATTGTAATGGATTATGATAAAAAACTCTACAAACGTTTTAATGCAAAACCCATTCCTTTAACTTTTATTACTGATGGTAGTGAGATTGTTTATCGAAAACGTGGATTTGTAAATGGGGATGAACATATTTTTAAAGAAGAACTGGATAAAATATTAGATGAATAGATATATCTTTATTTTATTTTTTACCAGTTTATTTGCTCAGGTTGAATATTCAAACTACCTAAATCTTCGTTATGGAGATGGTGAAAATGATTATTCTTATGATGAAATATATTTTGATGTTGGAATAACATTAAATCAGCCAGAATATAGGTTAGAAGCATTATTTAATTTGGAGTTTAGCAATCCTCCTGAAATTGGTCTTAAAGAAGAGGGAATAAATGATTTTCTCTTTGGATATTATAATGAAAATTTTTCAGTTGAATTTGGAAATTTTTATGAAACATGGGGAAGAGGACTTATTCTTAATCAAGTTGATTATCAACATTTAGATTTTGATACAGGAGCATCTACTGGTGGTTTAAATCTTGAATATTCTAAAGATGACCTCTCTTTAAGTATTATTGCAGGACAGATTGAGCCTAGAAAGAGCACAACTTTGTTAGGTAATTATAACCCAAGAATACCAAACTATTTATTAAAACAAGATATATATGGTTCAGATTTGACTCTTTCTTCATCCGATTTAATTATGGGATTTTCTTTATTATTTACAGATCAACCTGATAATGATATATCGAGCAGAATTGGTGGGATGCGTTTTGAAAAACCTTACAATAAAGGGGACTTATTTTTATCATTTATACATAAAACATCTGAACGAAAGGGAACTGAAAATAATTTAGAAACTGATAAAGGTAATGGAATTTATTTATCCAATGTTAATTACATCAATGATTGGGCTATAACATCAAACTATAGACGATACAGAATTGATATAAAAGATCCAAGTGAACGAGACGATATTGTGAATAATTATGCACAAGCACTTGATATTCAGCGATCACCAACCGCATATTATCAACATAGTTTTAAATTATTAAGTCGTAATTCAAAACAGGCAAATCTAAACGATGAAGTTGGTTTAGAATTAGAACTAACAGGATCATTAGGCGATAATAAATCACTGCTTGTTAGTTATAGCAAATCTAGCTCTACAAAAGGATGGCATAATGATGAATTTGGTGCATGGAATGCTGAACCTTTGACAACAACAGGAGGCAATAGTAACTCTTTGTTTCCAAGTAGCGACAAAGATTCATACCCATTTGATGAATTGTTTATTGAATTAAACGGATATAATAAATCAGGGAATATTTTTTATAGAGTAGGATTTGATTATTTATCTGATACTTTTGCTGTACTTACTAATTCAGATACTTCTGAATCATTTGAAGTAAATAAAGCTATTACTTTTCCATCGATGGTCAATATTACTTTAAATGATTTATGGAGCATAGAAATGCAATTAGAGCTACAGCATGCTAAAAAAGGATTCGAACTTACTAATAATGGAGAATCATCTTTTACATCTTTATTATCTGAAAAATATCAAAAAAATACTTTTGTAAGTTTTACAGCTAATTATTCATCAAAATGGTCATTAACATTGGCAAATGAATCAACCAATAGCGATGAAGGATTATCTAATTTTGATTCTAATACATGGAATTCTATTGCATTAACATATAAGATTGAATCAGATAGCACATTAGAAGTTTTTTATGGGTCTATTAGAGGAGGATTAGATTGTACTAATGGAGTATGTAGGTATATTCAACCTTTTGAAAATGGACTAAGGATTGATTACAACGTAAGTTTCAATTAAATTCAGGAGATATTTAGCTAATTAGAGATTTAATTTATGAATAAAAATATATTATTAGGTTTAATTGCATTGTTCTTTTTTGCTTGTGGTAGCGGCGGAGATGCTGTTGTTGCAACTACTGATGGAGGTGGTGGAGAAACAGGTGGAAATACAGGTGGAAATGCACAAGTTGTGCCAACCAAGATTTTAACAGAGTTGTTTACTTCAACCACATGCGGTCCTTGTACTGCACAAAATAATACTTTGAACAGATATTTAGATCCTACATCTTCAACATATGCATCAGATATAGCAGACAAATGGATTGTCTTACGTTATCATGTCTGGTGGCCAGCTGCTGGAGATCCTTATTATGATTGGAATCAAAATCCAGTCGTTATTCGTGAAAATTATTATAATGTAGGATATGTTCCTCATGCATACACACAAGGATTAACCGATTCCGGATCTGGTGCTTCTACATGGAGGGTGCATGCAAGACAAGTAGATGTTGTTACTCCTACTTCACCATTTGATATTCAAATGAATGTCACTTTAGATGGATATAAACTATCTGGTACTATTACAGTAACTGCAGCAGGTGATGTAAGAAATCTTGGATTCAATTATTATGTTGCTGTTACACATGATGATTCAGAATATAGTGCTCCAAATGGACAGACAGTATTTCACCAAACTTTTATAGATTTTTTAAATTCTGAAACGAATGCTTCAGGACTATCTTCTCCTGGTCAGTCTTTAAATCTAGATGCAGGAGAATCACTTACGACTAACATTGATTGGACACTAGATAGTAATTGGCCAAACGATTCTGGTGTTAGCTGGAGTCCAAGCGATTTAAATATTCTTGCATTTGTTCAATTTGATGGTGGCGGGCCTAACAATAAGAAGATTTATCAGGTTGAAGAAATAGATTTTGGGTCATAAGTTCTTTCCGTTTTACATATGCGCCCGTAGCTCAATTGGATAGAGCGTCTGGCTACGGACCAGAAGGTTGTGGGTTCAAGTCCTTCCGGGCGTACTCGTGTCTACAAATGTTCAAATAAACACAATATCGCATGAAGATTGGATGCAACGTGCATTAAAACTTGCAGTACGAGCTTTCGATACAGATGAAGTTCCTGTGGGATGTATTATCGTTCATGATAATAAAATTATTGGACAGGGATATAATCAATGTGAATCACTTAATGATGCTACAGCTCATGCTGAAATGATAGCCATTACTTCAGCTTCTTCCACATTAGATAGTTGGCGCTTAAATGAATGTGCAATATATGTGACAAAAGAACCCTGTTCAATGTGTGCTGGAGCTATTGTAAATAGTCGTATTGATAAAGTATATTTTGGGTGCCATGATGAAGAATTAGGTGCTTGTGGTTCTAGATTTGAAGTTTGTGGAGGGCCAAATTCTACCGCTCCTTCTGTAGTAAAAGGAGGGATACTTGAAAGTGAATCTTTATCTCTAATTCAAGAATATTTTTCTATAAAAAGAAAGGAAAAATAGCTTTTCTATCTTTTGGATAATCATCAAACTTTTGATGATACCACTCATGTCCTTTAATTGCTCTTGGGACTAAATTAGCCATTGTCCATATCATAAAAGACAATCCTGCCCAAGACCATGTCATTAATGCGAATGCAGTCCACTCTAAGATTTCTCCAAAATAATTTGGATAGGAAACATATTTAAAAAATCCTCCAGTTGGAATTTGATACCCTTTATTTTCTGATCGTAGTTTTAAAAGAATAGTATCAGATTGCATATTAATTTTCATTCCTATAAGAAATAAAACAATTCCTAGAATGAAATTCCAATTAGTAAGGTAATCAATTGTGTATGATTGTACAGATCCTAAGAAATAACCATTTATGAATCCATTAACAATATTGAATGTAAATGCAAAGATTGCAATAGAAAGAGGCATTTTTGCTGGATTTTCTTGTCTTAAAGGATAGATAATGCTTCGATTGGTATAATGACCTACCCAACACATAAAAAACACCCAGGTAATCCAATTTTTCTCCATATCCCCAGCAAGAAAGAGATAAGCAAACATAATGGGAGAAATAATTTCCATTACAAACCATCCTAATTGACTTGGAATCATTGGACCCCAATTTGTTTTAGTAAATTTTCCATAAGGAGCAGGGATTTTTAAAAGCACAAAAAATGTAATACATCCCAAGATAACCCAAGGAATTAGAATTGCTTCATAAATTTGTAACATCGATTGCAATTTATAATTAATATTAGTTCGTTCAAAGAGTGTTTATGGATAACAAAACTATAATTATCACTGGTGCTACCGATGGAATCGGATTATCTGCTGCAAAAGCAATCGCATCCAAAGGATATCGCATTGGCCTTGTTGGTAGAAATCCTGATAAAGCAAAAAGGGCAATGGAATTGATTGTATCTGAAACTGGTAATGATAAATTAGATTTCTTTCAAGCAGATTTAAGTTTGGTAAAAGAGGTTACTAAACTTTCTAATGAAATTAAAAATAAGTATTCTCACCTCAATGCATTGTTAAATAATGCAGGGGGAGCAAATAGGTACAAAACTATTACTAGCGAAGGATTAGAGAAAACCTTTGCTACCAATCAAATGAATTATTTTGTTTTAACAACAAATCTAATGGATATGTTATCTAAATCTGAAGGATCACGAGTAGTTAATGTGGCTTCCAATGCTCACATCGGTACTTCAATTGATTTTGATAATATCAACTCTGAAAAAGGCCATTCAGCTTGGAAATCATATTGTGTTTCTAAGTTGATGAACATTATGTTTACTTATCGTTTAGCAGAAATACAAGATAAAGTAACGGTAAACTGTTTGCATCCAGGGTTTGTTGATACAAATATTGGAGGCAATGAAGGAAATATGATAAAGAAAATTGTCAAATTTGGATCGAAATTATTTGCTAGAAATGTTAAGGATGGTGCTGATTCAAGCATTTATCTTTCCACAGCAGATGAGGTAAATAATGTAACAGGTAAATATTTTTTTAAATGCAGAGAAATCAAATCTTCCAAAGCATCATACAACAAAGAACATTGGATTAAAGTATGGGATATATGCCAATCATATAAGGAGCAGCTATCATAATGCATAAAATTTTATCACGATCAGAATATGATTTCTTTACAACCGCATCAACAAGATGGAGAGATTCAGATACATTAGGACATATCAATCATACAATTTATTTAAGCATCCTAGAAACAGCACATAAAGATTTTTTAATACACATGTATGGAGAAGAAAAGCTTCATTTGAATTTTGAGAGTACAGGTGCAGGTTTGTTAGCTTCAATGCAAGTTACATATGTAGAACAATCACATCACCCTACTAAATTTGATATTGGTTTTCGTATCACTAGAGTTGGCACAAAGAGTTATGATGTACATGAAGCTTTATTTCTAAAAGGAGAAGATACTCCTGTTTTCCAAAGCATTCATACATTCGTGATGTTTAATTTTAAAGAACAAAAGTCAATCCCAGTGGATGATGTAATTAAAGCAAATTTAAAGGAGATAGAATGATTACTTTATTATCTCCATCAAAAAAATTAAATCTTAATTCTCAAGATTTAGTTGATCATTATACTCAATGTGAATTTATCAAAAGTGCTGAGACATTAGCAAACGAAGCAAAAAATCTTACCGAGAATGATCTAAAAGATTTAATGGATATTAGCGATAAGCTTGCAGAGCTTAATAAACAAAGATTTGATCGCTGGGCACTTCCTTTTAATCAAAATAATGCGAAACAAGCAATACTAGCTTTTGATGGAGGAGTTTATTCCGGATTACAAGCAGGTAATTTTTCTGCTAAAGATTTTACATTTGCCCAAGATCATCTTCGTATTCTGTCGGGATTATACGGTATTCTAAAACCACTTGATTTAATTCAACCATACCGACTAGAAATGGGAGTTGCTTTCCAAAATCCGAAAGGAAAAGATCTATATGCATTTTGGAAAGAATCAATAACAAAAAGTTTAAATAAAGCATTAAAAAAACATTCATCTCCGGTAATTATCAATTGTGCATCTATTGAATATTTTTCTGCAATTGATTTATCTAAATTAAATGGAGATATTTTATCAATTGTTTTTAAAGAATATCGTAATGATGAATTAAAGTTTATATCCTTTAATGCAAAGAAAGCTCGAGGATTAATGACTCAGTATGTTATTAGAAACAAAATAAATAACTTAAACGATATTAAAGATTTTAATTATGAAGATTACAAGTTTGATTCTAAATTATCGGAAGATACTACTTTTGTATTTACACGGTAAATCTAATGTAATTCTGATATATTGAAATTTAAGATTTAAATCAAAAATAAGAGGAAAGATATGAGAAAATATTCACTGTTTTCATTTTTAATGCTATTAATCATGTTGGTTGTTAGTTGTGGTAGCTCTGATGGAATGCTACCAAGACAAACAGGCGATGCAGCTAGCGAAGTTGAAGAAGGTTTATATCTTGCACATAATGTGATGTGGGATTTAGCCAGAGACAAGTTTGATGAAGGGATTGCAAAAGATCCGAATTGTGTATCATGTTATTTAAACAAAGGACATGTTGAAAATGATAGGGTACAACGAAGAGATCTTTATAATAAAGCATTAGAATTATCCAAACCAGGTCATCCTGAAACAAAATTAGCTCAGGATGCAGTTAATTGGCTTAATGGAGAAGGTGGCAGATTTGATAGCTATCAGAGCTTATATAAAAAGTATCCAAATGATCCGTATTTGGCAAATGGTGTTGCAAGAAGTTTACTAGGTAATGATCAAATAGATGAAGCAAGAGTAGTTCTTCAAGAAGCTTTTGGTGCGATGCCATATGCTGGATTCTTATCCAATTTACTTGCTTATACTTACATGAATAATGAAGAAGTAGGATCTGAAGAATTTGAAAAAGCAGTTGGTCATTTACAAAGATACATGCGTACAGAACGTGGCAATGATGGTCTAGCAAATGCACTAGATTCAATGGGTGAATACTATTTAATGAAAGGCGATTTTGAAAATGCATTAGCACATTATAAAAGAGCTAAACAAGCAAACCCTGATTATCAATGGGGGGCTGTAAATGTTGCAAGAACTATAAGACAAGCAAAATTTGCTAATGGTGAAGCAATGATTATGCCTTCTTCCACAGAAAATCAAGATGCAAAAAATGCATTTAATGTTGGTACATGGTATTTATACAACATTGATTGGGATAAAGCATATGAAAAATTTAGTGAAGCCATTGAATTGGATCCAAATTTTGCACTAGCATATGGAATGAGAGCTAGAACAAGTGCATTCTTAGGTAATGAAGAAGATTTTAAAGATGACCTTGATATTGCACTTAGCATGTCTTTAAATGCAACAGAAGATGAAGCAGCTTTGATTAATGCTTTAGCTGAAAGTGTTGCAGATGGCACTAATGATGCTTTTAATAGTACAGTTGAAAAATTGGCTAGTAAATATTCAGATGATTCAGTGTTAGCATTTGAAACTGTTTTTGCTACAATGACTTCAATTGGAGCTGATGCAGTTATTGAAAAAGCAAATGCACTACTTGAAATAAATCCTGATATGACTCCTGCTTATAATATGTTAGGATATGCCTATATGGATAAAGGAGATCTTGATAATGCTGGCAAAGCATTGCAATCACAGATTAGATTAGCTTCAGGAATGGCAAATCCATATGATTCAATGGGTGACTACCATCTTGCTGTAGGTGATAATGAGTCAGCATTAAAATATTTTGAACAATCAGCTAAAATGGGGTTAACTGCAAGTGTTGCTAAAGCAGATAGTCTTAAGTTAGAACTTGAAAAAGAAGAAGTTGAGTAAAGATTACCAAATTTTAGCATTAAAATGGCGACCTAAACGTTTTGAAGATATGGTAGGACAAGACCATATTACAAAAACCTTAGTCAAATCGTTTGAAAAGAATCGTATTGCACAAGCTTTTCTATTTGCTGGCCCAAGAGGGGTTGGAAAAACAACAACAGCAAGATTGCTTGCAATGTGTCTAAATGGCTCTGAAGAACCCTCTACTAACTATGATATAGAATCAGATGTGATTCAACAAATTATAGAGGGAAGATCTATGGATGTTATTGAGATAGACGGTGCATCAAATCGTGGAATTGATGAAATAAGAGAATTACGAGAAAATATCAAATTTGCCCCACTAGAAGGCAGATTCAAAGTAGTAATCATTGATGAGGTTCATATGTTAACAACTCAAGCTTTTAATGCTTTGTTAAAAACACTTGAAGAACCACCATCACATGTAAAATTTGTTATGGCAACTACAGATATTCATAAAGTACCACAGACAATTATTTCTCGTTGTCAAAGGTTTGATTTCTTGCCTATAACTAATGAAGTAGTTAAATCAAGATTACAAGAAATTCTAGAATCAGAATCAGTAAAGATTGATGAATCTTCATTAGATTTAATTGCATCTAAATCAGATGGAAGTATGCGAGATGCTTTAGGATTTTTAGATCAAATCTTAGTTTTTAGTGATAAAAAAATAACCGATGATATTGTTGTTGATATTTTAGGAGTAATTCCAACTGAAGTGTATTTTGATATTACTAATGCTTTAAATGAAAAAGATGGAGAGAAATTAATTGAGAGTATTCAAAATATTAAAAGCAATGGATATATTATTGAAGATTTAATTAAGGGATTAATTGGTCATGTTCGAAATCTAACCTTAATGCATTATAAAAATGGTTTAGATTTGATCGGTGTATCTCCAGAGCTTAAAAAACTCTATAAAAAAACTAAATATGATTGGTCGTTGAAAGACCTTGTTCGTATGTCAAATAGTTTGTCGGAAATGTATGCTTCAATTAAGCGTTTTAGCGATCAAGCTTTAATTTTTGAGATGACATTAATGAAATTTTTGCAATTTGATAAGAGTATAGATATTGAAAAATTTCTAGAGTCAGATATTGTAGTAAGTGAGAAAAAGGTTGATAAGAAACCTGAAAAAGTTGCTACAAAAAAAGAAATAAAGAAAAAAGAAGTAAAAGAAGAACCTATTGCAACGGTTGATGATATAAAGAAAGAATGGAAGAAAGTGTTAGAAACAATTTCAAGCGAAAGAGGATCTGTTCATGCTTTAATAAGTGAATGTATTGTAAAAGAAATGAATGGAAAAACACTTGAATTAATTTCATATGATAGTAATGAATTCAACCAACAATTAATGAATGATAATTTAGATTTTGTTGAAGAATGTATTAAAAAGACACTCAATGTTTCACTTTCTGTAAAGATCACTGTAGATACAGAGGTGGAAAAAATTGATGATGAACAAGAAATAGATACAAATTCTGTTGATCAAAGCGATGTTATGGAATTATTTGAAGGAAAGGATACAATGTAATGTTTGGGAATATGAAAGAAATGCTAAAACAAGCACAGAATATGAAATCTCAAATGGATAAAGTCAAAAAAGAACTAGAACAGATTGAAGTAGAAGGATCTGCTTCAAATGGTGCATGTATTGTAACAATGACTGCAGATATGAAAGTAGTTGGAGTTTCGCTTGATGAAACACTCCTTAGTAGCAATAAAGAAGTGATTGATAATGCAATTAAAGTAGCTACAAACGATGCATTAACAAAAGCCAAAGATACAGCAGCAAAAAGGTTAAAATCTGTCACGGGTGGTTTAAGCGATATGCTTCCAGGTTTATAATGGCTAATATTCAATCATATATTGAAGAACTGATTGATGCTTTAACAAAGCTCCCTGGTGTTGGAAGAAAGGGAGCAGAACGTATTGCATATTTTATTATTCACTCTGACACAAGCACTGCAAAAGATCTTATTGCATCTCTAAATAATATCGATAATGAACTAGCAATTTGTGACAATTGTGGGATGATTTTTCTTAAAAAAGATGATGAATGTAGTTGTAGTTTAGCTTCTAATACAAAACATATTTGTGTTGTTGAAAATATTGAAGATGCAATCAAAATTCAGAACACCCATAGCTATGATGGACTATACCATGTTCTTGGTGGAGCAATTTCTCCATTAGATGGTATTGGGCCTTCTGAACTCTCTTTTGATAAATTATTAAACCGTGTTGGCAATGGCATTGAAGAGGTTATTATTGCAACCAATCCAAGCACATCAGGCAATGCAACAGCAATGTATTTACAAAAGATATTAAAAGATCATAAAGTTATAATTTCTAGACTTGCAATTGGTTTACCTGTTGGAAGTAACCTAGAGTATATTGATGATAAAACAGTTGCTACAGCGATTAAAGAAAGAGTGGAATTAAGTTGAGCATTGCTGATTTTTTTACTTTTTCTAGAATTGCAGTCACTCCATTCGTCATTTATTTTATCTTTGTTAATAATTTTGTAATTGCATCAATTCTATTTATCTATTGCAGTATTAGCGACCTTCTTGATGGTTATCTTGCAAGAAAATATGACTTAGTTAATGAAAGAGGGAATTTTCTTGATCCATTGGCAGATAAAATTTTAATGATTGGAGTACTAACTGTGTTATTGTATCATGGATTAATAGCATTGTGGGCATATACTATTATTATTGGACGTGATATCTTAATTACATTTTATCGCCAATATTTACGCAATAGAAATAAACCATTGGTCACTTCAAAATATGGAAAATTAAAAACTGTATTTCAGCATCTTGCTGTGATATTTATTTTAGTTTTATCTCCAACACAAGAATTAATTGATTTAGTGATAGGGTTAAATGCAATTTATGCAGGTGCAACAGGTATACACTATATGGTGAAAAATGGATTTTAACTATCAACTTGCAACTCTCTTTGGATTGGGTAGATTACCAGGAGGTGGAACATGGGCTTCTTTAGTTGTTTTATTGGCAGCTATTCTCGCTAAAGACCCATCTAATATATTGTTGTTTTTTGGACTTGTTATGATGTTCTTTGCATCTACTATATACAAGAGATCACTGCCTTTATTCAAATCTGAAGATCCAAAAGAGTTTGTATTGGACGAAGTTATCGGAATGGCTCTTGCTCTTATGATAGTAGATCTTTTTTCTGATATCTTCGGAGGTTTTTCTTTCAATTTACCTGACTATATAAACAATAAAGAGTTACTCTTTGTAATAACATTTATACTATTTCGAATTTTTGATATCAGCAAAATTGGTCCTGTAGGTTGGACTGAAGATCCAACAACTGCTCCTTCATGGTGGCAAAAATCAGATACCACTGATGATCCTTATATGAGAATTATAGGCGATGATATTATGGCAGCAATCTTAGGTTCTAGTATTGTTATTATTGTCTTAAGTATTTATTTATGGGTTTTATAATGAGAATTGGTATCATCACTATTGGAAATGAACTTTTAAGCGGATTTACCATTGATCGTAACTCTGCTTGGATAGGTCAACGATTATTAGAAATTGGGCTCAAAGTTCATATAAAAAAAACTATTGCAGATGATGCTGATATGATTACTAAATCTCTTGATGAGTTTTCACAGGACTGTGATCATATTATTATAACAGGAGGACTGGGTCCAACCATTGATGATATTACTGTAAAAACATTATATGAATATTTTGGTGACAACCCTGTTTTTGATGAAGAGTATTGGAAAGAATTAGAAAAACGTTTTAAAGCAATTAATATGAAGGTTCCAACTCTGAATCGTAACCAAGCACATAAAGGAGATAAGGTTAAAATGATTGATAATTCCTTTGGTACTGCAAGGGGAATGCATTTTGAAAAAGATGGATCCAATTATTTTGCTTTGCCTGGTGTACCAAAAGAAATGGAAGGAATGATATCAAATTATATTCTACCTCACTTGGAAGAAAAATTAACATCAAAAGTACATTGTGAGACTATTCGCACCACAGGGCTTCCTGAATCAATTTTACAGGAAAAGATTGTTGATCTGATTGAATCAAATAAGGATTGTGATGTCGCCTTTCTGCCACATCGGATGTTGGGAGTTGATATTAGATTAACAACAAGCAATCATAAATCGCTTCTGGACTTAAAAGGTCAAATTGTAAATCGAATTAGTAAGTATGTTTATGGATTTAATAATGATAGGATGGAAAAGATAGTTGCAGACAAATTAAAAGAACAGAATTTAACGGTTGCAACTGCAGAATCATGTACTGGTGGTATGTTGAGTGCAAAACTAACAAATTTATCAGGAAGTTCTCAATATTTTAATGGAGGAGTGGTGTGCTATAGCAATGCTCTAAAAAGAGATATTGTTGGAGTAGATAGTGATTTATTAGACAAACATGGTGCAGTTAGTGAAGAAGTAGCATCAGAGCTCGCATCCGGCATCGCAAAAAAACTAAATAGCGATATTGGAATTGGGATTACAGGAATTGCTGGACCAACAGGTGGAACTGAAAAAAAACCAGTTGGTTTAATATTTGTTGGAATATTTTATAAAAATAATGTCTATATTAAGCAGTACAATTTGACACCAAATCGTAAAGTTAATCGAGAACTTACTGTGGTGTTATGTTTAAATGAGTTAAGAAAAATTTTAGAAAAAGATTAAAATATAGGGAAAGAGAAATGTCAGATAAAAAACTTAAAGCAATTGAATCAATAGAAAAAGAAATAACAAAAGAGTACGGTGAAGGCTCTATTATGAGATTGGGAGGGGAGACCAAATTAAATGTTGAAGCAATCCCAACTGGCTCTTTGTCATTAGATGTTGCTTTAGGTATTGGAGGAGTGCCAAGAGGAAGAGTTGTTGAAGTCTTTGGCC
Source organism: Fidelibacterota bacterium (assembly GCA_036163585.1). Taxonomy (GTDB): domain Bacteria; phylum Fidelibacterota; class Marinisomatia; order Marinisomatales; family Marinisomataceae; genus Marinisoma. The sequence continues at coordinate 14,448 of JAYZKH010000010.1, forward strand.
CTGAATCTTCTGGAAAAACTACATTAGCTTTACATGTTGTTGCTGAATGTCAAAAGAATGGTGGCAATGCTGCATTTATTGATGCAGAAAATGCATTGGATCCTATTTATGCGAAAAATTTAGGTTGCAACACTGATGATCTACTTGTTTCTCAACCAGATTCTGGAGAACAAGCATTAGATATACTAGAAAGATTAGTTACTACAGGGGCTTTAGATGTAATCGTAATAGACTCTGTTGCTGCTTTAGTGCCTATGAAAGAACTAGAAGGTCAGATTGGTGATGTCACAGTTGGATTACAAGCACGACTAATGTCACAAGCATTACGAAAACTATCTGGCCCAATTGCAAAATCAAATACTTGTGTTATTTTTATCAATCAAATAAGAGAAAAAATAGGTGTAATGTTTGGAAATCCTGAAACCACTCCTGGTGGTAGAGCTTTGAAATTCTATTCATCTGTTAGAATAGATATACGAAGAATAGCTGCAATCAAAACAGGAACAGATATGATTGGTAGCAGAACACGTGTTAAAGTCGTAAAAAATAAAGTAGCACCTCCATTCAAGATAACTGAGTTTGATATCATGTATGGAAAAGGGATATCTTACAGCGGAGATGTCTTAGATATTGCTTTAGAGGCAGGTATTATCACTAAAACAGGTTCTTGGTTTTCTTATAAAGAAGAAAAAATGGCTCAAGGAAGAGAAAAAGTTAGGCTATTATTAGAAAATGATAGTAAAGTTTTAAAGAGTGTTGTTTCTGATGTTAAAAAGTATTTAAATCTTAAGTAACTTGTTTAATTCAAATAGTAAAATTGCTGTTATTGGTGCAGGCCCATCTGGAATCACCGTATTAAAAAATCTCACTACCAATGGATTTGTTAATGTTACTTGTTTTGAAATGAGTGATCAAATAGGCGGTAATTGGGTTTATAGAGATAAAACAGGGCATTCAAGTGTCTTTAAGACAACCCATATAATTAGTTCAAAGAAATTTTCTGAATATCTAGATTTTCCAATGCCAGATGATTATCCTGATTATCCATCAGGACCACAATTATTGAAATATTTTAATTCTTATGTAGATCATTTTTCATTAGATAAATTTATTCGTTTCAATACAAAAGTTCATGAGACAAAATACATAAATAATAAATGGCACATTCAATATGGTAATGAAGGCATAATGGAAGAATTCGATGTACTGATTGTTTCAAATGGCCATCATTGGGATCCTAGATTGCCTAAATATAATGGAAGTTTTAATGGCACGATTATGCATTCACATCAATTCAAAAATAATGAAATTTTTAAGGATAAAAATGTATTAGTTGTGGGTGGTGGAAATTCTGCTTGTGATATTGCTGTTGAAGTTAGTAGAGTTGCTAAAAAAACACATATCAGCATGAGAAGAGGTTATCATTTTATTCCAAAATTTTTAATGGGAATACCTTCTGACAAATACTATTCGAAAACAATATGGATTCCAAAGAGGATTCGATTATTTCTTCAAAAACTTATATTACGATTCGTGCAAGGAAGTTATAAGAATTATGGATTACAAAAACCAGATCATGACATTCTTGAAGCTCATGCTACAGTTAATTCAGAGCTATTGTATTTCATTAAACATGGAAAAATTGCTGCAAAAGTAGATATAGATTCTTTTAGTGAATCATCGGTTATTTTTAAAGACAACTCTAAAGAATTTTACGATTATGTTATGTATGCAACAGGATATAAGATTACTTTTCCATTTCTTGATCAATCTATTGCTGACTATGAAAACAATGATGTTGATTTGTATAACCTTTGTTTTCATCCAGCTATCAATAATCTTATGTTTGTAGGTTTAATTCAACCTTTAGGCTGTATATGGCCTTTATCAGACTTGCAATCTCAGTTAATAGTAAAATATTTGAAAGGAGAGTGGCATCTTCCTACTGATTTACAAAAAGCAATTAAAAATCAAAAAGAGAATAAAACTTTTGATTTTATTGACACACCAAGACATAAACTAGAAGTGGATTATCATGAGTTTGCAGCCCATCTACAAAAAGAAATTGAGGCTTAATATTTTTCGAAATAAGTACTAGATAGTGACTTAAGTTTTGTACTAAGCAAGATAATTGCAATCAGGTTAGGAAAGGTCATAAATCCAAGTGCAGCATCTCCAAAAATCCATACAGGTTCAAGCATTAATGTAGCCCCAACAAACACCATAAATACATAGCAATAACGATAGAATGGAATTGCTTTTGTTCCAAAGAGATATTCTGTTGCTCTATCACCATAAAAAGACCAACTAATGGCAGTAGATATTGCAAAAAGTACCACAGCTAATGTGACAATTTTATCTCCAAAAGGTACTCCTTGAGCAAAAGCATGACTAGTAAGCACACTGCTATTCATCCACATATCTGATGTAATAGTAGTATCAATTCTTTGACCATAAAACTGTGTGTAGTGCCATGAGTCGGTTACCATAATGACTAGACCAGTTAAGGTACATATAATGATTGTATCAATATATGGCTCTAAGAGTGCAACAACCCCTTCTCTAACAGAATATTTTGTTTTTGCTGTAGAGTGTGCAATTGCAGCAGAACCTTGTCCTGCTTCACTAGAAAATAATCCTCGTTTTACACCCATCATCATTGTGTTTAGAAAAGCAATAAAAGCACCTGCGCTCACACCAGCAATTTCTGCTGGAGGATTAAATGCCATTTTAAAAATAGTCCCAAATGATTGACCTACTTTATCATAGTTGCTTAGGATGATAAATAAAGCAGTAAAAACATAGATAACAGCCATAATTGGAACTAGGTATCCGGTTACATTACCAATGCGTTTGATTCCTCCTAAAATGACCATTCCTACAGTTGATGCTACCATAAGACCAAGAACTATTTGGAATATAGAAGGTTCAAAAATACCTTCAACAATAATAGATTTTGACATTAGCCAACTTTCTGAACCTAATAAAGGAAGAAATTGACTATATAGTTGATCAGTTAAAGTAAATGATTGTATTGCATTCCCTGTAAAGAATGAGCAAATAATAGCAAAACATGCGAAAGCTACAGCAAGCCACCTCCATCGAGGACCTAAACCATTCTCAATAGTATACATTGGACCACCAGCAGTATTGCCAACTGAGTCAGTTTCACGATATTGTAATGCAAGTGTACATTCTGAATATTTTAATGCAGTACCAAAAAATGCTGTAATCCACATCCAAAACAATGCTCCAGGTCCACCATAATAAATTGCAATAGCAACTCCAGCAATATTTCCAATTCCAACGGTTGCTGCTAAGGCTGTAGAAAGAGCTTTAAAGTGGTTTAAATCTCCTTCATCTTCCACATCATCATAATCTCCTCGTGTTACTCTTATTCCATGTAATATGTGTTTTAACTGAGGAAAACCTAGTTTGAATGTCATATAAATTCCAGTTCCAAGCAAAGCAAATACCATGAGCGGTATGCTTGCAATTGGAAAACTTTTTAGAAAATTTTCGCCTAATAGATTTCCTGGAAATGACCAGACACTATCATAGAAATGTACTCCAGCAAACAAAAGAACGAATCCGATAATTCCAAATACTATTAAGGCATATCTTTGTTTTGACATGGCAACATTTTAAAAAATATTTTTAAAAGTAAACATGAATTTTATTATTAATTTTATTTCCATGTTAATTGCCGGGGTAGATGAAGTAGGTAGAGGAGCATTGGCTGGACCAGTAGTTGCAGCTGCAGTGATCTTAAAAAACGATATTAAAGGATTAAATGATTCTAAAAAAATATCGGAACTAAAACGACAAACCTTGTATAATGATATAATGAATGATGCATTATCTATTGCGGTGGGTATTAAGTGGAATACCTATATTGATGAATACAACATTAAGATTGCATCAGAACATGCAATGATTGATGCAATTAATGATTTATCAAAGAAACCAGATAAAGTTATGGTGGATGGATTTTCATTAGATATTCCTATTCTAAATGAAGGGATTGTCAAAGGAGATCAAAAAATTTCATCTATTATGGCAGCTTCTATTATCGCAAAAGTTACGAGAGATGAAATTATGCGTTCATTTCACTATATTTACCCTATGTATGATTTCTTAAATAATAAAGGGTATGGGACTCCAAATCATCGTAAAGCATTGCAAAAATTTTCTTTTACAAAAATACATCGTCGAACATTTAAACCGATATCTAATATGGTGAGTAGATGAATCGATTCATAGCAGAAGCAAAATCAATATTAGCCCTTATTCTTATTATCTTGTTTTTGAAAGAAACAGTAGTAGAAGCTTATATTGTTCCAACAAGCAGTATGGAAGAAAACATTCTAAAAGGTGATTTCCTAATTGGAAGTCGTTATATCTATGGAATGAAAGTACCAGAAAGAATATGGGTTCCTTTCACCGCAGTCAGTATTCCAACTTTTTTACCTGAATATCGTTTTCCAGCTTTCAAAGAAGTAGAAAGAGGCGATGTAGTAGTATTTGAATATCCTAGGGATCCAGTATATAAATATGTAAAACGTTGTATTGCAATTGCAGGAGATACAATCAAGATTGATAATCAAGATACCTATGTAAATGGAGAACTTATTCCATTGCCAGAGGGAGGAAAATTTATTGCAAAGGAATTTTCAAAAGCAATTGTTGATCCAGATATGTTTCTTGGAGTAGAAGGGAATAAAGATCAATATCCTGAAATTATTGTTCCAAAGAAAGGAGACACTTTTACATTGGATCAAAATATGAATTGGAAATTAATTCTCCCATTGTTGTTATATGAAGGCAATAAGGTAGAGCTTATTTATCAGGATAATACATTAACTTTTACCAACATGAGTCCAAGAGATATTTATAGAAGAACTGGCGATAAAAGCATTTATAGAAATTATGTTCCAAGTGAAGGAGCTACATTAATTACACCATGGTCTCCAATGTTTACAGAAGAGTTTATACAATATCTATACATTAATAATAAACCAATCACTGAAATAAAAACATATACATTGACACAAGATTATTTTTGGATGATGGGTGACAATAGAGACAATAGTGAAGATTCACGATTCTGGGGATTTGTTCCAAGAAGCCACATTCTTGGACAGCCACTTGTTACATGGTTTTCAATTAATTTGGACAATTATATTCCAAGATTATCTCGAATTGGAAAAATTCCAAATTAATAAAAAAAAGTTTTCATATTGAATTTTCATTCATTAGTTTCAATTGTCTCAAAAAAAGAAAGGGATAATATATGTTATCAAACACAGAAAAAGTATTAAGCGTTATTGTTTTATTTGTTGCTGCTGCTGTCGCAGGTTCTCTATTTCAATACAATGCTGCAATGGCTGAAATGGAAAGATTGCAACAAGATCATGATCAACATGTTGATCAAGTAAATACAGAATTTAGAACAAGAGTCAAAAATGTTGAACTTGATAATATTGGTCAAGGCAAAAAAATTGCTGAAGGAAGACAGATGATTCTTGCAAATACAAAATTAATTTATGCTAAAGCAGATTCGCTTGGAAATCTTATAGATGATTTAGCTTATGAGATTAAAAGAGTTGAACGTGATTTAGGTAAGAAAATTAAAAATGTTGAACGCGACCTTGAAGGGTTAGAAGATAACTTTGATAAAGAAAAACGTAGAACTAGAAGAGATATTTCTGATTTAAAGAAATCTGTTAAGAAACTAAATGATGAAGTTTTCCCACCAGAAGAGGATGAAAAGAAAT
>JAYZKH010000011.1:0-2573 GCA_036163585.1 Fidelibacterota bacterium
TATTAAAAAATAATAGTAGTTTTAATTTTTTTATCAATAGCGATTTAGTAGAAATTCCAGCCCAAGATACTATCAAGTTAACAGTGCTAACAAAAGGAGTATTGGAATCATTCTCTTTAGAATTTGAGGTACAAAATGCTATCTTTGCTCCTCGAAAACATCCTATTATTACCTTAAAGATTAAATAATGAAAAAAATAATTGTTTTTTTAATGTTAGGGAGCGTATTTATGAGTTGTGCAAAAGAAGAAAATATCGCAGTAATTTCAACAAAATTTGGAGATATGGTGGTGGAATTTTACCCAGATGTTGCTCCAATGCATGTGGAAAGCTTTACTGCTTTGGCCAATGAAGGATATTTTGATGGCACTACATTTCATCGTGTCATTCCAGGGTTTGTTATCCAAGGTGGAGATCCAAATTCTAAAAGTGAAGACAGATCTATTCACGGAACTGGAGGTAGAGCTGGTAAATTTTTTGGTATTGGAGATGAAAATGATCCAAATACATGGTTAATTCCTCAGGAATTCAATGATATTCCCCATGTGAAAGGTATTTTGTCTATGGCACGAACTAACGATCCTAATAGTGCTTCAAGCCAATTTTTTATTTGTCATGATAATGCAAATTTCCTCGATAATAACTATACTGTATTTGGAAAGGTAATTGATGGGTTAAATGTGATTGATTCAGTTGTCAATGTTGATAGAGATCAAAGTGATAATCCATTGGAAAAAGTTGAAATGACTGTTCGTATTACCAAGAAAAGTGAAGTTTTAGAGAATTAGTATTACAGGTAGAGGAAATTGAAGTTAAATAAACAATTACGCAAAATTCATTATTGGATATCTCCTTTCATTTTTATTCCCATTTTAATCATTTTATCAACGGGAATACTCTTACAACTTAAAAAACAGTCTGATTGGATTCAGCCTCCAATTCAACAAGGAGTGAGTAATGTACCATCAATAGAATTTGAAGAAATGCTGGAAGTTGCTAAATCTGTACCAGAAGCTGAGATTAATTCTTGGGGAGATATTAACAGAATAGATGTGCGCCCAGAGAAGGGAATATCGAAAATTCGATCAAATAATCAGTGGGAAATCCAAATTGACAATCAAACAAATGAGATATTGTCAGTAGAGTATAGACGATCTGATATGATTGAATCTATTCATGATGGCTCTTTTTTTACTGATTATGTAAAATTTGGATGGTTTTTACCTACAGCAGTGCTATTAATTTTTATGTCTATTTCTGGGATATATATGTTTTTATTACCATTGCTCATGAAACGTAAAAAAATTAAATTAAAGTGATGAAAAAATTTATTTTACTATTTTTGTGCAGTTTTTTAGTCGGACAGACTGAGATTTCGATGGTCTCTACTTCAAATGTTTTTGCTGAATACTACGATTGCGGATGTCCAAACAATCCTCTTGGGGGTGTTGCTAGAAAAGCACATTTTATCAACACAATGATGAAAGGGAAAGATCCTATCATATTTGATGCTGGTAATATGTTATTCGATAGCAATGAGGTTAATCCAGATAAGCTCTCTCTTAAAAACAAACAATATAAAGCAGAAAATTTGGTAAGAACTATGGAATTATTAGACCACGATGTAATAAATGTCGGTTCTAATGATTTTAAGGGAGGGTTAGATTTTTTAAAAAAGATTAGTTCTCGAACAAGAATTAAGTTTTTATCTGCAAATTTATATGATAAAAATGGAAAATTATTATTTTCACCCTACCATATTGTCTCTTCTCAAGGGTTGAATGTTGGTATTATCGGTCTAAGTGAGGCAACAAAACATAATTCGGTGATAAATAAAGACTTTGTTTCTGAGGGAAATAAGAATATTGATAACATTATTGATTCTGTTGATATTGTAGTGCTTCTTATTAATATTACCGACGACAATTCTATTGATTTAGCGAAAGCATTCCCGAGAGCAGATTATATATTTTTAAGTGGTGTTAAATATCGTACTGAATCAAAGACTGTGCAAGGACAAGATGGTCCATTGATTTATGCAGGCGGAATTCAAGGAAAACACTTAAGCATTGTTGATTTATCTTTGACAGACCCTACAACGGCCATAAATGATGCTTCACCGTCTTTTTACAGGATGTTGGTTATAAAGGACCGTTTAGATAAATATCAACGCAAGAATCCTTCAAAAACACTTAAGGAGATTTATGCTAATCAGCCAGGTATGTTACAGTTGATAGGGAACTATGTAACGGAATTCAATGAAATTAAGGAATCTTTACAGGAAGGATACGATAATCGTAACCTATTTTCTAGTATTCCTATGTATAAGTCAATGCCAGAGGATAAAGAAGTTGCTGCCTTTGTCGACAAAATAGCACATGCTGCTGATTTTACTTTTCACGAAGAAGAACATCAACATTAAATAAGATTTTCGTTTTGAATAATGGAATTTTCTTTTTATTATCGACGACATATGCGAGTGTAGCTCAGCTGGTAGAGCACAACCTTGCCAAGGTTGGGGTCGCGAGTTCGAATCTCGTCACTCGCTCAATATTAGTTTTTTGCCCAGTCGAA
>JAYZKH010000012.1:0-6324 GCA_036163585.1 Fidelibacterota bacterium
CACCTACAACATTAATTGTTGCACAAATCAATGCAGCCAATCCAAGATAAGTACTCATTTGGCCATCAGTACTAATCGCCAATAAAGCACCAACAATTGCAATTCCTGAAATTGCATTTGAACCAGACATAAGTGGTGTATGAAGAGTAGGAGGAACTTTATTTATTACTTCATTTCCAACAAATATCGCCAAAATAAAAATTGTTATTAAATTAGGATCCATTATAAAGCCTCTTTAGTTGGTTCATGTCTGACTTCACCTTTTTCAACAAAAAGCATACCATCAATAATTTCATCTTCTTTATCAAGTTTAAATCCTTCTTCAGTATGGCAATGTTCAATAATAGCTTGAACATTTTTTGAAAATAATTGACTAGCATGTGTTGCCATTGTGCTTGGTAAATTTGTATTTCCATCAATTAACACACCATTATGATTAACAACTTCATCTGGCTTGGTTAATTCACAATTTCCACCGTTTTCAGCTGCTAAATCCATAATAACTGCCCCTGATTTCATCAAATTAACCATATGAGTAGGTATTAACACAGGTGCAGGCTTATTTGGAATTAAAGCTGTAGTTATTACTAAATCAGATTTTGATATTCTTTCTTCCATCAATTCTTGTTGACGTTTTTTATATTCCTCACTTGTTTCTTTAGCATATCCACCTGATCCTACACCATCATCACCATCGCTTTCTACTTCTATAAACTTTGCTCCTAAACTTTCCACCTGTTCTTTTACTTCAGGTCTTACATCAAATGCTTCTACTCGTGATCCAAGTCTTTTCGCAGTTGCAATTGCTTGTAATCCAGCAACACCTGCTCCAATCACTAATGTTTTTGCTGGAGAGATTGTTCCAGCAGCTGTCATTAACAGTGGCATATATTTTGCAATATGATTTGAACCTATCAATACAGCTTTGTATCCTGCAATATTTGCTTGAGAACTTAGAATATCCATTTTCTGTGCTAATGTAGTTCTTGGAAGCAGATTTAATGAAAAAGCAGAAATTTGTTTTTCTTTTAGTCTCTTAACTAAGTCAATATCTTTGATTGTTTGGAATAATGATATTAGAAGAGAATTTGAATTTAATAATCCAATTTCATCTTCTGTTGGTGTATTTACTTTGATAATTATATCACAGTTAAATATATCATTTCTATCAACTATTTTTGCACCAGCATCTATAAATAATTGATCTGAATAGTGGGAATAATGTCCTGCATTTTCTTCTATGCAGAAAGAATATCCTTTTTCTGTTAAGTCTTTAACAGTAGAAGGAATGATTGCTACTCTTTTTTCAAGCGATTTTGTTTCTTTTAGTACACCAATATTCATAACAATGTTTTACGAGCGTAATATTAGGATAAATTATTAAATTTTACCATGGAATTATTTCCAAATATTGAACCCTTTAATACCTTCAATTTACCGGTATCTGATTTGCATACTATATATGTAGAAGAATCAGGTAATAAAAATGGTAAACCAGTCATATTCTTACATGGAGGTCCTGGAGGAGGGGTTGATCCAAAATATAGAAGATATTTTGATCCTGAAAAATGGCGCATTATTATGTTTGATCAGCGTGGGTGCGGTAAAAGTACTCCCTTTGCAGAACTAGAAGAAAATACTACTTGGAATTTAGTTAGTGATATTGAAAAAATTCGTGATCATCTTTCTATTGATCAGTGGGTTGTGTTTGGGGGAAGCTGGGGAAGTACATTATCATTAGCTTATAGTCAAACTCATCCTGATTCGTGTAAAGGTTTAATTCTGAGAGGTATCTTTCTTGTTCGAAAGAAAGAATTAGATTGGTTTTACCAAGAAGGAGCCAATAATGTTTTTCCAGATAGATGGGAGTCTTTTTTAGAACCTATTCCTGTTGAAAAAAGAGACAACTTAATGCAAGCTTATTATGATATTTTAACGGGTGAAGACCATTCCAAAAAAATTGAAGCAGCAAAAGCATGGAGTACATGGGAAGGAAGCACTGTAAGGTTGATGCAAGATGAAAACTTTATTTCTGATTTTTCAGATGAAAAATTTGCTGAAGCATTTGCCAGAATTGAGTGCCATTATTTTATGAATAATTGTTGGTTTAATTCTGATAACCATCTCATAGAGAATGTAGATAAAATTAGACATATTCCTGGAGTTATTATTCATGGGAGATATGATATTATTTGTCCGGTTATACAAGCATGGGATTTACATCAAGCATGGCCAGAAGCAGATTTACATATCATTCCAGATGCTGGACATTCTATTTTTGAAGAGGGAATAAAAAATAAGATTTTAGAGTATACTGATAAATTTTCTAATCTATAAAAACAAACTCAACAAACTCGCTAGAGTTCCACCAAGAAAAACTACTGGATTTGTAATATCGCTTGCGGCAATAACCATACCTAGAAAAGGCATTATTTTATTTGCTGTACCAACTTCACCAATTGCTAAAGGTTGTTTATCAGATTTTACTTCATCAACCTCTATAAGTTCTTCTAAATCATTTTCAGCTAAATCATTTGTTATTTCCTCTTGAGAAAAACGGAGAATAAAAGACACTTCTTTTTTTGATGGTGACATAATTTCAAATGATTCAATTGATTCATTGACCTTTAATGCAATCTGTGTGGATTCTTCACTGTTAGCAACTTCAATTTTTTTCACTGTCTTACTTAATGGAGCATTAGACAGTTTTGTACTATCGCTTTTTGCATTATAAATTGTTAAATAAAACCATTCAGACGAATACCATGCTGTAACATTATTTAAATCCATCTTTTTTGTTGATTGCAATTTTATGATTGTCCCATTATCTCGAGAATCAATATCCAATTGAGTAATTTTGTTATCTTGTGCGAATGCAAAAGAAATTAAAAAGCATGTTAATATCAATCTAAGCATAGAACAATTTATAAAGTTTTTATGAGAATTATATTAGCTAATATTTTTGATAATAATGAATATATTATTTGTTTAGATTCTTTAAAATAACCTACTAATGAATAGCAAAGAAATTAGACAATCATTTATAAAATTTTTTGAAGATAAAAATCATCATCATGTTGAAAGTGCACCTGTTTTACCTTATGATGACAAATCTCTTTTATTTACAAATGCTGGAATGAACCAGTTTAAGACAATTTTCCTTGGATCAGAAGATCCAAAACACTTACGAGTTGTGAATAGTCAAAAGTGTATCAGAGTTAGTGGAAAACATAATGATTTAGAAGAAGTAGGAAGAGATGGTTTTCACCACACATTTTTTGAAATGCTTGGTAACTGGTCTTTTGGGGATTATTATAAAAAAGAAGCGATTCAATGGTCTTGGGAATTATTTACAGATGTTTGGAAATTAGATAAGAATCGTTTATGGGTTACAGTTTTTGAAGAAGATGATGAAGCATATAATTTATGGGCTACAGAGACTGATATTGATAAAGATAGGATTGTAAAATCTGGAGCAAAAGACAATTTTTGGGAAATGGCAGAAACTGGTCCTTGTGGTCCTTGTTCTGAAATTCATTATTATGTTGGAGATGATATTGATAACCAAGATGCAAGCCATGTCAATCATTCTTCTGATTATTGGGAGTTATGGAATTTAGTCTTTATTCAGAATAATAGATTAAAAGATGGCAAACTCGAAGATTTGCCTAAAAAACATGTTGATACAGGAGCTGGATTAGAAAGAATTTGTTCGGTTCTTCAAGGTAAAAATTCGAATTATAAAACTGATTTATTTTCAGAAACTATATCAGATTTAGAAAAAATATCGAAAACAAAATATGCTGATAATGAAGTAACATATAATGTTATATGCGATCATATTAGAATGCTATCATTTGCTATAGCTGATGGAGTATTGCCATCAAATGAAAGCAGAGGTTATGTTGTAAGAAGAGTTTTAAGAAGAGCATCTAAATTTGTAATGAATCTTGATATTAAAGAACCAATTTTATATAAATTAGTCCAATCAGTTGTTTCTACAATGTCTGAATCTTATCCTGAGCTAAAAGCAAAACAAGAACATGTAGAACAGACAATATTAAATGAAGAGGAATCTTTTCTTCTTACTCTTGAGAGAGGTGTGATTCAATTTGAAAAGATTATAAAGAACTCTTCTGAAATTATAAGCGGTTCTGATGCATTTAAGTTATATGATACTTATGGATTTCCTTTGGATTTAACAGAATTAATGGCAGAAGAAAAAGGAATGGAAGTTGACAAAAAAGGCTTTGATGAAGCAATGCAGAAACAGAAAGATCTCGCAAAAAGTAGTCAAAAATTTACTTTTGATAGAAGTAATGTTAAGTGGATTTTAGAAAATGATGGAAGTCATTCAGAATTTATTGGCTATGATTTAAAAGAAAGTCAAAGCAAAATAATGAAATGGGCAAATGAAGATAATCAGGTTTTTGTTGTTTTAGATAAGACTCCTTTTTATGCAGAATCTGGAGGACAAGTTGGCGATTTAGGTTCTATACAAAACAAAGATTTCTCTTTGAATGTTATTGATACTCAAAAGAGCGGTGATTCTATTATTCATATTTGTGATTTAGAAAAAGGTGCATTGAATAAAGAATTCAATGTTAATTGTAAAATTGATGATTTACGAAGAGAAAATATTAAGTCAAACCATTCTGCCACACATTTATTACATCAGGCATTAAAAGATATCCTTGGTTCTCATATTAGTCAGGCAGGATCACTTGTTGGTCCAGATTATTTAAGATTTGATTTTACACATCCTAATAAACTGGCTAAAAATGATATTGAAGCAATTGATTTACTTGTTAACGATAAGATTGTTGAAAATATACCAGTAATAACAGAAACAAAAACTTTAGAAGAAGCAAAAAAAGAAGGGGCCACTGCTTTATTTGGAGAGAAATATGGAGAAAAAGTTAGAGTGTTGACCATGGGTTCTTTTTCGAAAGAATTGTGTGGAGGAACTCATGTTTCATCTACTGGAAAAATTAGTAAATTTATGATAACTCAAGATAAGGCGATTGCAGCTGGAGTAAGAAGAGTACATGCTATTACAGGCCAATATGTTGATTCCTATATTCAAAGTGAAATGGATGCTACTAATCGTTTGAATGAAGCTTCCCAAAAGAAGGAGCTCGAAAGAAAGAGTCAATCAGACTTGTTAAATGCTATTGATCTTGATGCAATTATTGAAAATCAACAACAGTTGGATGATATTCCGTTTATAAATGAAGAGGTTGTTCTAGAGTCAGCTGACAGTTTGAAAAAATTAAATAAAAAATTAAATAAAAAATTCAAATCAGGTATCGCAGTTTTTTCTACAGATATTAGTGGGAATAGGACAATATCAATAAGCATATCAAAAGATTTGATTGAGAAGTCATTATCTGCTGGAAATCTAGCAAAATCTATTGCTGAAAAATTAGGTGGTGGAGGAGGAGGTAAAGATGATTTTGCTATGGCTGGTACATCTTCAAGATTATCTTTAGATGAAATTAAATCTGTTATTAATGAAACAATAAAAAAGGAATTGGAGAAAATTTAATGCAATCACAACAAAACAATAATTCCTATATCATTTACATTGAAAAAAATGAGAAAGTAATGGAAAAACTAACTCAATTTTGCATCGATAATAATATTTCTTCTGCTCAAGTTTCTGGAATAGGAGCAGTTAAAAATATTGATTTAGGTGTCTATGATATTGAAAAAAAAGATTATCATCATAAGATGTTTAAAGAAATTCATGAATTGATTTCATTTCAAGGCAATATAGCATTAAAAGATGGAAAACCATTTGTACATGCACATATTACAATTGGCAATCATGATATGGATGTATTTGGAGGGCATCTTTTCGAGATGGAAGTGGCAGCAGTTGGAGAATTTATTTTACACGTTTTTGATCAAGAGACACATAGAGAAATTGATGATGATATATGATTATCTACATTAAAATTATGCAAAATATAAAAGGGAATAACTATGAATAAATTAAAAGCACCAAAACCAGTTGGACCATACTCATTATTTAGATACTTAAATGATGATTCAGATTGGGTGACATGCGGACAGATTCCTCTTGATCCTGAATCTGGAGAATTAAATAATGAGACTATAGAAAAAGAAGTAGAACAAGTTTTCGATAATATTGAAGCAGTTTTGGCTGAGAATAATAAATCAATAAACGATGTGAAAAAGTTTACTGTATATTTAACTGATTTGGTAAATACACCCCTAGTAAATGCTCAAATTGAAAAAAGAGTTAGCGAACCTTTTCCAGCAAGGACTACAATTCAAGTTTCAGCTTTACCAATGGGA
>JAYZKH010000013.1:0-3844 GCA_036163585.1 Fidelibacterota bacterium
GCTAGTTTATTTTCAGTTCCACTATCTATTTGTATAATATTTTTAGAAATTTTAGTAGGATTTTTACAAGCATATGTATTTGCTTTGTTGACAGCCGTTTTTATAGGAATGGCTGTAAATGTTCATCATTAAAAAAAGGAGAAAAAAATGGGAGCAGGTTTAGCAGCGATTGGTGCTGGAATTGGTATCGGTTTGATTGGTATGGGGGTTGCGCAAGCAATTGCTAGACAACCAGAAGCCGCAGGAGAAATAAGAGGACAAACCTTTATTTTAGCTATCTTGGTAGAAGGGGCAGCTATTCTATTAGGTTTATTATCTCTTTTCTTAGGTTAATTAAAAGAGAAAGTAAAATATGAATAATCCATTATTTGTAGTTAGTCCAGGCTTATATATTTGGTCATTAGTAATATTTTTATTGGTATTGCTTATCCTTAAAAAGTATGCATGGAAACCTTTACTTGATTTTCTTGATCAGAGAGAAAAAGAAATTTCTGATTCTTTAGCTATGGCAGAAAGTGCTAAAGCTGACCTTGAAAAAGTCAAAGAAGAATCCGAAAAAATTCTCAATGAAGCAAAAAATCAAGGAAAATCTATTGTTAGTGATAGTAAACAGAAAGCTGAAGATTCTGCAAACAAGATTCTTAATGATGCTAAGACAAAGTCAGATGAATTTGTTTTAGATGCTAAAAAGAAGATTGATGTGGAAAAAAAGAAAGCTATTAAAGAGATAAAAGAAGAAGTAGTTGGACTTAGTTTAGATTTAGCATCACAAGTTTTACAACGAAATGTAAAAGATGAGGATAACAATAAATTTGTTGATTCATCTTTGAAGGCAATTAATACTGATGAAGCAAAATCATAAAAAAATAAAACTATATTCAGATTCGTTTTCTTCTTTGGTGACCAATTTTGATGAATTTGGAGATATTAAGAATGCACTTACTATATTAGTGTCTGTTATTAAAAAAGATTCTACAGTAAATGCTTTTGTAAGATCAAAATCAACTGATATAGATAAAAAAGTTAGTGTTTTTCAATCTGCACTTGATCAAGTATTTGATCATCGGTTGATAGACATCGTTACTGTAATGTTAGAAAATGATGATATAGGGTTATTGCCAGATGTAACTAAAAACTTTCTTTCTATAACAAAAGATAGATTAAATATTGCATATGTAGAGGTTGTTTCTTCTTTTGATATGGATGAAGAATATCAATCAAACCTTCTTAAGCAATTAAAAGAAGCTACAAATAAAGAGATCGATTTTGATTTTTCTGTTGATAAAAATCTAATTGGAGGATTGAGGATTAAAATTGATGATACATTATTTGATAG
Organism: Fidelibacterota bacterium; assembly: GCA_036163585.1. GTDB lineage: Bacteria > Fidelibacterota > Marinisomatia > Marinisomatales > Marinisomataceae > Marinisoma. Next base: position 1,337 of record JAYZKH010000013.1, read on the forward strand.
TACACTGAAAACAAAATTAGAAAATGCAAAATTAAAGTTAATAGGGGTATAAATGGAAATTAAAACAAATGAGATTGGCAATTTATTACGCAGTCAAATAAAAAACATCGATAGCGATGTTGATGTTAATGAAGTTGGTGAAGTACTAGAGGTTGGAGATGGTGTTGCAAGAACAAGTGGTCTTGGCAGTGTCATGAGTTCTGAACTTGTAGAATTTCCTAATGGAGTTTTTGGTATGGCACTTAACTTAGAAGAAGAAAATGTTGGTGCTGTACTTTTTGGAGATAGCAGTTTAGTGAAAGAAGGAGATACGGTCAAAAGAACAGGAAAAGTTGCTGAAGTTCCTGTTGGAAAAGAATTATTAGGACGTGTTGTTAATCCTTTAGGACAACCTTTAGATGGTAAAGGCCCTATTAATGCTAAGCAAACTCTTCCAATTGAAAGAAAAGCTCTAGGTGTTATGTCAAGATTTCCTGTTAAAGAACCCCTACAAACAGGATTAAAAGCCATAGACAGTATGATTCCTATTGGACGAGGTCAAAGAGAATTAATTATTGGAGATCGTCAGACAGGAAAATCTGCTATTGCTGCAGACACAATTATTAATCAAAAATCTTCTCATAGCTCTGATAGTCCGGTTTATTGTATTTATGTTGCAATAGGACAAAAAGCTTCAACTGTTGCAAAACTAGTTGCAGAGCTTGAATCAAATGGTGCAATGGAGTATACAACGATTGTTGTAGCAAATGCTTCAGATCCTGCTCCATTACAATATATTGCACCATATTCTGGTTGTGCGATGGGAGAATATTATAGAGACAATGGAATGCACTCACTTATTGTATATGATGATTTATCAAAGCAAGCTGTTGCATATAGACAAATGTCCCTTGTATTAAGAAGACCTCCAGGCCGTGAAGCATTCCCGGGAGATGTTTTCTACTTACATAGTAGATTGCTTGAAAGAGCTTCAAAGTTATCGAAAGATTTAAATTCTGGATCGCTAACTGCACTACCAATTATTGAAACCCAAGAAGGAGATGTATCTGCATATATTCCAACAAATGTGATATCTATTACTGATGGACAAATCTATTTAGATACAAATTTATTTAATGGTGGAGTTAGACCTGCTGTTGATGTAGGTCTTTCAGTATCAAGAGTTGGTGGTAGTGCTCAGGTTAAAGCAATGAAGAAAATTGCTGGTAAACTTAGACTAGATTTGGCACAATTTAGAGAACTAGAAGCTTTTGCTAAGTTTGCTTCAGATTTAGATGAGGCAACTGCATTACAAATTACCAGAGGGCGTAGAATGGTAGAAATATTAAAACAAAATCAATATGTTCCTATGTCTGTTGCCAATCAAGTTGTTATTATTTATGCAGCAAGTAAAGGTTATCTTGATGATATTGATCTTGATCAAGTAAAAGACTTCGAAACAGGTTTACTCGAACATTTTCAATCTAAACATTCTGATTCATTAGATGAAATTCATGAAACAGGTGATATTGGAGAAGATTTAGAAAAGAAAATGGATAGTGCAATAGAGGAGTTTAAGAAAACATTCTAATATGGCTAATCTTAAAGATATACAACAAAGAATTAAATCTGTAGGGAGTATACAGAAAGTAACAAAAGCTATGAAAATGGTTGCAGCTGCTAAAGTCAAAAGAGCACAAGAAAGAATGGAAATATCAAGACCATATTCAAAAAATGTTCAAGATTTAATTTGTAGAATTTTGCCTGAGATATCTTCGTCAAATATAGATTTGATTGAAAAAAGAGATATTAAAAAGAAGGGATTGATTATTATTACAAGCGATAGAGGTTTTGCTGGATCATTTAATTCTTCCGTAATCAGATTAGCTGAAAAGGAAGTTGAAAAATTTGGAAAAGATAATACACAATTATTCTGTTTAGGGAAAAAAGCATCAGAACATTTTTCTAGAAGAAACTATAATATAAAAGAATCTTTCTATGATTTTTGGAAAGATATGAATTTTGATACTGCTTCTAAAATTGCAGAATCAATTATTGCTTCATTTATTAATAAAGAAGTTGATGAAATCCATGTGATTTATAATAGATTTAGGAATCTTGCTTCTCAAGATTTAATGATAGAAAAAGTATTGCCAATTGATTTTACTGAGGATTATAATATCAAAAATTACAATTATGATTATGAACCAAGTCGTGAATCAACTGTTAATGTTCTTTTACCTAAGCATCTCAAAGTACAGATGTGGCAGCAGATGCTAGAATCATACAGTAGTGAAGAAGCTGCAAGGATGATTGCTATGGATAATGCAACAGAAAATGCTAAAGAGATTATTAAAGAATTAAAACTAGAATTTAACAAAGCGCGTCAAGCAGCAATTACGACAGAAATGTTAGAAATTGTTGGTGGAGCAGAAGCGCTAGCAGATTAAGGGGTTAAAATGAATAAAGAAGGTAAAATATTACAAATTACTGGTGCGGTAGTAGACGTAAAATTTAGCGATGGACATT
>JAYZKH010000014.1:0-11577 GCA_036163585.1 Fidelibacterota bacterium
GAAATAAAAAATCAAACTGCATCAAAAATTTATATTTTTGATAATAAAACAATTACACAAATTAGATAGATGTTCAAAAGAATTACTTTATTATTAATGCTTAGCAGTATTTATGCTCAATCTATTGCAGTTGGAGAAGAGTATAAATATGATGTATTGTTTGGCCCATTTAAATTAGGAAAAGCAAGTTTAACAACTGAAAAAATTGAAATTATTAATAACCAAGAGGTGTATCATTTCCGTTTTTATATCAAAACTTCAAAACTAGGAGATAGATTATATAAAATTAGAGATGAGATTAATACATGGATTAACAAAAATGATTTATCTCTAATAAAACAAGAAAAGAATATCAAAGAAAAGAATTTTCGAAGACAATCTACTACTATAATTAAAAACAATCTTGCGACTACGAATGATAAAGAATATATCTTGCCTGACAAAGTCATTGATCCTTATGGATTAATTATGATAATGCGTGATATTAATATACCAGAAAATAGTTCAAAGAAATTTTTAACAATTGATGAGGGTAGGATCAGAGAAATTGAAATAAAAAATACTGGTTATAACAAGATTCGTACTCCAGCGGGCAAATTTAATGCTTATACATATATTCCAATATATAATGGTAAATCTGCATTAAAAAATAAGGGAGATATGGAAATTTCTTATGCGATTGATAAAAACAATAAAACGATTCCAGTAGAGATAGCTATAAAATTGAAAAGTGGAGTTATTGTCTTAACATTAAAATCGTATTAAAAAAATACTCTTAAAATATCATTAATAATGAGGAATGCCATCAAGCCAAGTAGTAGATACATGCCAACTGATTGAATGCGCATTCGTGTTTTTACTGATAAAGATCTTCCAAGCAACATTTCAATTAAAATCACCATAATATGGCCACCATCAAGTGCAGGAATTGGCAAAATATTAATAAATGCTAGATTCACACTGATTAATGCCATTAATGTTAAAAATGGAGTGAGTCCTGCTTGTGCTGCATCTCCAGCCATTTGTCCAATCATAATTACACTGCCAACATCATCTCTGCCAACATTACCTGAAAAAATCATCTTTAGAGAAAAAGTCATTAAGGTCATAGACCAAATTGTTTGTTCATAACCATGTCTTAATAAACCAGTAAATCCTAAACTATTTACCTGCATTTCTTTACCAATACCAAGTTTCCCTACCAATCGATCAACTCGCCCTGTTCTTATATCTGGTGCAGAAGTAGTAATAATATTTTTTTGCATCTCTATACCGTTCCTGTCAAATATAATGTTTAGTTCAGTGTTAGGATTTTTTTCAATAATTGCTGTGAAGTCATCCCAAGTCTTTACAGAGATATTGTTAACAGAAATAATAGTGTCTCCTTGATTGATTCCACCTTCAAATGCAGGACCATTTTCAGCAATATAGTCAATTGTTGTATTGTTGTTTGCGGGTACAGCTTCTCCATTGATTGCACCCAACCCTGCAAACAATATAAAGGCTAGCAAAATATTCATTAATACACCCGCACTCATAACCCAAATCTTTTGCAAAGGAGTTTTTGATTCTAATTCATCATCTGCCCCAGTAAAGCTGGAATCCATACTTTCATCTAATATCCCTTTCATTTTTACATATCCACCTAAAGGAAGAGCTCCTATTGAGAAAACAGTGTCAGAATTTTTGGGTTTGTAATTATAAACAGTCGGTGGCATACCAATAGAAAATTGTTCTACGGTAACTCCGACACTTCTTGCAGCAAGATAATGTCCTAATTCATGAACAAAAACGATAATGCCAATTAAAATAATAAATGCTAATATATAGATCATAATTTTGAGCCTAAATATACTTTAATTTCTTTATTTAATTGCACTAAATCTTCAATGGTTGGTTCATCTTGAGAATGGAATTTATTAACTGTTTTTTCTATAGTATTTGCAATATCAATAAACCCAATTTCTCCATTTAAAAACAATTCTACTACATAATCATTTGCAATACTCATTATTGGAATACTATTCCCTTCTTCATGGGCTAGGTTCATTGCTAGATTTAAACATGGATAACGATTTAAATCTGGTGCGAAAAAATTTAGTTGTTTCATTTCTTCAAAATCTAAAGCACCAGAATCATTATTTAATCTTTCTGGATAGGATAAAGCATATTGAATAGGAACTTTCATATCTGGAACACCTAATTGAGCCTTATACGAGTCATCAACAAATTGCACTAAAGAGTGAACAATTGATTCTGGATGAATAACAATCTCTAGCTGGTCTTTTTCAATATTAAATAGCCATAGTGCTTCAATATATTCTAATCCTTTATTCATCATTGTTGCTGAATCAATGGAAATTTTATTGCCCATATCCCAATTTGGATGATTTAATGCCTCTTCTTTTGTAATTGCACTAAACGAGTCAAGAGGCCTGTTTAAAAATGGTCCACCACTTCCTGTTAGGATAATTTTTTTGAGAGAGTTTTTTGGTTCACCTACTAAGCATTGGAAAATAGCTGAATGTTCACTATCTACAGGAATAATATTTGAACTTTGATTATTAATCATTGGCATAATAATATGACCACCTAATACTAAAGACTCTTTATTGCTTAATGCTAAATCGATATTGTTTGATACAACATTAAAAGTTGGTATAAGTCCTTCGCTACCAACAATAGCATTGATTGCTAAATCGATATCATTATATTGAGAAAGTGTATGAGAAGAGTTTGCTTCAACAATTAATTCAATTCCTTCATTATTACAAAAATCATTTAATGGATGACTGAAATCAATCTGATTGATTGCAACCTTCTTTGGCATAAATTTTTTGACTTGTTCGAATAACAAGTCGGCATTTTTATTACAAGAAAGGCATACAATTTTAAATTGTTCTTGATATTGTTCTATAATAGATAATGTTTGGGTACCGATAGATCCGGTAGAACCAAATATAGCAATTCGTTTCATTGATTAGATAATACCGCGGTTACTATTCTTGATAAAAGAAAGGATTTCTTTAATATTTTTATCACCTTTGAATTCATTTTTGATTTTTTTCAAAGAATCGGAAGCATTTAAATCAGATCGAAAATAATATCGATATGCTTTTTTAATTAACATAGACTCTTCTGGTGAAAACCCTCTTCTTTTAAGCCCAAGAGAATTGATACCAGTATATTCTACTGGATGTCTTCCTGCTAATATAAATGGAGGTACATCTTGTACAATTTTTGAATTTGCAGCTGACATAACATGTTTTCCAATTTTACAAAACTGATGTACAGTGGTTGCACCACCCAAAATAGCCCAATCGTCTATTTCAACATGGCCTCCAAGTGTAACAAGATTAACAAGAATTACATTATTCCCTATGATGCAATCATGTGCTACATGGACACTAGTCATAATTAAAACATCATCGCCAATAATTGTTTTTCCACTTGCTTTGGTTCCTCGATTTAATGTAACAAACTCTCTAATAATTGTACGTTTACCAATAATAAGTTTGCTTTTTTCTCCTCCAAATTTTTTATCTTGCGGTATTGCACCAATACTGCTGTTGTGAAAAATATGACAATCAGATTTGATTTCGGTGAATTCACCAATGGTATTAAAATTACCAATAATAACATTGTCTCCAATTTTTACATGATCTTCGATAACATTATATGCACCAATTGTAACATTGGAACCAATTTTTGCTTTCTTAGAAACAATACTAGTTGGATGTATAGTCGTGTTAATTTTTAACTCCTTTAAATTGACTTTTAAATGCTTTTCTTAACATTCTTGCAAATTCAACATTCCCTTTATGGCCACTTTTGATTGCTGTAATATGTCCTAATATTGGTTTACCTAACAAAGCTAGATCACCAATTAAATCTAATGTTTTGTGTCTGACAGGTTCATTTCGAAAACGTAAAACTTGGGTTTTATGTAAACCTCGATCTCCTTTATAAAATCTAATCCCAAATTCTTCTTTAAAAATTTTTACTTCTTCATCATCAATGTCTTTATCAACGATAATGACAGCATTACCCAAATTACCACCTCGAATAAGTCCTTGTTTGGTAAGTCCACTAACTTCACTTAATAAACAAAATGTTCTTGCAGGGGCAATTTGTTTTTGATAGTTCTGAGACATATTATGTACCGATGAATACTGTACACCTAAAGCTTCAAGATCGTAATGAATAGTAAAAGTTGTTTTAAAACCATTATATGGAACACCTACAACTTCAACATCTTTATCTTCATCAGTATAAACAATAGGCTTTGTTATTTTTAAAAAACTAACATTTTTGTTTTGCTCTATAATTTCACCATCTACCAATGCTTGTACAAAATCTTTTGAACTACCATCCATTACAGGTGGTTCTTTGCTGTTTAACTCAATTAATAAATTATCAACTCCCATCCCAGCACATGCTGACAATACATGTTCTGTAGTATGTACCTTGACACCATTTTCTTGAATCGTTGTCCCTCTAGTTAAATCAACTACATTATCAATATCAGGTGTAACATGAGTATCTTTTTTATCTGTACGACTAAACTTAATTCCAAAATCTTCTGGAGCAGGATTAAAAGTTACTGTGCTTTGTACACCAGTATGTAAGCCAACACCTGTACAAGATACTGGATATTTAATTGTTTTTTGTTTTCTACTACTCATTGTTGATAAACTTTGTTAATCGTTTTTCTAAAATTTCAACTTTAGTAAATATTGCATCACGTTTTTGTTTTTCTTTAATTTCTCTGGCTGGATTTCCTGCATACATTTTACCACCAGGCATTGATTTTAATACACATGATCTTGCAGCAAAAATTGATTCTTCTCCTACAACAACATGGGGACCGATATCTACTTTTCCTCCAAGCATTGAATGTGCACCAATTGTAGCACTGCCACCTAGAAAGGTACCTCCCGATATTAAACATCCTTCACCAATAGTTACATTGTGAGCAAGATGTACTTGATCATCCATTTTACATAAATCATTAATAACAGTGTTACGTACTGAGCCGCGATCAATAGTACAATTTGCCCCAATCTCTACCTGATTACCAATAACAACACTTTTAATATGTGGTATTTTATGATGCTTATTATCAATTGTAGTAAAACCAAAACCATCTGACCCTATAACAGCACCAGAATGGATTAAACAGTCGCCACCTATTTGAACATCGTCACAGATTACAACATTTGCTCCAATAATTGTCCCGCTTTTGATGACAACATCATTACCAATAACAGAAAAAGGACCTATGGTGACATTTGAATCAATTTTTGCAGATTCAGAAATAACTGTATTAGGATGAATGGAGTGTTGAACATCTTTATTTTTGGAGAATAAAGTAAGAATTTCAATCATAGCTAAATAAGGATGTTCAACTACAACCCCATTATATCCTTTTAAATCATCTTTAGAATCAGTAACAAATGCAGATGCATTTGATGAAGATATTTTTGTCTTATACTTAGGCAAAAAAGAAAAAGTAATTGATCCTTTGGTTGCTTCATTGATGTCATCAACAGATGTTATTTCAATAGAAGAATCACCAACTACTTCCCCTTTTACCGCTAAGGCAATTTGTTCAAGAGTAAGCAATGTAAGCCTTTGTTATTTAGAATTATCGCTTGCTTTTCTTAACTCATAAAGAACATCATCAGTTAAATCATGAGTTGGTTTCGTATAGAGTGATGCTAAGGAACCATCTATGATTAAATCATATCCTTTAGAAATCGCAACAGAATTAACTGCATCTTTGAATTTTTCTACTAATTCATATTCTAATTGAGCTTGTTTTCTGGTTAGTTCTCCTTGAGGACCAACTTTTGACAATTGATAACTCTGCATTGAGTTATTCATGTCAACAATATCTTGCTCTTTTGCTTTTTTCAGCTCTTCAGACATCATCAAACTTTGCTTTTCATATTCTTGCACCATGCTGTCTAATTCAACTGCCATTGCTTCATATTCTTTTTGAATAACTTGAAGCTCTAATTGTAATTGCTGTTCAACATCTCCGAATTCTTCAAACTCTAATCGGATCTTTTCTGAAAAAACTACACCGATTTTTTCTTGTGCCAAAGACATCGAAACTAACAATATTAACATAGCTATTTTTTTATACACTTTATTCTCCTTTAGTATGTTTGTCCAAATGTTATTGTATATTCCCAGCCATTAGGGTTACCATCTCCTGTAATATCATCAAAACCATAACCCATATCAAATCCCAACAATCCAATACCTGGCATAAAAAATCTAATCCCTATACCTGCAGATTTTTGCATTGATAAAGGACCATATCTTTTTAAATAAAAAGGTTCAGACATATTACTTGTATTCCAAACATTACCCATTTCTGCAAATGTCATAAAATAAATGACAGGATTTTCAGACAATGGGAATCTTAATTCCGTACTAATTTTTGCCAGTGCATTTCCACCAACAGCTTGTCCAGAAGCAGTTGTTGGGCCGATAGAATTATCTGGATATCCTCTGAGAGCATTTCCATACGGAATGCCATTTCCTCCCATAATAAATCGTTCATCAAATGGAATAAAACTCTGAGTATCGCTATCTACACTTAATGTTTTAATAACCCCAACTTTCAAAGAACTAAATAACACAAATTTAGAAAATGTAGGTGAAAACCAGTCTAAATTCAACACATGCTTTTGAAAGTTCTCATTCCCTCCTAATAAACCTCCAGAATAGGTTGTTTCAAGTTGAAATTTTGAACCTCGTGTCGTGAATTCTGCACGATCTCTACTATCTCTTGCAATGACTTGGGTTAGACTAACACCTCTGGTTGTCTGTAATCCTCCAATGTATGAATCAATATCTTCTTGAGATCCATCATATTCTTTTTCCACGATACTTGTAGACCACATTACACGGAAAAAATCATCTGGCCATTCTAATCTTCTACCAAAACTAAATGAGGCACCTGCAACTGTAAAATCTAAAGGAAAATAATAATTTGTTGATGATCCTCTGTATGAATAGAATAAAGATCCTCCAATTAAGTATGGACTATCATTAATCATTGGATCCTGAAATGTTAAATTAAAAGATCTATACTTTGAAGGGTCTTGATTCGAATAAAATGAAAAATTAGTACCCGTGCTCATTCCAATTTGGAATTTTTGTCCGCGTCCCATAAAATTATCAAACTCAACTCCGGCTCCTCCTGTAATGCCATATTCACCAGTAAATCCAAGGTTAGCATTAATTCTTTGAGTTGATTTTTTTTCTTCAACAATAAAATCTAAGTCAACCTTATTATCTGACACTTGACTAACATCTGGTATAACATTATCAAAATAGTTCAAGATCCATACATCTCTTTGACTACGCATTAATTTTGACCTATTAAAAACATCTCCTGGAAAAAGCTTAAGTTCTCTTCTGATAACATTTTCTCGTGTTTTTTCGTTACCAGAGACAAAAATATTATTTATATATACTTTTTTTCCTTCATTAAACATAAAGTTGATATCCAGTAGATTTTCACCAACAGGAAGAATTTCTGGATTAACATTGCTAAAGATATAACCTTTATCATTGTAAATGCTCATCATGTTTTCAAAAACAGCTTTTTCAAACTCTTCTTTAGAATATGACTCTCCTTCTCCCAACCCTAAAAGAGCTTCTAGTTCTTCAGAACTTGCTATTTTGTTGCCTTCAAAAGTAAAATTTCGATATTTATATTTTTCACCTTCATCAACAGTAATTAAAAGATTTAAGGCTTTGTTTTCTTCATCTACTATGAGAGTGTCTTTAACAAAATTAAAATCGCGATATCCTTCATTCTGATAGAATGTTTTTAAAAGATCTTTATCTTCTTTTAATAATTTATCATTAAAGTTTTTTACCCAAAAATTATACCACTTTCTTTCTTTGGTTTCTTTAAACTCTTTTTTGAGTTTTTTGTCTGGAAAATTTTTATTTCCTACAAAATTAATGTTTCTTAAGCGAAATTTTTCGTTCTCCTTGATAGTAAATATTACATCTCGTGCATATGCATTACGAACAAGAGTATCTTGTGGAACTTCAATAGATGGCTCAACTTCTACATTGAAATAACCATCTTCTTGATAGATTTGCTTGATCATATTTGAAGATGAATAAAGTGAACCTGGTCGAATTCTTTGTCCTAGTTTTAAATCAATCTTATCAAGAAACCTTCCTTCTCTCATAGAGTTTCCACGAAAGATAACACTATTTAAAGTTGGGCTTTCTACAACATTGATGGTGATTTCAACTCCATATTGTGATTCGTTATTCAGCACAATGTCAATATCATCAAATAAATTTAAATCCCACAGTCTTGTTAGTGCTGCCGAAATGTCTGCACGCTGAATCTTTGTTCCGTCTCTTAGTCCGGCGGAATACTTAATCATTTTATCAGATGTTGTTGTATTCCCTTCAATATTAACTCGATAGAGATTTACTTCTTGCCCAAACCCAAGAGCCAATAATAAAAGGCCGATTAAATAGTATTTAATTTTCATCTTCTCTTAAAACTTTACCATATTTTCTTGTTCTGCTTCCAAAATCATTTAATGCAGAAATTAAATCATCTTCCGCAAAGTCAGGCCAATTTTTTTCACTTATAGAAATCTCTGAATATGCCGATTGCCACAACAAAAAGTTGCTTAGCCTATTTTCTCCTCCTGTTCTAATAATTAGGTCAGGATATGGAGTTTTAGGAGAATATAAATAATTTTTAAATGTATCTTCGTTTATATCTTTTTCATTTGATGAAATTATTTTATTTGTAGCATCAATAATTTCTTGACGACCACTATAGCTTAAAGCAAGTGCTAAAGTCATTCCAGTGTTATCTTTTGTGCTATTAACTGTATCCATAATCAATTCTTGTAGACTGCTTGGCATTTCCTCTATTTTACCAACGATTTGAAGGACAATATTGTTCCTATTTAACTTTTCTAATTCACTTTTCAAGCTTGATGATAATAAAGACATTAAGCCATCGACTTCTTTTTTTGGTCGATTCCAATTTTCTTTAGAAAAAGTATATAATGTGAGGTAAGGGATTTTCAACTTTACACAAGATTCAACAACAGTTTTAACTGTTTCTACTCCTTGAATATGCCCAGAAATTCGCTCCATGCTTTGGCTCTCTGCCCATCTGCCATTTCCATCCATTATAATGCCAATATGAACTGGTAGAATATTGGGGTTAATTAAATTCATAACAATGCTACTTTCTTCGCTAATTCAATAAAGATATTTTTAATATCAGAATCAGTTTCTTCAAAAACGATTGGATTACCGCTGTCAATAGAATGCATAAGATCATTTGAATAAGGAATTTCTCCTAAAAATGGAATTTCCAACCTTTGGCTTTCACTTAATCCCCCACCTTTTTTAAAAAGATTAAATCTCAAATTAAAAGAACCATCATCGCTAATTGAAATATTTTCATTATTGATTGATAAAGTAATATCATTTGCATTGGAAATATTCCCGTCTATAGACATATAAGACATATTTTCTATAACACCCAAAAGAGGAGTTTCTACTTTTTTAAACATATCAGCCCCTTTACGAACATCAGCTAAAGCAATATCATTTGGTGTGGTAACAATAATAGCACCATCTAGCGGTATTTTTTGTGATAATGTTAATTGTACATCGCCGGTACCTGGTGGTAAGTCTAATATTAAATAATCCAAGTCTCCCCAATAAACATCTCTAAAAAATTGTTCTGTCATTTTTGCAACAAGAGGTCCTCTCCATACCACGGGAGCTTCATTCCCACTGACAAAACCAAAACTCATTAGTTTCAAATTATTTTTTTGAAGAGGGATAATTTTTTTCTCTTCGTTGACTTCCGGGTTTTGATTAATGCCCATTGTTATTGGCAATGAAGGGCCATAAATATCAAGATCAAGCAGCCCTGTCTTTTTACCAGAAACTGATAATGCAGCTGCTAAATTTAATGCAATAGTAGATTTACCTACTCCACCCTTTCCGCTAGCCACAGCAATAATTTTCCCTATATTGCCTTCTACATTTGCTTGCTTATTAGATGTATCAACTGTTTTTCGTGGTGGGCTATCAAGTATTTTAACCATGATATCATATTCATTGTTGGCAAGGCAAGATTTGATATCTTGAACTAATTGATCTTTCTTTTCAGAATTCGATGAGGAAACTGACAAAAGCAAAGTAATGGTTTTGTGATCAAACACAATATCTTTAACCATTCCAAAAGAAACAATATCTCTATTGAACCCTGGATAATTAACCGTTTTTAATTTTTCTAGTATTTGATTTTTATCCATTAGTTTGGCCAATAAATATATTCATCACCTTTTTTATAAATTTCACCAGTATTGCCAGCTTTATCAATCAATATTGGAGCATTCAATACAGAAGGCCACAAAGAAGGAATTTGTTCTGATTCATGTTGATTGAGCAACTCTTCAAGCAAAGATAGTTTTTCTGGTTCAGAAGAAACAAGGTTTATTCTTTCAGTCGGATCTTCATTTAAATTAAATAACCATTTTTTATCAGGTGTGGTAGTTCTGATTAATTTCCAACCATTATGCAACACTGTTTGATTATGGCCTTGTTTCCAAAATAAAGTTTCATGAGGTATGTTTGTATTAGCACCAGTAATAAATGGCAATAAATCAATGCCATCAATCTTTCTATCATTTGGAAGAACAGCTTTTCCTGCTGCAACAACCGTATTAAAAATATCAGTATGATGAATTGGGGAATGAAATTTAGTACCAGCAGCAATCTTATTTGGCCACTTTGCCATAAAAGGAATATGAAGACCGCCTTCAAAATGTGTTAATTTCCACCCTCTATAAGGTTTATTAATATCAGAAAGCTCGATATAGCCTGCACCGCCATTATCGCTAGTAAAAATAATAAGGGTATTGTCTGTTAAATTATGTTCTTCTAAAGAATCAATAATGCGTCCCACACTTCTATCAAGAGATTCAATCATGCCAGAATAGACTTGCATATTATGCCTCATATGATGATCAGCAAATAAATCAAAATCACTTTTTAATGCTTGTAAAGGATTATGAACTGCCCAATGTCCTAAATAAAGGAAGAAAGGTCTATTTTTATTCTTTTCTATAACCTTAATAGCTTCATCGGTATAATAATCAGTAAGATAGCTATCAGGTGCAAACTCAGAACTTTTATTGAATGATGCACTAAATTGAGAGCTTGCCCAAACCATTTTATCAACACCATGATTAAATTTTGCATTTACAGCATCAGGATGATTTTCAGGTAAATAAAGTCCGCCACTTAAAATTAAGCTATCATCAAATCCTTGATCGTTAGGATGATAGATATCTAACTGTCCTCGGCTATCACCTAGATGCCATTTTCCAATATGTGCTGTATAATATCCTGCATCTTTTAATATTTCAGCAATGGTAATTTCTTCAGTAGGCATTCCTGCATCAAAAAGATCTTTCCCCATTGGAACAAGTTCTTTATTAATCTCTAATTTTAATTCTGGATCTTGAATGTCATCCATCCATTGAAATA
>JAYZKH010000015.1:0-7096 GCA_036163585.1 Fidelibacterota bacterium
AGATCCAAGCAAAGGTTCTGTAATATCTTGTACTTTATTGGTTAATGGGTTTAAAGCCCAAATTTTACCAGTACAAAAATCGGAAAAAAGATATAAACCATATAAACTTTCAATTTTATCGCCTCTATAAACATATCCTCCTGTTACTGAACAACCAGATACATTGTTTTGTTTTATTCCCATTAAACTGAATGCATATGTTGCATCACTTGGATATTCAAATATCGGATTTACCAATCCCTCTTCATTACATCCAGGATCAGGGTAACAATGATTTCCTTCCATAATATTCCATCCAAAGTTTGCTCCACTTTCTCCAAATTTTAAATAATTAATCTCTTCCCAAAGATATTGTCCGACATCTCCCATATAAATATCTCCATTTTTACTATCAAAAGAAAATCTCCAGGCATTACGCAAACCATAAGCCCATATTTCATCTTTGATATCCCCATTATCAACAAAAGGGTTGTCAGTAGGTATTGAATATGTTCCATCAGAACTTGGATTAATACGTAAAATAGATCCAAAAAAATTATTCAAATTTTGTGCATGACCATATGGATCTCCAGAAGATCCTCCATCTCCAAATGATATATACAAATAATTATCTATTGGATGAAATTCCAAATGCCCCCCATTATGATTATTAAAAGGTTGTTCAAAATGTAATAGTTTTTTTTCAGATTCTATATCTACTATTCCTTCATTCTTTAAGAAATGAAAACATGATATTACTGAATAATTTTCAGTGTCAATATATGATACATAAAATAAACCATTGGATTGAAAATCTGGGTCAAATGCCATACCCAATAATCCACGCTCATCCGGTGCAATGCCAAGATTAATTTTTTCACTTAAATCAAGAAATAATACTTTGTTTTCGGAATTTTCAATTAAATAAATTTTACCTGTCTGTTCAACAGCATACATTTTATTTGTTTTAGGTTCAAAAGCAACAAAAACGGGACGATTTAAACCTTCAGTAACTGTAATAGTTTTGATATCATCAACTTCTTGAGCTAAAATAATAGATAATAGAAAAAATAAACAATATTTAAGAGTTTTTTTCATCTAATAAAGCTTCCAATTCATTTTCATTGATAATTTTTATATTATTTTTTCTCGCTTTTTCTAATTTAGATCCAGCATTATTTCCTGTAATGAGAAAATTAGTTTTTGATGAAATGCTATTGGTCACCTTTGCCCCTTTTTGTTCTAATAATTCTTTTATTTGCAAGCGTGAATAATTATTAAAGCTGCCAGTAATAACAAAAATATCACCGGAAAATTTAGAGGAAATATTAAAAATTGTTTTATTTATTGTCACTCCTTTTTCAATGCAGTTTTTTATAATCGTTGTACTGTGTTGTTCTTTAAAAAATCTGATGATTGATTCTGCTACAACAGTACCAATGCCATCAATATTTTCTAATTCTTCAAAAGATATTTTTGATAAATTTTCTATTGAAGATTGACAATAAAAATCTAATATTTTTGATACATGTTGTCCTACATGTGGAATTCCAAGAGCAAAGATGAATCTTGGAAATGAGGTTTGTTTTGAATTTTCAATAGACTCTATAAGATTTGTTGCTGATTTTTCTTGGAATCTTTCTAATGATACTAGATCAGAGTAATTAATAGTAAACAAATCATCAATATTTCTAATTAACCCTTCATCCATCAACTGATCTACAATTTGAGGACCAAGGCCATCAATATTCATTGCATTTTTTGAACAAAAATGTTCTAATGAGCTCTTAATCTTTGCTTCGCAAGCAACATTAATACACTTATAAGCAACCTGATCCTCTGTTTTTTCAATTACAGAGCTACAAGAAGGGCAATTAAAATTAGAGATGGAAAATTTTTTGGTGTTCTTTGGTCTTTTTTCTTTAATAACGCTTGATACCTTAGGGATAACATCTCCAGACCTTTCAATAACAATAAAATCATTAATACGAATATCTTTTTTATCAATTTCATCTTGGTTATGTAAGGTAGCACTTGTAATCACTGCACCTGATATCTCAACAGGAGAAACTTTTGCCACTGGAGTAATAACTCCTGTACGGCCTACTTGTAAAATAATATCTAATATCTGAGTTTCTTCTTTTTTTGATTTAAATTTTGCTGCAATAGCCCATCTTGGAGATCTAGATCTGTCACCAAGGCTGTTTCTAAAACTATAATCATTAACTTTAATAACAGAGCCATCAATTTCATAAGGGATAGATTCTCTTTTTTCTTCTAAAGTATTATGATACTTAATCATCTCTTCTGAACCTTGAACCTTTTCTGAAAGTGGATTAATTGGTAATCCGATATCTTGAATATATTTTAATAATTCCCAATGATTATCAAAGTTCAAATTAGTTGTATCTCCTACTTCATAACAAAAAATAGATAAATTTCGTTCTGATGTAACTTTTGGATCTAATTGCCTGACACTACCGGCGGCTGCATTTCTTGCATTAGCAAATAATTTTTCTTCATTTTCTTCTCTCATAGAATTCAAAGAAAAAAATTCATTTTTTGACATAAAAATTTCGCCTCTTATCTCAAGAAATGATGGTATATTTTTTAAATTTCTCAATTGTAATGGAATTGCATTAATTGTTTTAATATTGTGTGTAATATCTTCTCCCACATAACCATCTCCTCTAGTAAGAGCACGATCTAATTGACCATTTTTATACACAAGAGAAATACCTAGACCATCAATCTTTGGCTCTGCAACATAGAAAATATTTTCTGTATTTAACCACTTGTTTACTCTCTTGTTAAAATCAAAGATTTCTTCATTATTGATTGCATTAGACAAAGACAACATAGGCGTATTATGTTCAATGCTTTCTAGATCACTATTAACAGGGTGCCCAACTCTTTGTGTTGGAGAAAGTGCATCAATAAATTGCGGATTTTCTTTTTCTAATTTTTCAAGTTCTCTAAATAAAGAGTCATATTCCTGATCACTTAAAACAGGATTATCTAACACATAATAAGCATAATTATGCTCATTGATAGAGTGTCTTAATGAATTAATTTTTGCTTTAATATCTTTTGTCATGATACAATCTTTTTTATTGCTTTAAATCTATATAAAGGCAATGCCAATAAAAGCAATATAGAGATTAAAAGTCTCCATTTTTTTATTATAATTGATTTTCCATGCATTTCAAAGTTATCTGTAGCAATTTCATTAAAATCAATTTCCCAAGATAATTCACCTTCATCATTATTTCCGTTGTGCTCCTGAATTGTACCCGGTAATTCTATATTGAAGAAAAAATAATCATTCATTAAAGTTGTATTTTTTTCAAATTCATTTTCATGAAAATCAATAATTGGTTGAAGTTCTATAAAAAAGTTTTTTGGTAATCTATCAATCATTGGATTTAAAGCATCTTTTATAATTAAAGATGAATTGATATCAATTTTATTTATTAAAGAATCTTTTTTTACATAATCAAAATAAGTTGTTATTTGATTATTAATTTTTTCAAAGAAGATATCATTATTAAATGAATCTTGATAATCAAGAAGAGAAGTTTCGATGATATATTTTTTTGCTGGAAGAATCCAAGAAATTTCATCGCCTTCAACATCCAAAAAATTAACTATGGATGGATATTTTTTATCTATTTCTAAATCATAAACTATAGAGGAAAAAGAATATTCATCCCAAAAAAAATATTCATTTCTTTTAATATCAATAAAATAATTCAGTGCTTTTTCATCGTTAAAAACTAGTTTACCTGTAATCGGTTTTATATTAATCGTTTTCTTAATAAAGTTATTATTAGAAGTTGGTTCTAATGTTGTAAGCCATTGTGCAGTATTGCTCTCACCCGGGTGGATAAAATCATTGTTTTCTATATCAGATTTATCTCCACTAGATTCATATACAATTGAATAATTACCATCAGGTAAGACAGAAATTTGTATCATATTCCAAGTACAGGAGTTTAATATGACACATAAAATAATTAAAAATTGTTTCTTCATTGTAAGGGTATACTGCTATGAAATAACAGTGAAATCTTTTGGAGTTTTATTAAGAACCTGACACCCATTATTTTCAACAACAATGTCATCTTCAATACGAACTCCACCAATATCTTCAATATAGATTCCTGGTTCAACGGTCATTACATAATTAGACTTCAAAATGTCTGTGCTAATTTTACTAAATCGAGGATTTTCGTGAATCTCTAAACCAAGAGAATGTCCAAGACCATGATCAAAATATTCTCCATAACCAGCATCGGCGATATGATTACGTGCAATAGAATCAATTTCTTTACAAGCGACATTACTTTTGATGCCATCAATACTTTTTAACTGAGCTTCTAAAACAATGTTATAAATTTCTTTTTGTTTTTCAGAATATCCTTTGGTTGCAACAGTACGAGTCATATCTGCATGGTATCCAGCATATTTTGCACCTGAATCAATTACTACTAATTCGCCAGGACCAATTTTTTTATCTGTTGGTCGTTGATGGGGCATTGCAGAATGTATTCCACTGCCTACTATTGGAGAAAAAGCATCTGCATCTGCATCGCCATATTTTCTATAAAGAAAAGATAGTTTGTTTGCAATTTCTTTTTCTTCAACTCCAATTTTAATCATTGGGAAAACTTCTGCAAATGCTTGGTCTGTTATTTCTACAGCAGTTTTGATAGCATCAATTTCTTTTTCATCTTTGACCATTGCTAAAGACTCAATATAGCCAGAAACCCCATGCCAAGAAACAGATGGCAATGTATCATTTAATTGAGTATAAATTTGGTGTGATACATTGTTAGAATCAAAACCAATTTTCAAATCAGAAGGCAATAAATTATCTTTTTTTATAACATAGAAATGAGGATCTCCGCTAATAGTTATGTTTGCACCTTTAACCTCATTTTTTGATTGAAATGTATATCGACCGTCTGTAATAAATTCACATTTATCATGTGTAATAAGCAAGGAGCCTGCTGACCCAGTAAAACCACAAAGATATCTTATATGAGTAAGATTTGTAACAAGTATTCCATCTAAATTTTCTTGAGAAAATAATGCCCTGAGATTGTTTTGACGTTTAGTAAAATATTGTTCACTCATTTTTTATCCTTTTTTTGAAGGCTCATTAAAATTTCTTTTGCTTGATTAATCTGTGTTTTGTTTTTTGAGGTATTTATAATTGCATTCAAACTTTTTTTAGCTTGTAAAATTTTTCCTTGCTGGATTAAAAGTTTAATATATGGAATAGTCATTATTGCATTTTTTTGTTTTTTATTTGCAGATTTTTTACGAATTGTTTTTTTAGTTGGTGATGCTTTAACAGAAAGAGATGGATTTAATCTTTTTAATGCATCATAAAATATTTTTTTTGAAGATAAATTTTCTTTCTCAGCAATTTCAAAGAGCAATAAGTATGCTGCATAATAATTATTGTCATGATCAATTACAGATAATAGATGCTTTTTTGCAGATAAAAAATTTCCTTTTTCAAATGCTTTTTCGCCTTTCAAATATATGTTATGAATGTTATTAATCATCGTCGATTTTTTTGAACCCAATCTTCAATATATTCCAATGATTCCTTAACAGGAGTACCAGGACCAAAGAGTCTACCAACTCCTATTTTTGATAATTCATTTGAATCTTTTTCGGGAATAATGCCGCCACCAGTAACCAAAACATTTTTTAAGTTATTTTCTTTCATTAATTCAATGACTTTGCTAAAAATGGTCATATGTGCACCAGAAAGTATGGATAATGCAATTACATCGACTCCTTCTTGGATTGCAACTTGTACAATACTATTCGGAGTTTGCCTTAACCCTAAATAAATGACATCCATTCCTGCATCTCGGTATGCTGCTGCTAATACTTTAACACCTCTATCATGCCCGTCTAAGCCTGGTTTTGCCATTAATATTCTAATTGGTGGTTTCAATGCCATAATATTCACAATTTAACTAACCCAAACGTTAGACTCTCCTATTAAATCTTTTAACATTGTAATAAAATGATTGTTGATAGAAACACGTGCTTTTGCCGCAGTTTTTTCTGGCTTACCATCTTTGTCAAAAGTATGTACTATCAAAGGAGATTCTCCAGGGTTTTGAATTACAAGAGTACGAATTTCATTTAGTTTGTCTTTTGAAAGATTTTTAATGTTCAATTTTTTTATTTTTAAAACCTCTTTTGCATGATTAATTGGTACAACTTCATCAACTTTAACTTTTAAATCTGCAAATTGATTTTGTACACTAGAACTACCAACAAGAAATACAATATTACCATCTTGAATAATCTCTTTATATTTATCAAAAGCTTCATGGAATATGATTGCTTCAACTTGACCCCCTAAACAATCCAAATTAAAAAAGGCCATTGGTCTATTTTTTTTATCATAATGAAGCTTAAAACTGGAGATTGCACCGCCTATTTTTATTAGAGTATCTTCTTTCAAATGATTTTTCTCTGTAAAATCATAATTGCTAATTTCCTCTAATATATCAGCATATTTTAATAAAGGATTTCCTGATATATACAAACCTAAGACTTCTTTTTCTTTGCTTAGCTTGTCTTGATTCCCCCATTCTTCAATATTAGGTAAATCTGGTTCTTTAACTAATTTTTCTTCTTCTCCAAATAAGTTCATTTGATCTTTAGATGTATTTTTAGTGATTTGTTGTCCATATTTGATCGCATCATCAACTATTTCAAATAATTGTGCTCTATTTGTATGAACAGAATCAAATGCACCTCCAAGAATTAAACTTTCTAATACTTTCTTATTTACTAGTCGTTGATCCACTTTTGAAATGAAATCAAAAAACGATGTGAAATTTCCTGATTCCTCTCTAGTGCTAATAGCATCTTCTAATGCTTTAATTCCAACATTCTTTACTGCATTTAAACCATAAGAAATTTCATTATCATTAATTGGAACAAAATTAATTAGTGATTTATTAATATCTGGTGCATGTACTTTAATATCTAATTTTCTACATTCATTAATTAAAACTACTACTCTATCAGTATTCGTCATTTCACTTGTTAAATTTGCAGCCATGAAATCAGCAGGGTA
>JAYZKH010000016.1:0-8035 GCA_036163585.1 Fidelibacterota bacterium
TTGCATTTTCTTATTTTGCCAAAAACAATGTAGACATTGCAATCATCGAAACAGGATTAGGCGGACGATTGGATTCCACAAATGTCATTTTTCCTATCCAAACAATTATTACAGAAATTGATTATGACCATACTCATATTTTAGGCGAATCTATTGATTTAATTACATCTGAAAAATGTGGAATTTTTAAAAAAGGAGTCCCAGCATTAACAGCAAATTCGAATGAAACAGTAATAAAAGTTGTTGAACAGTGTGCTCAGGATAAAAACTG
This sequence comes from Fidelibacterota bacterium, assembly GCA_036163585.1. GTDB lineage: Bacteria > Fidelibacterota > Marinisomatia > Marinisomatales > Marinisomataceae > Marinisoma. The sequence goes on from JAYZKH010000016.1 coordinate 272, forward strand.
TGAACTAAAAAAAATTAATGTTAATAAATCAAAGATTATAAAACATAATTCTCACTCTCTTGTTTTTTTATATGATAACAACGAGTTTTACATTCCACAAGCTGGATCTTACCAAAAGGATAATGCTATTTTAGCAATTGAAACATGCCAAAAACATTTTAATGAAATTAAAATATCGGATATACAGTCTAGTTTGAGAAATTGGATATGGCCAGGTAGAATGCAATTAATGGAAAAAGATTTTTTTTATGATGTGGCTCACAATGCAGGTGCAGTTGATAAGCTCACTACAGATTTGTCAACGATATATGATGTAAAACCAATTGGGCTGCTAGTTTTAAAAAATGATAAAATAACAGATAGGTTTTTAACTCTTTTAGAAGATAATTTTGAAAAATTGATTATATCTACAATTGATTCGAAAGACATCTTACAAGAAGAAGATATCCTGTCTAATGCAAAGCTTAAAAAATTTAAATTTATTAATAACCTTGATGATGCACTTGATGAAGTTCAATTAATGCAGTATAGTGGGCCAAAAGTAGTTTTTGGTAGTCATTATATTGCAAGTCAATTATACAGGTTTTTTGATTTTTCCTTTGACAATGGAGCAATATAGTGTAATTTGGATTTTCGAGGTTATTTCCCCCTAAAAATATTTTCACAACATGAGGAATCAATGAAATTAGACGAATTAAAAGAAAAAAAAGTAAGTGATCTGCGAGAGATTGCAAAAACTATGGGTATTGAAAAAATAACATCTTTTTCTAAAGATGAATTAATTGCAGAGATTATGAAAAGTAATCCAACTGAAAACAACAGCAATACCAAAGAAGAACCAAAAAAAGAAAAAACAGACGATGGAACAGCTGGTGGTGTATTAGAAATATTGCCAGATGGCTACGGTTTTTTGAGAAGTGTAAATGATAATTATCTCCCAGGACCTGAAGATATTTATGTGAGTCCATCTCAAATTAAAAGATTCAAACTAAAAACTGGACATTTTGTCAGAGGAACTACTCGTGCTCCTAAATCTAAAGAAAGATTTCATGCTTTATTGCAATTATTGGAAGTTAATGGACTGAAGCCTGATGATATTAGAAAACAAACTCCATTTGAACGATATACTCCTTTGCACCCGAATGAAAAGTTCAATCTTTCAAATACCAGTGATATGTCAATGAGAATTATGGATCTTATTTCTCCTATTGGTAAAGGACAGAGAGGATTAATTGTTGCTCAACCAAAAACTGGTAAAACAATTTTAATATCTAAAATTGCTAATGCAATTAGACGCAATCATCCTGAAACAGTATTAATAATACTCTTGATTGATGAACGTCCAGAAGAAGTAACAGATATGAAACGCAGTGTTGATGCTGATGTTGTTAGTTCAACTTTTGACGAGGGCCCAGAAAGACATGTGCAGGTATCGAATATGGCATTAAAAAAAGCACAAAGACTAGTTGAATGTGGAAAGGATGTTGTTATTCTTTTAGATAGCATAACTCGTCTAGGTAGAGCACACAATGCTGTAACAGCACATAGTGGTAAAATTTTATCAGGAGGTGTTGATTCCAATGCTTTAAGAAACCCAAAGAAGTTTTTTGGAGCTGCAAGAAACACTGAAGAAGGTGGAAGCTTAACTATTATTGCAACAGCATTAATTGATACGGGCAGTAAAATGGATGGAGTGATCTTTGAAGAGTTTAAAGGAACAGGAAATATGGAATTAGTGCTTGATAGAGAGTTAAGCGATAGAAGAATCTATCCTTCTTTTAACATTGTTAAATCTGGTACCAGAAAAGAGGAATTATTATTATCAGAACAACAACTTTCTCGAATGTGGATTTTGAGAAAAATGTTAGGAGAAATGACTACAGAACAAGCAATGACTTTTATGCAAGAAAGAATGAGAAGATCAAAAACAAATCAAGAATTTCTTGATAAAATGAGTCAATAAATGTCGATTAAGTTATCTAAGCTAGTCGAAAAAATTAAACCATCATTTACTTTGCAAATGACTGCAAGAGCTGCAGAACTACGATCAAAAGGTGTTGATGTAATTAATTTTGGAGTTGGTGAACCTGATTTTAATACCCCATCTCATATTATTCATGCTGGACAAAAAGCCATAGATGATGGCTATACAAAATATACCCCTGGATCTGGTATGCTCGAATTAAAAGAAGCAATTCAGGCTAAAGTTAAAAACATGACCGGCTTATCTTATGATATATCTCAAATTATAGTTTCCAACGGAGGGAAACAGTCTTTATCTGTAGCCTGTCAGGCTCTTTTTGACGAAGGAGATAAAGTAGTGGTTTTTTCGCCATATTGGGTTTCTTTTCCTGAGTTTGTTAGACTGTCTGGTGCAACCCCAGTATTAGTTGATACTTTATCATCACAACAGTTTGAGCCAGACTTTAATGATTTAAACAATAAAATTGATGATAATATTAAAGGAGTTATCATTAATTCTCCTAGCAATCCTACTGGAGGAGTATGGTCTAATGATGCAATTACTAAATTGTTAGACATTAGCAAAAAAAATAATTGGATAGTAATCTCTGATGAAACATATGAAGAATTAGTTTACGATCAAAAATTTACTGCAATTGATAAATTAAATAATGTCGGTGCTGAAGTATTGACAATTAGAAGTATGTCTAAAACTTATGCGATGACAGGATGGCGTATTGGATATGCTACAGGCGATCAATCTGTTGTAAAAGCTATGTCTAAAATTCAAGGGCAAACTACTTCCTGTCCAAATGCAATAGGACAAAAAGCATCTGTTGCTGCTCTTTTAGGAGATCAACAGCCAGTTTTAGACATGAAAAAAAAGTTTGAAGAAAGAAGACAAGTAATGTTTGATGAATTAAACAGTTTAAATGGTGTGAATTGTGATATGCCGGGAGGTGCATTTTATATGTTTCCAGACTTTTCATATTATCTGAATAAAGAAACAAACAGTGGTAAAATTTTACAAGACACTTTCGACCTTTCTGACTATATTCTCGACACTGCAAATGTAGTAACAGTTGCAGGAGATGGTTTTGGTGCAAAGGGTTATTTAAGATTTTCTTTTGCCACTAGCAGAAAAATCATTAAAGAAGGAATTGAAAGAATAAGAAAAAGTTTAGAAGAGTTAAAATGAAGAAAGATATACATTCTAAAGAATATAGATTAGTGGTTTTTGAAGATAGTTCATGTAACTATTCTTTTTTAACCAAATCAACTGTGAAAACAGATGAAACCGTTAAGTGGGAAGACGGCAATGAATATCCTTTGTTCAAAATAGAGATCTCTGATCAATCGCACCCATATTATACTGGCCAACGTACATTAGTTGATACAGCAGGACGTATTGAGAAATTCAATCGTAAGTATAAGAAAAAAGCTTCCTAAATATTTTTATTAACTGATTTTAACCTATGGATATCCTATCTAAAGCTAAAGATGTTGTTGTCGAATATGACAATCTAACCCAAGAAATGATACACCCTGATAATGTATTGAATCAGGAAAAAATAACTGATTTATCAAAAAAAAGAAGTGCATTAGAAGATTCCTATGTATTAAGTAAAAAATTAGTCTCACTAAATAAAGAATTAAATGATTTAGAAGAGCTATCAGAAGAAAAAGAAATGGAAGATCTTGTTAAAAGTGAAAAACCAATATTATTAAAAAAGATCAACCAAATAGAAGAACAGTTAACAAAAATACTTATTACAAATGACCCTAATGATAATAAAAATGCAATTATTGAAATAAGAGCCGGCACAGGAGGAGACGAAGCCGCTTTATTTGCTGCAGATTTATTTAGAATGTATTCTAAATATGCTGAAAAAAATAAGATGTCAATCAAAGTAATGGATATGAATGAAATTGGTGTTGGTGGATTGAAATCTATTATTTTTAATGTTCAAGGGCAAAAAGCTTATGGTATGTATAAATATGAAGGAGGTGTTCACCGTGTTCAAAGAATACCAAAAACAGAATCAGGCGGTAGAGTGCATACTTCAGCAGCAACTGTAGCTGTGCTTCCAGAGGCAGAGCAAGCAGAAATTGATATTAATGAATCTGATTTAAAAATTGATACATATCGTGCAAGTGGAGCTGGAGGACAACATGTTAACAAAACTGAATCTGCTATTAGGATTACACATATTCCCACCGGATTAGTAGTAACATGCCAAGATGAAAGTTCTCAACATAAAAATAAAGCATCTGCATTAAAAGTATTACGTGCACGATTATTTGCTTTAGAACAAGAAAAAATTGATCAAGACAGAGATCAAATGAGAAAAAGCTTAGTATCTACCGGTGATCGATCTGCTAAAATTAGAACATATAATTTTCCACAAGGCCGTATCACTGATCATCGAATTAATTATACCGCTCACAACCTTCAAGATACTTTGGAAGGTAACTTAGACCATATGATTGAAAAACTGAAACTCGAAGAAGACAATTCAAAGCTTGCTTAATATGTTACATTCTCAATTATTAGATCAATATTTTTCTTCAAAACTATTTGAATTTGAAATGCTAGATATTGATGAGTATAAAAAAAAGTCTGAATTATTAATTCAAGATATTTTAGGCATAAACAAAGCAGATATTTATATAAAAAATTATTCTATCAATAGAGATAAACTTCAATTATTAGAAGAGGCTTTTTCTAAGCTTAAAAAAAATGTTCCTGTTCAACATATTATAGGTAAAAGTTATTTTTATAATGATGAATTTTTTACCCCCCCTGGGACTTTTATTCCTCGGCCAGAAACTGAATTAATCATTGATTGTATTAGAAATGATTTTTCACAGTTTGAAAAAAAAGATGTTTTGGAAATAGGCAGCGGAACAGGCTGTATATCTATTAGTATAGCAAATTTATATAAAAATTTTTTTGTTACTGGAATTGATATATCAAAAAAAGCAATTACAACATCCATAAAAAATGCTAAAAAACTAAGCTGTTCAAATGTAAAATTTATTGAACAGGATCTATTCGATATGAATTTTACTCCGTATGATATTATTGTTAGTAATCCCCCTTATCTTTCGGTCCAAGAAGTTGAACATCTTGACCAATCAGTAAAAAACCACGATCCTTTTATTGCACTATCTGATAATAATGATGGATTATCATTTTATAAATTTTTTATAAAAAACATTGATTTGTTTTTAAAGAACAATGGCAAAATGTATTTTGAAATCCCTAATTCATCAATTACAGAAGCTATCATGGATTTAATTAAAGAAAATAAAAAAATTTCTAGTGAAGTATTCAAAGATTTTGAAGGAAATAATAGAGTAATTAAGATATATTTTAATGTTACATGAAGAGCGAATTTATACATCTCCATAATCATTCCGACAATAGTTTGTTAGATGGTGCACAAACCATTAATACGATTATTAATACAATGGATGATTTGAGCATGGACTCTGTTGCTCTTACAGAGCACGGAAACTTATTTGGAGCAATTTCTTTTTATAACCAAGCAAAAGCAGGTGGAATCAAACCAATTATTGGTTGTGAAGTTTATGTCGCTAAAGGCAGTCGTTTTGATAAAGAAAAAACCATAAGAGGCGGTAATTATAATCATCTAGTTTTAATCGCACAGAACCTCGAAGGTTATAAAAATTTAATGAAAATTGTGACCCATGGCTACTTAGAAGGATTTTATTATAAACCAAGAGTTGATATTGATATTTTAAAAGAACATAACGAAGGAATTATTTGTTTATCAGCTTGCTTAAAAGGTAGTTTAGCTGAAAATCTTGTTTATAGTGGATATGAAAGCGGTAAAATGATTGCAGAAGAATATTCACAGATTTTTCCAAATAGATATTATGTTGAATTACAAAATCATGGTATACCTGAAGAAATTCAAAATATAAAACTTGCAACAAAGCTAGCCAAAGAAATGAATTTGCCGACTGTAGCAACCAATGATGCTCATTATGCTTTAAAGAGCCATCATAGTGCACATGATGTTCATATATGTATTGGGTCTGGCAAACAACTAAGTGATAAAAAACGTTTGAAATATTATGGAGAAGAATTTTATTTTAAATCGCAAGATGAAATGTTTTCTCTTTTCAAGGAATTCCCAGAAGCATTAGAAAACACTCGCTCTATTGCTGATTCAATTGATCTTGAAATTCCAATGAAAGATTATCACCTCCCCTGGTATCAAATTCCTGAGAGTTCTGATATTAAAGAGATTGATGAATATCTGAAAATTCTTTGTGATAAAGGTGTTGAAAATCGATTTTCTGAAAAAACAAATGAAATAGAAGAAAGATTAAGCTATGAACTGTCAGTAATTAAAAAAATGGGTTTTGCTAGCTACTTCTTAATTACAGCTGATTTTGTTCAATATGCTAAGAAAAATAATATACCTGTTGGTCCCGGAAGAGGTTCAGCAGCTGGTAGCTTAGCATCCTATTGTCTTGGTATTACAGACATTAATCCTTTAAAACATAATTTGCTTTTTGAACGATTTTTAAACCCAGATAGAATTAGTTTGCCTGATATTGATATTGATTTTTGTATTGAAAGAAGAAATCAAGTAATTGATTATATTAAAGAGATCTATGGTGATAAGTCTGTTACCCAGATTATTACATTTGGTAAAATGAATGCTCGTGGGGTTATACGTGATGTGGGACGTGTTATGGGTTATTCATATTCTGATGTAGATAAAATTGCCAAATTAGTTCCAGAAGGAGTAAAAGTCACATTAGACAAAGCATTAAAACAAAGTTCAGAGCTACGTACTCTATCTCAAAATCAATACCAAGACTTAATTGAAAATGCAAAAGTATTAGAAGGAATGAATCGACATGCTTCAATTCATGCAGCTGGAGTTGTAGTTGCTCCTGGAAAATTAACTGATTTTGTTCCATTATATAAATCTACTAATGGAGATATCACAACTCAGTATGATATGAACGAATTAGAAAAGTTGGGTCTCTTAAAAATGGATTTTCTTGGTTTACGAAATCTAACTGTGATTGATAAAACCATTGAATTGGTTCATAAACGTATAGGTAAAAAAATTGATATTAATACCATCCCATTTGATGATCCAAAAGTTTATGAATTATTCTCTAAAGGGCTAACTGTAGGAGTATTCCAGTTTGAATCTTCTGGAATGCGTGAATATTTAAAAAAATTGCAACCAAAAGCCATTGAAGATTTAATTGCAATGACTGCACTATACAGGCCCGGTCCAATGAAAAATATTAATCATTATATCGACAGATCTCATGGCAAAGAAGATGTACAGTCTATACACCCATTGCTTAATGAAGTTTTAGAAGAAACCCATGGTATTATTGTTTATCAAGAACAAGTAATGGAAATTGCTGCTCGTGTTGCAGGTTTTACACTGGCTGAAGCGGATGAAATGCGAAAAGCGGTTGGGAAAAAAATTGGTTCCTTAATGGATGAATTATCTGAAAAATTTATCAGCGGAGCAATAAAAAATGGAATAACAAAAGCAAAAGCTAGACAGATTTTTGAATTAATTGAAAAATTTGCTCAGTACGGTTTTAATAAAAGCCATGCTACAGCTTATTCTTATATATCCTATCAAACTGCTTGGCTAAAAGCACACTACCCTGCTGATTTCATGGCTGCAAATTTAACAAGTGAAATGACGAATACTGATAGAGTAGTAGTTTTAATTAATGAATGTAGAAAATTAGATATTAAAGTACATGCACCAGATATTAATAAATCAC
>JAYZKH010000017.1:0-25118 GCA_036163585.1 Fidelibacterota bacterium
CAGGATCAAACTCTCAATTGTAGTATTGTAAGTTTGTTTGGTGCCAAAGCACCAAGTTTGTCTAACTGCAGGATTTAAAGCTCAAAGGTTCTACATATATCAAATTTTCAAATATCTAAATAAAAAGCATGTGTAATGATTTTTTACACAAAGCCTCGGAAATTATTATCATTGAGAGAGATTACCAAACAAAAAATAAAAAAAATTATATGATTTTTTTGACTATAAAATCATGCCTGCAATTGTTGCAGTAAGCCATGATGCTAATGCACCACCAAACATAGCTTTTGTGACGAGCTTTGCAAGATCTTTACTACGACCAGGAGCCATTCCTCCAATTCCTCCTAGCTGTATACCGATAGAACCAAAATTTGCAAAACCACATAATGCATAGCTAGCAATGATTGCTGTTCTCTCAGAAATTTGTCCATCAGCTAATACTTTTTGTAAGTCACCATATGCAATTAATTCGGTTAAGACAATTTTTTTACCCATTAACATACCTAATATTCCAGCCTCTGACCATGGAACTCCCATAGTCCATGCTAAAGGCTTAAAAACAAAACCAAGTATAGCTTCCATTGAAGTGCCAAAGAATAGCAATAAATAATTAATCATCGCTACAAATGATAAAAATGCAATAAGCATTGCAGCAATATTTGCTGCTAACTTTAATCCTGCTGTTGCTCCATTTCCAAGAGCTTCCATTGCATTTGTAGTAGTTTGTTCAATATCAATATTCAAATCACCCATAGTATCAGATTTTTCTACTTCCGGATAAATAATTTTGGCAATAACTAGTGCTGCAGGAGCAGACATTACTGATGCAGTTAATAAATGCCCTGCAATACCTGGAATGTCTGACAACCAACTAACATAAATTGCCAATATTCCTCCAGCTGCTGTAGCAAAACCGCCAGTCATAACCGCCATTAATTCTGATTTAGTCATTTTATCAACAAAAGGTCTTACCATTAGCGGTGCTTCTGTTTGACCAAGAAATATATTTGCTGAAACACTTAAAGATTCCGTTCCGCTTATAAACATAGTCTTCTGGAATATTCTTGCAAATACTCTGACAACTTTCTGTATTATGCCAAAATGATATAATACACTAATAATACTTGAAAAAAATATAATTGTAGGGAGTGTGCGAAATGCAAAATTTTCCAAAGATGGATGGACACTACCAGAAATATATGATTTAAATAAAAATGTACTACCTGAATCTGAAAATGATACTAAAGTAGTGATTGCATTATCTAGAGATCTAAAAATAGGCTCACCAAAAGGTGTTCCCAGTATAAAGAAAGCAAGAAAAAATTGTAATCCTATACCTGCAAAAACTGTCTTTAAGTTAATTGCTTTTCTATTATCAGAAAGAATAAATGCGATACCTAAAAGAGCAAATATTCCAATCAGTGCTGTGAGTTTTTCCATTGTCTTATATATTAATGATTGTGCTGATGTTGCAATTCAGATGTTTCAATATCTTTATCAGTAACTTTTGTATTCTCTTTCAACAAATCTAGTATTTTCTCATCAAGTAGATCATCTGATAGTTTATTTTTGTTAGATTCTTTCTTATAGAATCTTTCAATTTCATTTTTTTGTTCTTTATTTTTTTCAATAGCATCAGCAATGAAAGAGTTAACTTTTTCTTCTTCAATTTCTAGTTTGAAATCTCGAATAATAGCTTTTCTTAATAAAAACCATTTTAAATTATTTTCAGCAAAAGTTTGGTATTGCTCTTTTATTTGATTTTCTTCAAGGCTGGATCCTTGAGGACTAGATTTTACTTCATTAATAATATTTGCAAGATAAGATTCGAACATAGAAGAAGGTAAGATCGGATTAATTAATTTTATAAACTGATCAATTACAGCTGAATTAAACATTTCTTGAGATTTTCTTTCATATTCTTTGTCAATACTCTCTTTAATTTTGTTTTTGAATTCTTGAACATTTTTACAGTCTGGAGCCATTTTTTTAGCAAAATCATCATTTAATTCAGGTGGAATTCTTCTTTCAATTGAATGAATTAGTACCTTAAAAGTTTGGTTTTGATTTTCCGAATCAATAGTAATTTGAACTTCATCGCCAACATTTTTATTTAGCAAAATATCTTTGTTTGATCCAACAATTGGCTCTTGTCCTATAGCAAGAAATTTCTTTTCAGCTTTTTTACCAATAATTGGTAGGCCAGAGGCATCTAATTCTTGAAGATCAACCATAAGAAAATCTCCATCTTCTGAACCTTTATCAATCTTTTTGGTTTCACTTTGTGAAAGTAACATATTATTGATTGTATCTTCTATTTCTTTATCATTAGAAATGAAATTCATTTTCTCAGCGGAGACCATGTTCTTTTTGAATTTAGGGAGTGAAAGATCAGGCTCTATTTGAAATTCAGCTTTAAAAGATAAGTCTTTTTCATATGAGAAATCTATATCCTTCAGAGATGCTTGATTAATAGGATTTAATTTCTCTTTTTGTAGAGATAAAATATAGTATTTTTCACAAAAATCTTGAACAAATGCATATTCTATATTTGGTAAATATTGGGTCATGAGAATATTATCTGGAATCTTTCCTTTTCTAAATCCTGAAACCTTAATCTCTTTAGAAACCTTTTTTTTAGAAGATTCAAAATCTTCTTTAATATCTTTCCATGGAACAGAAATAGAGAATTCATAAGTGAAATCATTCACTTTCTTCGATTTGACTTTTAAATTCATTTATTGCTTTAACCTATATGTACAACCTTCAATGGTTTTTATAAATGAATCTAATTGAGTTTTAGTACATATTAATTCTTCTACGGGCTCGTAAGAATCGGAAGGGTATGAATCTTCATCATACTCTCTTAAAAAATTTGATTCAAGCTTGATAATCATATCTTGTAAAACTTGTTTATGGAGATTTTTACTTCTTAAAAAATTAATTTGAAGATTAATTTTTCCATTAGAAGATAGCCTAAATAGCGGGAGCATACCATAATCAGAATTACACCTATAAGTCATAGTACCACAACCATCTCCAGTTCCCCATGATAAATCATCTGATGTTTTTTCAGAAAAATCAATGAGGTCAAGGCATATCATAACGATATCATTCTCACATGATTCATTTATATGATTGATAAAGCTTTCTTTTGACCATTTTGTCATATGCAAAAATCCCTTCGAATTGGTGGAGAATTTACAAAAAACAGTATTCTTTTAAAAAAGAAATCTTAATTTAATTTCTAAGAGGTTTTCCTGTTTTTAAGAAATGTGCAATGCGATCTTGTGTTTTCTTTTCTCCAGCTAAAGACATAAAACACTCTCTTTCAATATCAAGAATATATTGTTCATCAACCTTTGACATAATACCACCCTTCTTGCCACCGCTTATAATATGAGCAGTCTTTAAAGCAATGAATTCATCATGCTCAGATATTTTGCCTTGTGCTTTCATCATTTTAGTATTTACCTGTACCATTGTTCTAAGAGGCATCCCAGGCATTGTTAAATCATCACGGTATTTTGGTGGTTCATAACCATTGTCGCTCATTTCTATTACTTTCATTTTAGCAGTAGCTAATAAATGATCTGAATTCATAAGAATAGTGTCACTTTTTCGAAGGAAACCTTTCTTTACTGCATCAGTTGCACTTCGAGATACACTTAACGGATTAATTACTTCAACAGCTTTTCTAGCAATAAGCATATTAACATTTTTAGCATCATTATTTTCAAGCAAATTGAGAATTACTCTTAAATGTCCACCTGCTCCAGGGACAAGTCCTACACCTGCTTCAACTAGGCCAGCATAAAGCTCCCCAGATGCAACTGAATGATTGGAACAAGCATAAAACTCCAGACCACCACCTAATGCAAAATTAAATGGACAAGCAACTACTGGATGTTTTGAATGTCTTATACGTTGAGTTAAATCTTGCATTTGTTTTGTACCAAGTTCCATAATATGCAAATTCCCACTATCGATTGCCGTTTTAAAATCATTGACATTTGCCCCTGCAGACCAGTTTCCTCCCTGGTGACCAACAACAAGGCCTTTATATTTTCCAGTCTCAAGTAAATCCATGGCATGAGACATAACTTGAACCATTGATTGATCAATAGGATTCATTTGTGGAACAAAAATAGAATGAAACTCTACATTCAAAACACCATCTCCAATATCATGGATGCTCGCACTCCAATCTCTTTTTAAAGTATGCTTAGCATTCTTATACAAATTCAAATTTAATGTCTTTTTACTTGGTTTATATTCTAATGCCTCTTTTTTTAATGGACACCAATAGGTCATTTTTCCATCTTTGGTTTCATAAAATGATTTTCTTCCTGAAGCAAGCATTTCTTCAACCCAACCAGGAACTTTCCTATTTTCTATTTTCATTCTTTCAACAGACTTTTCAACCCCAATAGCATCCCAAGATTCAAATATTCCTATTTCTCTTGTAAAGCCCCATTTCATAGTATTGTCAATTTCAATAATGCTATCAGCAATCTCTGGAATCATTTCTGCAGTGTAGGTTAATATTGGAGCATTACATTCCCACAAAAATTTTGATGCTTTATCATCTAAGAATGTTATTGCTTCTAACCTTTTTCTTAGATTTTTAATCCCTTTTCCTACTCTAATTGTATCAAATCTACTTTTTTTGGTAGGAGTATATTCCATGGTATCAAAATCTAATGATAGAATTTGTTTTCCTTCTTTTTTGTACCATCCTCCACCTGTTTTTTGACCTAATCTTCCATCTTCCACAAGTTTTATTAAGAGTTCATGTGCTTTAAATTTTTGTCTTTCTTCTTCACTTTCTGTCGTAACTCTATCATACATATTATTAGAAACATTAAGTGCTGTATCTAAACCAACAATATCTTGTGTTCTAAAATAAGCACTCTTTGCATTGCCAATCAAAGTCCCGGTAAGTGCATCTACATCTTCAACAGACAATCCCATTTCTAATGCTTTCTCTAAAACAAGTCTACCATTTGCATTAATAAGTCTATTTCCAATAAATCCTGGAGTATCTTTTGCATGGACAATACCTTTTCCTAAGACAGTTTCTCCAAAATCAGCAACCGTATCATAAATATCATCAGATGTATTATCTCCTTTAACTAATTCCAATAGTTTTAAATATCTAGGAGGATTGAAAAAATGAGTAATAAGAAATCTTTCTTGAACATCATCTGGGAGCACTTCAACAAGATTTGCTAAAGGAATACCTGATGTATTTGATGTTAAAATTGCATCCTTCTTCAAATGGGGTAACAATTTTTTGTAAACATCATGTTTAATCTCAATTTTCTCTGCTACTGCTTCTATAATAAGATCACAATCACTTAGCTTTTCTAAATCATTGTCATATGTACATGCAGTAATTAAAGATACATTCTTTTTACTAAACAAGGGTGCAGGTTTTAAGCTTGTTAAAGTATCTACTCCTTTTTTTGCTAGCTCTTCATTGATATCAAATAATAATGATGGAACACCAGCATTTGATAGATGTCCAGCAATCTGTGCACCCATAACTCCAGCACCTAATACAGCACATTTTTTGATTTCAGTAGACATTTATTCACCCCTCTTAATAATTGTAGTAATTCCCATTCCAGTTCCAACACACATTGTTGCAAGCCCCATGGATTTATCCTGCTGTTCCATAACATTTAATAATGTAGTAATAATTCTAGTACCAGAAATTCCCAATGGATGGCCTAAAGCAACTGCACCACCATTTAAATTCACTTTATTGATATCCCAATCTGCTTTTCTTACACAGTAAAGAGATTGAGCAGCAAATGCTTCATTAATTTCCATAACATCAATATCATTTATGGTTAAACCGGTATTTTCTAAAGCTTTTTCTGTAGCTGGAACTGGACCAGAACCAAACATTCTCCAGTTAACTCCCGCAACAGCTCTTCCTTCGATAAAAGCCCTAATTTTTAATCCATGTTCTTTGGCATATTCTTCGCTTGTTAAAAGCATTGCAGATGCACCAATTGAAAAAGGACTACTTGTAGCAGCTGTCACAGTACCATCAGCTCTAAATGCTGGATTTAAGGATTTAATCTTTTCAATATTAGGAGTTTTTGGACCATTATCTTTTTCAAAAATTGATCCATCTTCTAAGGTAATTGGAATAATTTCATTGTCAAATCTTCCAGCTTCTTGAGCAGCTAATGCTTTTTCATGAGAATTAATTGCAAAATCTTCTTGATCTTCTCTTGAAATACTTAATTCATCTGCAAGCAATTCAGCTCCCTCTCCCATAGATATATAATAATCATCTTCAGCAAGTTTTACATTAAAATCAGGAGCAAAACCGCCTTGTGGGATTGAAAACATGTCTTCAACTCCTCCAGCAATACCAACCTTAATATCTCCAGCTTCAATTGCACTACTAATAAGGTGCAAAGAAGTCATCGCTGAACCACAATATCTATTAATTACATTAGCAGCCGCAGTATCTGGTATTCCAGCTAAAACTGATGCACCTCTAGCTACTAACATTCCTGTAGGACCTTCAGGAAAAGCACAACCCAATGATACATCTTCAACAGCATTGACATCTAAATTCTCATTACGATCTAATAATCCTCTAATAACTTGACCAGCAATCTCATCTGGTCTAGTACCAATTAAAGCACTTCCTTTGGTGCCTATAGGTGATCTAACACCATCAACAATAACAGCTTTATTCATTTTCTAAACTCCTTTTTAAAAATTTTTAATTGGATAACCATTTGCTTCTACAGTTTTTTCTCCAATAATTTTCTTTATTTTAATAGTATCGGTATTCATAGTTAATCTTTTAGCTAATTTATCAAGCTTATCTTGAATATCTTTTGGAATATTGCTATCGAAAATATTATTAAATATTTTTTTAGCATATCCCATAACTCTCATGCCTTCTTCAGCAACATATCCTTTTGCACAAAGAGAAGGGAGTTCATCAGCTTTATAATTATTTTGAAGTACTCTGTTTAATGTACTATCTGCTACATAAGCGAATATTAATATATCAGCAAGATTTTCCATTAAAACCTGTTCAATACCAATATCTTGACCATATTTATTAAGAGCTTCATTGAGTGCTAATGCATAAATAGCTTTTGATGCTTCAACACACTCTACTTCTGGTTTGTAGTCTCCAACATAACCACTATCAACATCATTAGAACAATAATCATCTACATGTGTAAGATATTCTCTAAGCCCTAATTCTCCAGTAAGAGTTTTGGTAATTATATCTCTGCAACAAAGCATTCTATTAATTTCGTTTGTTCCTTCCCAAATGCGATTAATACGTTCATCACGATATGCACGTGCCATAGGATATTCTTCAATGAAACCGTATCCACCAAAAATTTGCAAACAATGATCGATAATTTGTCTACTTCCTTCACTACCATATATTTTTACAATAGAATTTTCAGCAATAAATCTTTCAGTGGTGTCACCTTGTTTAGCATAATATTCAGGATCATTCTCATCTAGTTCGCTAATTGCTTCCTGCTGTTGTCCAATAGTATTATAACACATACTATCTAAGGTGTATGTTCTGATTACACAATCACCAAGTTTTTCTTTAATAGAGCCAAAATTTGCAATACTCTGACCAAAAGCTTTTCGCTCTTTGGCATATTTTGTTGCTTCTTTAATTGCAAGCATCTGACCACCCATAGCAGATGCTCCAAGTTTAAATCTTCCAATATTTAATCCACAAAATGCTGGACCTGCACCTTCACCAACATCACCAAGCAGATTTTCGACAGGAACTTTACAGTCTTTAAAATATAATGGTACCGTTGAAGATCCATGCATTCCCATTTTCTTCTCTTCTGCACCAATTTCAAATCCAGGAGTACCTTTTTCAATAACAATAGATGAAAATTTTCCATCAATCTTTAGTGCAACTGTAAATACATCTGCCCATGCTCCATTAGAAATAAAAATTTTCTGACCATTAACTATATAATGTTTACCATCATCAGATAATACACCTGTAGTTTTTGAATTAGTGGCATCAGACCCAGCTTCAGGTTCAGTTAATCCGAATGCAGCAATTTTTTCTCCAGTACAAATTCCAGGAAGCCATTTCTCCTTCTGTGCATCATTTCCATACCAAATAATTCCTAAACTTCCAATAGAAGTCTGAACACTCCAAACAGTAGCAAAAGATGAATTCCCACCTTTAGCAATTCCTTCAGCAAGAATACACATTCCTGTTTTACTCATAGCAGAACCGCCATATTTTTCAGGAACATCTACTCCCAATAATCCTAATGCACCCATTTTCTTTAAAAGTGTACGAATTAGTTCTTCATTTTTTTCCTCTAGTTTATCATGAGCTATTGGCAATATTTCATTTTCAGCAAAATCTGACATTAATTCATAGATGGCCTTTTCATCATCTGAAAATAATTCTTTACAAAAAACTTTCTTCTCACCTATTCGTGTGACTAAAAATCTACCGCCAGATTTAATCATATTAAGATTAGGCATTCCACCATTTACTACACCGTTTGTTTCCTTTTCTGAACTATCTACAGTTTTATTTTCACTTGTTGTTATATTTTCTTGTTCTGACATATTTATTTTCCTTCTTATCTAAGCTTTATAAAGATTCAAAATGTAATCTGATATTGTATCCATATATACAGAAGCATCTCCAGCATTACTTTTATACAAAGTAAACCAAAAAATACCTTCAATATTTAATATTAATGCAAGAGCTGCTGTTTTTGGATCAACTCGTTTAAACTCTTTATTTTTAATCCCTGTTTCTATAATTAATTCAATAGCTTTTTGAAATCGATTATAAACTTTCTGCATTGCTTTTTTAAATTCTTTATCGTTTCTAGATATAGACCAAAAAATAGGTAAACACTCATAAGGAGTTGGATCTTTTTGCATTTGTACTCCAAAGGTTTTAAACAATATTTTCAATGATTGCATTGCTGTTTTTTGTTTATTGATTTCTTTAGCCATAATATCTGTATATTTTTCTTCCCAATAATCAATCACTCCAAGATACACCTCTTTTTTAGAAGAGAAATAATGATAAATAGCTCCTTTACTCATGTCAGATTCTTTAACTATATCATCCATGGTGCTATTATAGTAACCTTTTTTGGTCATCACACTAAGTGCTGATGCTAAAATAATTTCTTTTTTTTGATCTCTAGTTTCTTTACTCATAAACCGACCAGTCGGTTCGAATAAGGTAAAAAATCTTACCATTTATTACAAGAATTATACTTTGTTTCAAGTATTGGATATTTTTTTGTAATATGTACCTAATTCATGGAGAAAAATAACGAAAAACCACTTGTGATTGCACCATCTCTCCTTGCAGCAGATTTTTCTAATCTTAAGGAAGAAATTAATCATTGTAATATTTCTGATTGCACATGGTTACATCTAGATATTATGGATCAACAATTTGTCCCTAATCTTTCTTTCGGTTCAGGTATTGTGAAAGATATTAGAAAACATTCAGATTTATTCTTTGATGTACATTTAATGGTTAGCAATCCATTTGATATGCTTGATTCATTCATTGATGCAGGTGCTGATGGAATTTCATTTCATATTGAAGCAACAGAATCACGCTTCACATTCCCTCCTAAAATTTTAATTAATAAAATAAAACGTGCCAATCTTTTATGCGGGATTGCAATAAAACCAAAAACAGGATTTAAGATCATTGAAAAATATATGGAATTGATTGACTATGTGGTGGTTATGTCTGTAGAACCAGGTTTTGCTGGACAAAAATTTATACCAGAATCAATAGATAAGATTAAAGAAATTCGTTCATTTATCGACGAAAAGAAATTAACAAATAAAGTATCAATACAATGTGATGGTGGAATAAAATTACACAATGCTAAAAATGTAATTAATGCAGGAGCAAATATATTAGTTGCAGGATCCGAAGTCTTTCAATCAGAAAATCCAATTGATACAATTAATAAAATGAATCAATTATGAACTATCAATCCATAGATAACTTCAACCAATGGAATGATAAAGAAAAAGATGATTTTACAGTGAATGTTATTAAAGGGCTTGTAATGGATGGGGTACGAAAAGCAAACTCTGGACATCCTGGTGGACCAATGTCACTTGCCGATTTCTCCTATATTTTATATTCCGATTTTTTAATGTTTGATTCAAATAATCCTGATGTTCAATCAAGAGACAGGGTTGTGCTATCAGTTGGACATACATGTATGCTTTTATATGTACTTCTTTATCTTTCTGATATCTTAGATATGAAAGATTTAAAAAACTTTAGACAGATTGATAGTAGAACTCCTGGTCATCCAGAGATTGAAACTCCTGGAGTTGATGCAAATGCTGGCCCTCTTGGGCAAGGAGTAGGAATGGGTGTTGGAATGGCAGTAGCAGAAACGATGCTACAAAGAAATAACAAGCAATATACATATATTCTTGCGGGTGATGGAGATTTACAAGAACCAATAGCATTAGGTGCTGCCTCCCTTGCAGGCCACTGGAATCTATCGCGATTAATCATGTTTTATGATAAAAATGATATACAGATAGCAGGTGAAACTAATCGATGCGACTCCACAGATTATGTTCAATTATTTCAATCAATGAATTGGCATGTCCAAGAAATAGATGGACATGACCACAATGATATTAGAAATGCTATAAACAAAGCAAAAGAGGCGACTAAACCAAGTATTATTATAGGAAATACAATTATTGCAAAAGGAAGTTATTCTATGGAGAATAAAAGTGAATCGCATGGTGCTCCATTCAGTCCAGAAGAGATTATGATGACAAAAAAGAGTTTAGGTTTACCTGAGAATGAAGATTTTTACTGTCCTGATGTTATAAAAGAATATTTCCAAAGAAATTTTGCTGAGAAAACACCAGTTGATTGTGATAATTCAAATTTAGACATAAAAAATAAACTAGAAAAAATGCCAAATATTGATTTTGGAAATGAAGTAATAGCTACCAGAAAAGCATTTGGCATGACATTGGATGAGATGGCACAACATATTCCAGAAATTGTTGGAGGATCTGCTGATTTAGATGGGTCAAACTGTACAACAAACTTTGCAAATACATATGGAGATTTTTCATCAAAAAATCCGAATGGAAGAAATATTGCATTTGGAGTGAGAGAATTTCCAATGGGTGCAATTCTAAATGGAATTTCTCTTCATGGTGGACTCATTCCTTTTGGTGGAACATTTTTAGTATTTAGTGACTATGTTAAATCAGCAATTAGGTTATCAGCCATACAAAAATTGCATGTCTTATACGAATTCACACATGATTCAATCTTTGTTGGTGAAGATGGACCAACACATCAACCCGTAGAACACATTATGTCATTAAGATTGATTCCAGATTTAATGGTATTTCGACCTGCAGATGCTGTGGAAACACAATTCTGTTTTGAAACCATTATGGAGAATAATAGAAACCCTAGTGCTATCTTATTGACCAGACAAAAACTTCCTTTAAGCAATCTTGATAGTGAAAGCATCAAAGCCGGAGTAAAAAAAGGTGCATATACGATTGTCAATCATGACAATCCGGATGCAATTATATTCACTACTGGCTCTGAATTAAGCTTAACATTGTCAATCATAGAATCGTTAGAAGAAAAAATAAAAGTTGTTAATATGCCTTGCTGGGAATTATTTGAAAAACAACCTGATGACTATAAAGAAGAGATTCTTTCTCATAATTGTAAAAAAAGAATTTCAATAGAGGCAGGAACTACAACAGGTTGGGAAAAATTTGTAGGGAAAAATGGATTAACAATTGGAATTAACAAGTTTGGACATTCTGCACCAGGAAAAGATGTAGCACATAAGTTAAATTTTACAAAAGAGGTTATTACAGATAAAATTAAGGAGCATTTAAAATGATTATTGCATTAGGAACAGATCATGCAGGAATTGACCTTAAAGAAGTCGTGAAAAAATTTTTGGAAGAAAATGGTTACGAAGTTAAAGATTTTGGAGCATATGAATATGATTCAGCTGATGATTATCCAGATTTCATTAATCCTACAGCAGAATTTGTATCTAAAAATAATAATGCAATGGGTATTATCTTCGGTGGTTCTGGACAAGGAGAAGCAATGGCTGCTAACAGATATAAGGGAGTAAGAGCAGCAGTTTTCTATGGTGGTCCAGATAAAATAGTCTCATTATCAAGACAACATAATAATGCTAACATATTATCATTAGCAGCACGATTTATAGAACCAGAATATGCTATAAATGTAATCAAACTATGGCTTTCTACCGAATTTGAAGGTGGAAGACACCAAAAAAGAATTGAAAAATTAGATTCTTAAAATCTTACATCAGCAAGTATTATAAAAAATAGTAATACAAAATAATATAGAGATGTTTTAAAAATTAATTTTGCATTTTGTTCGTTTTGCTCAATAATAAATGGCAAACAACACAACATATATATATTACTCAAAAAATAAGCTCCTACAAGATATATTCTTCCTGAAATACCAAAAAAGAATGGTAAAGTTGATATAGGTATTAATATTAAAGCATGCATAAAAATATGCATAACTGTCTTTTTACCATTATCAATAACAGGCAACATTTTTAAACCTGCTTTTAGGTAATCTTCTTTGTGTATAAATGCGATAGAATAGAAATGAGGATGCTGCCAAAAAAACAATATAAAAAATAGAATCCATCCACCAGCATCAAGACTGTTAGTTGCAGCTGTCCATCCTCCTAATGGTGGCAATGCACCAGGAATAGCTCCAACAGATGTATTAATCCAAGATATTTTTTTCAATGGGGTATATAAAAATAAATATGATGCAACAGTGCAGAAAGCTAAAATACTGGTTAAGGTATTTACTTTATCAAATAATATATATAAACCAGAAGCAATAAATATTAGTCCAAGAAATGAAGCAGTAGAAAGAGAAATTTGCTTTGTTGGCAAAACTCTGTATTTAGTTCTTTCCATTCTTGCATCAGTTTCTATCTCAATAATATTATTAAAAATAGAAGATCCTGCAGAACATAATAAAGTTCCAAAAAGTGTATAAAATAATAACTCACTCGATCCAAATCCCTGATTTCCGAGGTAAAATCCAATTAAAGTAGTGGTCAGAACAAGAAAACCAATACGTATTTTAGTCAATTCTATAAGGTTTTTTATCATTATCTCTTTTCATTAATAAGAAATACAATATCATTCTGCAGTTCCATGATAGCAGCATCATCAGTGCCTTCATAATATTTTCTAATATTTTTTTTCTTGTCTATTAATACAAATCTTGTAGAATGACCTGCTGGAAGCAAGGATGCTGATAAAAAGAATCCTTTTTCAGATAAGGTTGATATATAATCAATGTCTCCTCTTAAAAAATACCAATTATTGCCATTGGAATATTTTTCAGAAAATGTGTTAAGTATATCGTTTGAATCATACTCAGGATCAACAGTGATTGATACAAATTGAATCAAATCAGAATCCTTAAATCGTTTTTGAAGAAGACTAAAGTTTTCTGACATAATTGGACATGCATCTGGACAGCTTGTAAAAACAAAGCTAAGAATAGTAATTTTATCTTTAAGATTATTATCTGTAAAAATATCGTCATTAAAATTTGTTAATTCAAAACTAGAAACACTAGATACTACATTTAGATTTTGAATTTTTGATTCAGTAGCTTCATGCAAAGTAAACAAGGCAACTATGCCTAGAAAAAAGACGATAAGAAATGAGAGGATTAATTTTTTATTTAAATCATTCATTTTTTATGCAATTATACAATATAATTATTACACCAACAAGCCAAGATGATCCCCATGTGTGAAATAATCTTGTAAGTTGAGGTAAATCAAAGAAAATCATCATTTCTCCAAGGAAAATTTGCAGAATAACCATTCCCGTTATAAAGTACCCTAGTTGTTTTGCTAACAATAAAGAATGATTTCTAAGATTATAATTGATATAAATGCTAAAAAAGAGTAAGCCAAAACCAAGAATTGAGTGTAGATATTTATAGTATGGTAATGCATCCAATTGATCAGATTTTGAGAACAAAGGATTATCTATAACAATCAATTCAATATTAGTTCTTAGTCCTGTTCCAAGTAAAATCTCTATTACAATTAATATCCAAAGAAAAATTAAACTTTTTGATAAAACAAAATTGTTTTTAAAGCCATGAAAAAGATTTGGATTAAGCATTTTGTATGATTTAATACATATGTAGCTCAGTATTGACACAAGAATAAGAGCAAACAACATATGTGCAGTTTTTATATAAGGATTTAATTCAAACCATACTAAAGCTCCACCCAATAGGCCATTGATTACTACAAATATTAATGAAAGAATGGAATAAAATAATAGATTAGAATTCTTCCTAAAATACAATATTGCTATAACATTTAAGACAATAATTGAAATGCCTAACACAACTCCAAACATACGATTAGTGAATTCAATCCATGCTAAAGTGGTATTGATTTGATTAATATCTATATTAGTTGGAGGAATCCATCCTTCACCGCATTTAGGCCAATTTGGACATCCCATCCCAGCTCCAGACACACGAACTAATCCCCCAATAAAAATAAGCAAATAAGATAAAATAGTGGCGACTACAGCAGAATTGTAAAAAAGCCTGAGCTTCATCTAATGATGATCCTTGTCTCCCTCATGATCATTCTTTTCTTTATCAAGAGGATAACCATGGTCATCAGTCAAAGGCAAAGAATTATAGAATGCAGCTCGTTTATTAATTGGATCTTTAACTTCAGGATTCACCGCACCACGGAATGCAGTGTCAGTAAGTGTAATAACAATAAAGATTGCAAGAAACATCAAAGAACCTACAAATATGGTTGCATTCTTTTTATCATCCCATAATAAATGCATAAAGAATGTTGCTACAATTGCAGACTTGGTACCTGCAATAAGCAATGCAAGAACAATATTGAAAGATCCTAAATCAATATATGAAGCCCATACAGTTACTGCTGTTAGAAAAAACAATGTCATAGCAACTATTATGTAAGTCTTTAATGGTGTAATATGATGTTCTTCAGACATAATTATCCTATTAAATAAAATAGTGGAAACAGAAAGATCCAAATTAAATCGACCAAGTGCCAAAAAATTCCTACTATCTCCATATGAGTATAATAACGAGAATGTAATTTCCCTCTTGCAGTAAGAACCATCAACCAAGCAATCAAACCCATCCCTATAGCAACATGTAAACCATGTAACCCAGTCATTATAAAGTAAATACTAAAGAAGATATGAGGATTATTCATTGTGTATAAACGATTTGTTTCTTTATCAAAAAATATATTATTGGTTTCAATATAGTAATCAATCTTTGCCTGATCAGAAATCTGTTCAACTACTTCTGGTCCCATATAAGAATAGTATTGACCAGGAAGTTGTCCAAGATGAAATTTATGTTCATACTCTAAATATTTAATTCCAAGAAAACCTAATGCACAAAGAAAAGTAATAAATAACATTAATAAAGATAACTTCTGCTTTTTTAATTGAATAGCCCAAATAGCAAGTGCCATAGTTAAAGAACTGCCAATTAGAACAATAGTATTAATTAATCCTTTATTTACATCTAATAATAGATTTGCATTAAAGAACATTTCTGGATTCCATGCACGATAAATAGTATATGCAACAAACAAACCGCCAAAAGTCAGTACTTCTGTCAATATAAATGCCCACATTCCTAATTTGGAAGTTTCATACTGTTGATTCACATCATAAAAATGATGATATAGAAAATCTGGAGATGATTTATCGTGGCTCATTTTTTAAATGTTGGCTTAACAAGAACTTTATCATAGTCATATGGACCATGTGTTAAGACTGGTTCTTTTTCAAAATTATGTGGATGTGGAGGAGAAGTAGTATGTGTCCATTCCATTGTTAATGCTCCCCAAGGATTTGTCCCTGGATCCAATTTATTATTTTTTCTTAATGACCAAAGAAGGTTTAAGACTCCAATGAAAATAGAAATTCCTAAGATACCTGACCAAAAAGTAGAATAGCTGTGAATTTCAACAAATTGAGGATCATAAGTTGCATACCTTCTAGGCATTCCTCTTAATCCAAGTAAAAATTGTGGGAAAAAAGTACCATTAAATCCTAGAAAAACACCAAAAGCACAAATAGAAGCAATGGTTTGATTATACATTTTACCAAAAGATTTAGGCCACCAATGATGAAGGCCACCAAGAAATGCAACAATAGTTCCTCCTTGCATTACATAATGAAAGTGTGCAACCACAAAATAAGTATCATGCAAATGTATATCTAATGCAACAGCACCAAGAAATATACCTGTGAGCCCACCAATGGTAAATAAAAATAAGAATGATAATGCATAAAGCATAGGAGGAGTAAAAGATACCTGTCCTTTATACATTGTTAACATCCAACTAAATATTTTAACTCCAGTCGGAATTCCAACAAAATAAGTAATAAATGAAAAGATAATTTGAGAAAGAACAGATTGTCCAGATGTAAACATATGATGTCCCCAAACTAAGAATCCAATAAATGCAATTGATAGAGTAGAATATGCAATAAACTTATATCCCCAAACTTTCTTTCTAGAATGAACTGGTATAATTTCACTGATAATGCCAAAAGCAGGAAGAATCATAATATATACTGCCGGATGAGAATAGAACCAAAAGAAATGTTGGAATAATACAGGGTCTCCTCCCATAGCTGGATCAAAGATTCCTATTCCTAATAAACGTTCAAGCATCAATAAAACCATTGTTATGGCTATAACAGGTGTAGCAGTGATTTGTACTAAAGATGTTCCATAAAGAGCCCAAACAAATAAAGGTAATTTATACCATGTTAAACCTGGTGTTCTCATCTTGTGAACTGTGGCAATAAAATTTAATCCAGTTAGAATTGATGAAAATCCTATAATAAATACCCCCATTGTTGTACCCATAACATTCGTAGTACTAGCTGTAGAATAAGGAGTGTAAAATGTCCAACCCGTATCAACTCCGCCAGATAGCAGTACATACACAAAAAAGATTGCTCCAATGGTATAAAGATAAAAGCTTGCAAGATTAAGTCTTGGAAAAGCAACATCCTTTGCACCCAACATTAAAGGAAGAAGAATATTTCCTAATGCACCAGGAATTGCTGGAATAATAAATAGAAAAATCATAATAGCACCATGAAGTGTATACATGCTATTGTATGTATCATTGGACATAAAATCATTTCCTGGAGCTGCTAATTCAGCCCTCATTCCTAATGCTAACAATCCACCAACAAAAAAGAAGAATAGTCCACCAAAAAGATACATTAAACCAATACGTTTATGATCAAGGGTTAGCAGCCAAGACATAATCCCTTTTGGATAAGTAAGATAGTTTTGATTAGTTTCGCTCATAAGTAATCCCTTAATTTATATTAAATCTGGGAATCCTCCTTTAATGTTTTTAAGAATGCAATCAATGCATCCAGTTCACGATCATTTAATAAGCCTTGATATGTAGGCATGACACCTTGATATCCTGCTACAATTTGTGTTTGTGGCTCCAATATAGAACTACGAACATAGTTTTCATCTATAATAGCAGAGCTACCATCTTCAAACACTCTTTCTTGCCCCCACATCTGACTGGTTTGTAAATAAGAAGGACCAACAAGTGCTGTTCCATCAAGAGTATGGCATGTAATACATGCTTTCTTGCTATAAAGCTTTGCTCCAAGTTCTTCTAATGGTAAATCATCATCTGCTGAACCAGCCTCTGCAAGCCATACTTCATACATTTTCTGAGGCATAACTATAACTTTTGCATTCATATTAGAATGTCCAGTTCCACAATATTCTGTACAAAAAATTTCATATTCTCCTGTTTGATTCGCATCAAACCACATAATATTATAGCGGTTTGGTAATGCATCCATCTTCGAACGCATCACTGGTATATAAAAACTATGCAATACATCCGTTGAAGAGAGAACAATCTTTATTGGTGTTTCAACAGGAACAACAAGTTCATTCAAAGTAGAACCCCCTTCTGGATAATCAAATGTCCAAAACCAGCTTTGTCCTGTTACTTTAATTTCAATGGCATCATCAGGAACTGTTATCATATCTAAGTACGATTTAATACCCCAGACAAATGTGATACTCACTAAAATAAGAGGGATAATAAAAAACATTGCTTCTAGAGTAGTATTATGATCTAAACTGCTTGTAAGACGTACATCATCTCCTTTTTTGAAACGATATTTGATGGCTAAATAAGCCATCCCAAGAACAACAATTAGGAATAAAACAACAGATGAGTAAAAGATAAAATAAAATAGATTGTCAATGTCATGTGCGAAAGATGACACCTGTTTTGGAAACAAATATTCTGTTAATCTATCCACTTTAATCCCCAATCAAATAATGGTCTTTTCTCCAATAATTGTACAGCATAAGACCGATAAAAATGAGAGTAAATATACCACCAATTCTCATAATATTGGTAGCAAAAAGAGTATAAGTATTCTTGTATGGATCATAACGATAACAAGAAAGAATAATCTTATCTATCGTAGATCCAATCTTGCCTTTGGCAGCTTCTAAGAGTGCTAACTTTAAATCCTTCTCAGGAAATTGAATTCCATATAAATAACGAGATATCATACCTTCTGAACTAACAACAGTAAGTGCTGCAGGATGCATATATTCATCTCGTATCCGATCATAATAATAGATAAATCCAATACTATCTGTAACCTTCTTAATATTATCATAATTACCAGTTAAAAAAGTCCAGTTTTTATCAAGATTCTCAATATCATATTGTTTGATGTAATTATTTTTCTTCTGATTTGCTAATTTATAACTTTCATGTGGATTGATATCAATTGTAATTATTTGATATTCGTCGCCTGGATTTAAATTCATTTTTTTAATACTATCGCCAAGACCATTTAAGACCAAACTGCAAAGCATAGGGCATTCAAAATAATTTAGAGTAATAATTGTAGGTATATCCTGATAAAAAAAATCTTTTAAAACTACTTTTTCTCCTTTTTCATTTAAAAATTCAGAATCTAAAGCAACCGTATTTCCTAATCGTTCGATAATATCAATCGGTCCTTCTCCAGGAAATTCTTTTTTTAATGTTTGAGGATATAAATAATTAAGAAGGAAAAGTAACAGGAATATTCTATTTATTTTCTTCATCAAGTAGCAATTGTTTTGATCTATCAATTGGGATTTGATATATCTGTTTGTCTTTATCAATCACTTTGTAAGAATTTAAAGAATCATTCTCAAATTTTTGTAGATCCATTAATTTTTCTGATCTTTTACTTAATTTATTTTCATGTATACTATCATCTATTACACGCTCTGTATATTCATAAAGAAGATATAAAGTCATAGCAATAATAATTACAAATATTAATGCACCAATTGCAACAGGCTTTACTGGTATATCTTGTGTTTCATATGGTTTATTGCTCATTATTAGTTATTCCTATGATTAATTGCATTTTTTAATTCTGGATCATTGATTGGGATTAATGGATTTCTAGACATAATGTATCTTAGAGACCCTACAAATACTAAACCAAACCCTACCATAGTCAATAAATCATATAACCCCAAATGAACATCATGATGATGCAAGGTTGGCATTACAATCCAATGGATATCTAGATAATGAACTGCAATAATCCATATGGTCATAAATTTTAATAATTTGGTATTGCGTTTTGATGCACGAAAAACTAATGTGAAAAATGGGATAACAAATTTTCCAACAATCAGCATCACACTTGCAACTTTCCAAGTACCAACCCATCGATGTAAATACCAAATTGTTTCTTCTGGAATATTACTATACCAAATAAAATAAAACTGTGCACCAGCGATATAACAATAGAAAACAGTAAATGCAAATAAGTACTTACCTAAATCATGATAATGTTCCTTTGATACAATACCAGCTAAATAACCTTGATCTTGTAATCTAATTAAGGTAAAAGTAAGGAATGCAAGAAATGCTAAGAAAGATCCTGAGAAAATATAAACTCCAAACATAGTTGAGTACCAATGAGGATCTAAACTCATTAGCCAATCAAAGCCTGCAAATGTAATACTAACAAAAAACAAAACTCCCAAAGGGCTCATACTAAATAGATTCATTTTCTTCAATAAAGAATGATCATTAGTATGATCATGTTTGATAGACATTTTGTATAAAGATATCACAATAATATTCCAAAGAAGGAAGTATAATACTGTTCGAATTAAAAAAGATTCCTCATTAAGAAATGACAATTTTTGTTGAATAAGATGGTCAGATTCAAAATTATGAGTCAACCAATAATAGTGATTTGGAAGCCATTTAAAAAGTTTCTCCATTCCATAAATGATTGGTAAAAACAATACTGTAAAAATTGGCATAAGAACTATAATATTTTCCATTACCCTTCTGATTACAGTACTCCATGTTGCAGAAAAACCATGGTGAACTAAGGTAAAAAATATACCTCCAAGGAGTATAGACAACCAAAAAAAGTATGAAGTCAAGTAGGAGAAATAAAACTCTTTTGATGAAAATCCATTCAAGAATGCTATCAGCAATAAAATCAGACCAATAGCAATCAAAATGTAATTATTTGATTTCTTTGAGTTGTATATATATAATTTAGAATCTAAGCTCATTATTCTTCTACCACTTTACTTCTCTCATCATTTGGTAAATCATCCAGCGAGGCATTTTGACTTCGTTGTAATGCTCTGACATAATAAACAACAGACCAGACATCTTCAGGTTTTAGCTGGTATCCATAAGCTGGCATGCTGCGTAATCCATTTGTAATGGTATTAAACATTTCTCCATCAGGTAAATTACGAATGCGTTCATCATGAAAATTTCCAGGAATCACAGGATAATCATATTGTGTTATAATACCTTTACCGTCACCAACTTTTGAATGACATGGAGCACAATAGATATTATATCTATCCTCTCCTCTATTTAATGCTTCCATGCTCAATTCAAGTGGATTTTTTATTAAATAGGTTCCATCATCATTCTTGCCAGTAAGAAATGATGAATTTTCATTATAATGACCAATAGCAACCGTTCCTTCAATCGGATTTCTCATCGTAGAACCATCTTCAAAAAAATAGCTTTCTTCAAGAGATCTATATTTTGGCTGATTATCCATATTAGGATTTAAATGTATTGGAGTATCTTCAAATTTAGATCCACGAAAACACCCTGTTAAAAATAACAGACAAAATAAAATTAGTATATTATGATTCGTTTTCATCTTGTAATAACTCAATATCCTTTCCACCAATTTTTTTAAGAAAATCTTTTGTTTCTTTATCATCATATTTTGAATCTGAACTTTCAATGCTAACATAAAATGTATCGCTAGTAACACTAGAAAATTTTTCTGAATAAAAAACAGGGTGATGTAAACGTGGAATCCTATTATAATACATCATTCCAAAAACAGCACCAAATGCACTAAATAAAACCATTAACTCAAATGTAATAATTGCATAAGCTGGATATGCAAAAAATGGCTTTCCGCTAATATTCATTGGATATTCAATTAAATGAATCCATGTTTGAAGTCCAAACCCAAACAAAGCACCAGTCATTCCCATTGCACCAATTAAATATCCTAAAGTAGTTCGTTTAAGTCCCATTGCATCATCTAAACCATGTATAGGAAAAGGAGAATGGCAATCAAAATCTTTAAATCCAGCATCTCTTATCTTTTCAGCAGCATGCAATAAATCTGAAGGAGTATCAAATCTTGCGATTATACCATATGTTTTCATTAGTGATCTCCTCCATGATGTGGATCAGATTCAGGTAAAACTAATTTTACTTCTGCTATTGATGCCATTGGTAAAAATCTTAAAAATAAGAGGAATCCAGTAAAAAATATTCCAAAAGTACCAAGATAAACTGCAACATCCCAAATTGTTGGATGATACATCGCCCATGCACCAGGAATAAAATCTCGATGTAATGTTATTACTACAATAACAAAACGTTCAAACCACATACCGATATTTACCAATATTGATGTAATAAATAAAAAAGGAACATGTCTTCTAAATTGCCTAAACCAATAAAATTGTGGAACTACAACATTACAAAATATCATTGCCCAATATCCCCACAAATAAGGACCTAATGCTCTATTAATAAATGCATATTGTTCAAAAGGATTTCCGCTATACCATGCGATAAAAAATTCCATTGCATAAGAATATCCAACAATACACCCTGTTAATAACATGATTTGTGCCATTTTATCTAAATGGTCAATAGTAAATATGTGTTCCAATTTGTAAAGCTTTCTTGCAATTACCGCTAAAGTCATTACCATTCCAAAGCCAGAGTAAATCGCACCTGCAACAAAGTAAGGTGGAAAAATTGTTGTATGCCATCCAGGGATAACACTTGTAGCAAAATCAGAACTAACAACACTATGTACAGACAAAACAAGTGGTGTAGAAATTCCAGCTAAAACCAAATATGCTAATTCATAATGTTGCCATTGCCTATTGCCACCTCTCCAACCTAAGGCAAAGAATCCATATATTTTCTTCTTTAATTTAGTTTTAGCCCTATCTCTTAATGTTGCTAAATCAGGAATTAATCCAGTATACCAAAACAATAAAGATACAGTAAAGTATGTAAATACAGCAAAAAAGTCCCATATCAATGGACTTCTCATGTTAGGCCACATTGCCATTTGATTTGGTAATGGCAAGAACCAATAGGCAACCCATATCCTTCCAACATGAATTCCTGGAAAAACAAGAGCACAAATCACTGCAAATAAAGTCATTGTCTCAGCAAAACGATTAATTGAATTCCTCCAATTTTGTCTAAATAAATGCAAAATAGCTGAGATTAGTGTTCCAGCATGACCAATACCAACCCACCAAACAAAATTAATAATGGCCCAACCCCAACCAACTGGTGAGTTGATACCCCAAATTCCGGTTCCTTCATAGAACAAATATCCTAAACTACCAACAAATAGTGTTAATAAAGAAAGTGCTAAGCCGAAAGCTAACCACCACCATACTGGAGTTTTTGATTCAGGAACTCCACTAATATCATCAGTAATCGTAGTAAAAGTCTGATTACCTGGGAGCAATTCTTCAGCATTTTGCTGAGCTCTTGATTTTATAACTGTTTCTGACATCTAGTGATGTGCCCCTGTATTATGACTAGTAATAAGTTTTGGATTTTGATTTCTAATTTTTGCAAGATATGTTGTTCGAGGAGCAGTTCCAAGTTGTCCTAATAGAGCATAATCACGATTATTTCTTTTTGCTTTACTTACATTGCTGTTAGGATCATTAATATCACCAAAAACAATTGCATCTGCTGGACAAGCCTCTTGACATGCTGTCTTAACATCACCATCAATCATTTCTCTATGTTCATTTTCTGCTTTAATTCTTGCTTCGCTAACACGCTGATAACAATATGAACACTTCTCCATTACACCTCTAAAACGAACCGTGACATCTGGATTCATAGCCATTTGCACAATTTCTGGAGTATCTTTTGTAAAATTATAGAAATTGAATTTTCTTACTTTATATGGACAATTATTTGCACAATACCTTGTACCTAAACATCTATTATATGTCATTTGGTTTACACCATCGCTGGAATGAGTTGTAGCAGCAACTGGACATACCTGTTCACACGGTGCTAATTCACAATGCACACATGCAACAGATTGACTAGATACTTCTGGATTTTCAGGATCTCCAGAAAAATAATTATCAATACGAATCCAATGCATTTCTCTTCCATTTAATACCTGCTGTTTTCCAACAATTGGAATATTATTTTCACTTTGACAAGATATAGAGCAAGCATTACATCCAGTACAGCTTGTTAAATCAATTGACATCCCCCACTGCTGACCTTTTGTATAATCATACTCAGGTTCGGGATTATACATTGAATGATCTGCCCATGTTCTGCTCTTATCTGGTTTATGTTCTTTGACAGCATCTTGTACAAAATTTGGATGATCTTTATAATAATCCAATGTTGATTGACGAACTAATTCAGGAATTCTTTTTTGAATACTATCAGTTCCACTAGTATTACCCAATAATGCTAAACTATCTTCTTCTAACCCATAATGATCCTGTGTTCCAGCAAGAGGATAAGTCTTATTAAGAACTTTAATGCTTGCATTTACCCCATATGCCATTGTTGCCATTGTACGTAATGTATAAGCATTAAATCCGACACTATTTCCAATCCTTCCATTAAAATCTCTACCATATCCTAGTTCAATTGTAATAGTCTTTTTATTTTGCCCTGGAACAATCCATGCTGGAATGTTCATAGTTTTTCCATCTAAAGAAATTTCTAACATTTGACCATTTTTAATTTTTAATTTTTTTGCGACAGACATACTAATTAATGCTGCATTATCCCAAGTCAATTGAGTAATTGGTTTTGGCACTTCTTGTAACCATCCATTATTTGCATAACGACCATCATAAGTTGATGGTGATGCAATAAATACCACTTCAAACTTATCGCTTTTAACTTTTAGCTTAGTATTTAATGATGCTGTAGATAATTTTTTTGAAGATACAGCTTTATGTGCCTTTAATAATGGTTTTTGATGTACTCCATCATGCAATACTTTATTCCATTGTTTTTCAAAATTTGAATTTCTAATAATATTAGATTTCCAGACTTCTCTTATAAAGTCATAAGAACTTCTCTCTTCTCCATAGATAATAGGAATTAATAAATCAATCGCAGTATGTGATTGAAATAAAGGTCTAATTTGAGGCTGAATAACACTTGGGTATCCATCATATGACATTGCATCTCCCCAGCTTTCAAAGAAATGGGATTCTGCGATATGCCAATTAGAATGTTTCGAAGTTTCATCATATATATTGCTTAAATGAACAATATTTTGAACATTTTTAATTAGTGATTCAAATTTTAAATCTGCAGGAGCATTGTAAACAGGATTTCCTCCAA
>JAYZKH010000018.1:0-4367 GCA_036163585.1 Fidelibacterota bacterium
AAATATTATTGTTTTTCTTAGAATTATTAATAGATTGTCTCAGTTATGAGAGTCGTGATTATAGGGGCAGGCGAAGTTGGCTTCCACATTGCTAAATCTCTTAGTGAGCTCGATTATGATATCGCAGTAATCGATACCAATTCTATGAAATGTCAACGTGCTAATGAACATCTCGATGTTATTGTGATTAAAGGAAATGGTTCTGATTCTAAGATTCTAAAAGAAGCAAATGTTTCAGAGGCAGATTATGTTTTTTGTATGACTAATTCTGATGAAACAAATCTAATTGCTTCTATGCAATCTCACACATTAGGAGCAAAGAAGATTGTAGCACGACTTCGTAATACTGATTATAGCAATAATGGAGGTGACAATATTAATCCAGAGAAATTTGGAATTGATGAAGTGATTCATCCAGAACATGAGGTTGCAAAAGAAATTGTTAGACTAGTAAAACATCCTTATGCTGATAAATTTTATGAATTTGAAAATGGAAAAGCAGTATTATTTTCGAAGAAGTTAAATCATAGATCAAAAATCGTCGGTACTACAGTAGAAGATTTTCACAGAAGTAATACTGATTTTAAATCTCTAATTGTTGCAATCGTAAGAGACGAAAAAATGACAATTCCATCTGGATCATTTAAGTTTGAACCAGATGATAACCTCTTCTTTTTTGTTAAATCAAAAAATTTAAACCTGTTGTTATCTTCTCTTGGAGTATCTACTTCTAATTCAAAAAGAGTTATGATTGCTGGAGCAAGTAAGATAGGGCGAAAGATTGCAAGGGAGTTAGAAGATTCTATGTCTGTACGATTGGTAGATAGCTCAAAAGAAAAAGCAAGTACGGTTGCAAATGAATTAGGTGAATCTATTGTCATGAATGCTGATGCAACAGATGTAGAATTCTTAAAAAATGAAAACATCAATGATGTAGATTCTTTCATTGCGGTTACTGAAGATGAACAACTGAATTTATTAGCTGGTATTCTCGCAAAACAATTAAAAGTAAAACAATCTGTTATTCATGTATCAAACCCTGATTATGTTAAAAGCATGTCTGATCTTGGATTAGGGGCAATAGTTAGTAAAAACACTTCAAGTGTTAACTCAATTGTTAAAGCTATTCGTATCGATCAAAAAGACAATGTTATTCAGATTTTTAGCAGACTTGGAATGGAAGCTATTGAGCTTGAAGTAGAAAATAATTCCAAAGCATCGAGAGTTCCAGTGGCTAATTTAAATTTACCACATGGTAGTTTAATTGCATTAGTGAACCATAACGGTCATATTGCAATTCCAAGTGGAGATTATCAAATTCTTCCAAATGATACCGTTCTTATTTTCTGTATTAATTCAAAAGTGAAAGAAGTTACGAGCATATTTAAACCAGAATAATGAGTTTACGACCTACATTTAGATTCTTGTCAATGTTGGTAATGTTTTTATCGCTTTCATTGTTAATTCCAGGGTTAATCGATTATTTAGATAGTGCAAATTTATATTTATTTAAAATAGCAGGATTTTCATTTATTGGTGTTCTCCCTATCTTTTATTTATCAAGAAAAGCACGTTCTTTCTCAAATAGAGATGTTTTCTTAGCAGTTGTTTTTGGTTGGATATTAGCATCCGTATTTGGTTCTCTACCGTTTTATTATTCAGGACATTTTCCAAGCTATTCTGATGCATTATTTGAAGCAGTCTCTGGGGTAACGACTACGGGAGCAACAATCTTAACTGATATTGAAAGCCTTCCAAAAAGCATTCTCTTATGGAGAGCTTTTTTACAATGGCTTGGCGGATTAGGGATTGTTGTTTTTACCATTGCATTATTACCATTATTAGGAGTGTCAGGAGAGAAATTATTTAATTTAGAATTTCCTGGACCTGCTTCTGAGAAAATAAGCCCTAGAATACAAGATACAGCGAAAATATTATTAAGTTTTTACATTGGGTTTACATTCATTGAATTTTCGTTACTCTCTTATTCAATGACCTTTTTTGATGCAATTGCTCATGCATTTACCACAATGCCAACTGGTGGATTCTCTACATTTAACACTAGCCTCAATGATCAGTCAATATATGTTAAGAGTGTGATACTTTTATTTATGATAATTGGAGGCACAAATTTTGCCTTACATTTTAGAGCATTAAAAGGTGGATTTCGTTCATATACAAGAGATACTGAATTTTTATATTATATAGGGGTTATTGGCATTGTTTCATCTTTGATTTTATTGATATCATATGTCACCTCTAATGGTTCAAATGTTTTAGATACTACTTTTCAAGTAACAGCCATTCTGACAAGTACAGGATATACTGCTACAGACTATGAATTATGGACACCATATGTGAAACAATTTATGTTATTTGGTTTAATGTTTTTCGGAGCAATGGGAGGATCAACAAGTGGAGGTATGAAAATTATCAGACTTGTTGCGGTATTTAAATATGCAAGAGTAGAATTAAAACGAGCTTTGCATTCAAAAGCGATTATCCCAATACGTATTGGTTCGAAGGTAATCCAGGATGAAGTAATACGAAAAACACTAGGATTTTTTCTGTTTTATATCTTTTTCTTCTTTTTTGCTGCATTTTCATTTTCAGCAATGGGAATTGATATGGAATCTTCTTTTGGAGCTGCCGCATCAGGTATGGGAAATATTGGTCCTTCATTAGGACAATTTGGTCCAATGGATTCTTACTTAAGTATGCCACTTGTTGGTAAATATATCATGATGTTTTGCATGTTGCTTGGAAGGCTAGAAATTTTTGCAGTATTAGTATTGTTTACAAAGACATACTGGAGAACATAAAATAAGTCTTACATCAAAAGTTAATGGATTACCAGATTCTCCTGGTATTTATCAATTCAAAGATAAAACAGATCGTATTATTTACATAGGAAAGGCAAAAAATCTTAAGAAAAGAGTTAAATCTTATTTTCAAAAAAAATCATACCGTACCCCTAAAGAACAATCGTTAATTAAGCGAATTAAAGGATTAGAGTGGATTGTGTGCCAAGATGAAGCAGAAGCCTTCATTACTGAAGCAACACTGATTAAAAAACATAAACCAAAATATAATGTTCAATTAAAGGATGATAAATCATTTCCATATTTAAAAATTACCAATGAAACATTGCCTAAAATTGATATTACTAGAAGAATTTCCAATGATAAATCGACCTATTTTGGTCCCTATACCGATGTGAAATCAATGCGACGATTGGTTGATGTGTTAAATCGAGCATTTCCAATACGTAATTGTTATGTACAACTTGACGATAAGTCGGTTGTTAAAAAAGGATTAGGGCTTGTTAAAATTACTCAAAAAGAGTATCAAGAAATGATTGATCATATGATTTTATTCTTAAAAGGAAATACCAAATCTGTAGAGAAAAAATTGACCAAAAAGATGGACTTTTTCTCCTCAAAAAGAATGTATGAAGAAGCAGGAAGAATTCGAGACCAATTAAGAGCAATCAAAAGCTTTAAAACACGCCAACGCAAATTAGAAGCTGATTTTTCCAATCGTGATATTATTGGGTTACGATCAAAAGATGATTACCATGTCGTGGTTATCTTACGAATCCAAGAAGGACGTATCTTAAGTAGGGAAAAAATTTCATCCAAAACCAATCTTCCAATAGAGGAATTATTACGATCTGTCATTGTGAATTTTTACATGAATTCTGCATATATCCCATCCAAAATATATCTTCCAGAATTTCCTGCTGAAAAAGAAGACTTAGAAGAATGGTTATCGACATTAAATGAAAGAAAAGTCCAGTTTTCTGTACCACAGCGATCACAGAAATTAAAAGAGGTAAAATTAGCCAGTAAAAATGCTCAATTATTACTCAATGAATGGCTATTAAACTTGAAGAAACGTAAAGACTATGTTCCGAAGATTCTTCAAGAGCTAAAAGATGTCCTTAATCTAGATGTTAGCCCTAGATTAATCGAGGCATTTGACATCTCTCATTTAGGAGGAAAAGATACTGTAGCATCCATGGTAGTATTTAAGGATGGAAAACCGCATAAAAGTGGCTATCGAAAATATAATATTAATGTTGACCAAATTGATGATTTTGAATCCATGAAAGAGGTGGTATATCGTCGATATAAAAGACAGCTTAATGAGAAAAACCCATTGCCTGATTTAATTTTGATTGATGGAGGGAAGGGGCAACTTTCTTCTGCAAAACTATCTTTAGATAAACTAGAATTAAATCTTCCGGTTATAGCACTGGCAAAGAAATTAGAAGAAGTGTTCATTCCAAGCAAAAAACAACCTTTGAGAATTGCAAAGAATTCTCCAGCATTAAATCTTTTAAAACAGATACGAGATGAAGCTCA
>JAYZKH010000019.1:0-5049 GCA_036163585.1 Fidelibacterota bacterium
TCTTTGGATTGAGTTGCTTTGTGCAATTCTTCCTTAAATAAATTTTATAGCACCAAAATTCACTTAGTTGTATAATTCATCGAAATGAGTAAAAAATCAAAAATTGCCATAATTGGACGTCCTAATGTAGGGAAGTCGACACTTTTCAATAAATTGTGCGGTAGAAGAACATCTATTGTCAATCCAACAGCAGGGGTGACACGTGATAGAGTGTATGCATCAGGTGAGTGGTTAGACAAAAATTTCGATGTAATTGATACTGGTGGTTTTGTTGATTCGAATGAAGATGTTTTTAACGAAAAAATTAGAGAACAAGTAGTAGAAGCAGTAAAAGAATCTGATTCTATCATTTTTCTTGTTGATGGAAAAGATGGGTTAAATCCAAATGATCAATATTTAGCAAAAATTGTTAGACAGTCAGATAAAAAATATGTTTTAGCAGTCAACAAATGTGATACACCAGAACAGCTTAAAAATAATACTATATCTTTCTTTAATCTTGGACTAGGTGACCCAATCGGTATTTCAGCACTTAATGGTTCAGGTGTTGGTGATGTGCTAGATATATTGTTAGACAAATTTGATTCTTCCAAAGGAACTGATACAAGTGAATCTTTTTCTATCTCTATAGTAGGAATGCCAAATGTAGGAAAATCATCTTTGCTTAACAGCATTATCCAGAAAGAACAAGCCATTGTTTCAGATGTTGCTGGCACCACTCGTGATTCAATTGATACAAATATTCAATGGCATGGAAGAAAAGTAAAAATTGTAGATACAGCAGGGTTAAGAAAAACAAGTAAAGTTGATACAGATATTGAGTTTTATAGTTCATTAAGGGCGATGGATTCCTTGACACGATCTGATATTGTCTTGTTTGTTATTGATGCGGATAAAGGTTTTACAAAACAAGATAAAACGATTGCAAATCATATTATTAAGGAAGGAAAACCAATGGTTATTCTTGTTAATAAATGGGATTTAACTTCAGATAGTGATATTTCAGCTGATTCATTTATGTTAGATATGTTTGATACATTCCGTTTGCTAGAGCACTATCCAATATTATTTGTTTCTGCTCTTACCAAAAGACGTATATCAAATATCCTATCTACAGCATGGGATGTTCTTGAGAAACATAGGGAAAAGATTAATACAAAAGAATTGAATGAATGGCTAGCTAATGCTACTAAGAAATATCCTCCGCCTGCTTTACAAGGCAAATCAATAAAAATTAAATTTGTTGATGAAGTTCAAGTTTCTCCACCTTTGTTTGCATTTTTTTGTAATTATCCAAAATTGATATCAGTTCCTTATAAAAGATATCTTCATAACTCTTTGAGGGAAACTTTTGATTTAGAAGGAATAACAATTAAGTTATCAATCAGAAAAGGTTAATGATGAAAAAAAGCATGTATAGTTGGGCATTGTACGATTGGGCAAATTCTGCTTTTGCTACTACAGTAATGGCAGGATTCTTTCCTATATTTTTTGCACAATACTGGTCTAATCCAGACAACTTATCAGTCAGTACTTTTTATTTAGGTCTAGGGAATTCAATTGCATCAATGATAATTGTATTTTTAGCTCCCATATTAGGAGCAATTGCTGATAGAGGAACCTACAAAAAAAGATTTTTAATATTTTTCGCATTTCTAGGAATTCTTATGACTGCCGGACTTGCTCTTGTCGGGCAAGGAATGTGGCAAATGGCTCTTTTAGTGTATGTGGTTGCTACCATTGGTTTTTCAGGTGCAAATACATTCTATGACTCTTTATTACCAGCAGTTAGCAATAAAGACAATGTAGATTATGTATCAGCATTGGGATATTCGCTAGGTTATATAGGTGGCGGTATTTTAATAGTGATTAATTTTTTAATGATTAGCTATCCAGCTTCTTTTGGTTTTGCTGACAGTGTTGAAGGAATAAAATGGTCCTTTGTTAGTGTAGCATTATGGTGGTTCTTATTTTCAATTCCAATCGTATTATTTGTAAAGGAGCCTAAATATCATAATCCAGAAACTACTTTACAGACTATTAAATCTGGTCTAAACCAATTCAAAAATACTTTTAATGAGATAAAACATCTTAAAGTTGTAGCTACATTTTTGATTGCATATTGGCTTTATATTGATGGGGTAGATACTACAGTAAGAATGGCAGCTGATTTTGCAATTACAATTGGCTTTGATTCAAGTTCTGTTATGGGAGCACTTGTTTTAATCCAGTTTATTGCATTTGTTGCAACTTTGGTTTATGTGAAATTTTCAGATAGCATAGGAATTAAAAATGCAATTTATGTTGGTATTGTTGCATATATCGTTATTCTTTTATCAGCATATTTTGTTGAAGAATTATGGCAGTTTTATGCTGTTGCAAGTTTAATAGGATGTTTTCAAGGTGGGATTCAAGCTATCAGTAGAAGTTTATATGCACGTATTATACCAGAAGATAAATCTGCTGAATTCTTTGGATTTTATAACATGTTAGGCAAGTTTGCTGCTGTTATAGGTCCTGTTATGATGGGGTCAATCACATTAATGGTAAGCAATATGACAGGCGATCAAATATTTTCTGCTCGCATCGGTCTACAATCACTTATTATACTTTTTGTTCTTGGAGCTTTTGTTTTATCTAAGGTTGATATTGCTGAAGGTGAAAGAATTGCTAAGAAACATCTATAATTTTTTAAATAACTGATTACTAACGACAAAATTTTTTTTAAATTACCCTCGTGAATGAAATATCAGAATATTCGCAATTAGTACAACAAACCCACATTAATAAGGCAGGGACTTTGTTTGGTGGTTATATGTTGGCATGGTTAGATCTTGCTGCTGCTAAAGCTGCAGGTGAATTTTTAGAAGATACAGATGCTTGGGGAGCATTAACTCGTGCTTTAGATAAAGTAGAATTTAAAGAACCTGTTTTTCTTGGAGATTGGGTTAAGTGTAAATCTAAAATTATAAAAGTGGGGAATTCTTCTATGGTAATACAAGTTAAAGCAGCTGCTGAAAGTAAAGATCATGGAAAAAGACTAGCATGCACAGCTGACATTACATTTGTCGCAGTTATTAAAGACGAAGAAGGTAATTTGGTTAAGTTTAATCATAATTTAAGTTTGGATAAGGAGTAATAATGGCACATATCAATAAATTGAGTTATAAAAAAGATTTAAAAAATGTTAAATCAGATATAATTGCTAAAGGAGTGTTTGAAGATGATAAACATTGGACCATTTCTAGTGGTCAAATGAAAGGCAAGGTTGGTGATATAGCATTCTCATTTAATAAAAACGAAAAAGTTTTATTTTTTGGTTTAGGAAAGAAAAAAAGTGTCAAACCTGAAGATTTTAGACGAGCAGCTGGTTCAGTTGTTAATTTTGTTATTGATAAAAAATATGGATCTTTAGCAGTTGAATGTCCAATTGGAGACACGGAAGCATACAATTGTCAAGCATTTGCAGAGGGACTTATTTTATCAAGCTACCGTTTTCTTGACTATTTTTCTGATGAAAGAGCAAAATATTATTTAAATAATATTACTATGGTAGGAACATGTAATAAAAATGCATCTGAAAAAGGGGCAATTATTGCAAATGCCGTATGTGATTCTAGGGATTTAGGAAATCATCCTGGCAATGTAACAACTCCTACTCGTTTAGCTAATTTCGCTAAGGAAGTTGGTAAGAAAGGCAATATGAAAGTAACCATATTTGATAGAGAAAAATTTACCAAAATGGGTATGGGATCTTTTGCTGGAGTAGCTCTAGGCACTAACGAACCACCAAAATTTATTATTATGGAATATTTCGGTGGATCTAAAAAAGATAAACCAATTTTACTTGTTGGCAAGGGATTAACTTTTGACACTGGAGGAATTTCGTTAAAACCAGGTTTACGTATGGATGAGATGAAGTTTGATATGTCTGGTTCAGGAGTTGTTTTTGGAGCTATGAATGCTATTGCAACATTAAAACCAAAAATGAATGTAGTAGCCATTGTTCCTTCAACTCACAATATGCTTGGAGGATCTGCAGTAAAACCAGGCGATATTTTAACTGCATACAATGGAAAGACTATTGAAGTTTTAAATACTGATGCTGAAGGTCGACTAATCCTTGCTGATGCTTTGTCATATGCTAGTAAGCACTATGATCCTGAATACATACTCGATTTTGCAACATTAACAGGTGCTATAGTTATTACATTGGGAGGTATAGCAACAGGTATAATGGGCAATAATGAAGTGTTAATCGAAAACATTAAAGTTTCTTCAGAAAATACTGGTGAACATGTATGGGAATTACCATTGTGGGACGAATATTGTGATCAGGTCAAATCTAAAGTAGCAGATGTAAAAAATCTTGGTAGCCCAGGACAAGCTGGTTCAATTGCTGGTGGAGCATTTTTAAAAGCTTTTGTAAAAGAAGATATTCCTTGGGTTCACTTTGATATTGCTGGAACAGCATCTCATGTAGAAAATAGAAGCTATACTCAAAAAGATGGTGCTTCAGGTCAAGTAATTAGATTAGTATTAGACTTGCTTGGTGTTTAATGAATAGACTTAAAGTTATTAATACTAGTCAGTTCTATATACAATTGTGTACAGCAAGTTTATTGCTATATTTCACTCTTACTTCTGATAGAAAAGAAATGGCAATTGTACCAATACTGTTGTTAATCAGTTGGACACTAGGTTATATACAAAGACGCATTACAAGAAGAAGGGTTAATAGATTAAAAAAATGAATTCTTTATTTGCAAATGATATAACACTTGATCACGAAAATCATACTTATCAATTATTAGATAATCCTCAAATAAATTTTGCAAGTGTAACAGAGTTTATTCATGAATTTTTTAGAAAATTTGATCAAGAAAAAACTGCAAGAAAATTGATTAAAGAACATCCAAAATACATTGATATGACTGTTGAACAATTAATTAAAGAGTGGGGTAAAGGTGCAAAAAGAGGTACAATTGTTCATAATGAATTAGAATCGTTCATAAAAGATGGAACAGAACCGAAAAATAATCTTGCTTG
>JAYZKH010000020.1:0-36662 GCA_036163585.1 Fidelibacterota bacterium
ACAAAATCTTCATCACGAATACCTAATTCTTTATGTGCTTCTCTCATAAAGCGTGCCCATGCTGGTAAAGCTGCTGTACTTCCTGATTGTTTCTCACCTAAACTCACAGAATAATCATCCATTCCATACCAAACTCCAGCAGAAATATTAGGAGTGAATCCAACAAACCAAGCATCACTGAATCCTTGAGTAGTCCCAGTTTTTCCAGCAGCTGTATGTCTAAATTTATATTTCCAACGTGCACTACCACCGGTTCCTTTATCAATAACAGTTTGCAATAAATTGGTTACTACATATGCTGTTTCAGGGCTTAATACTTCTTGTTGTTTTATATTGAATTCTTTGATGATTTGTCCATATTTATCTTCAATTTTTGTAATCGCAATAGGTTCAGAATAAATTCCTTTATTAGAAAAGATCGAATAAGAAGCAACAATCTCCATTGGTGTCACTTCTGATGTACCTAAAGCAATTGCATCAACAGCACGAATTGGAGAATTAATTTGCATTCTTCTTGCAATATTTTTTACTTGTTGTGCAGGAACAAGTTCTTGTACCATTCGCACAGAAATAAGGTTTAATGATCGCCTTAATCCTTCTCTTAATGTAGTTAATCCTCCAGTGCTATTATCATAATTTCTTGGAGTCCACTTTTCTTTTTCTCCTCTTGCATTATTTCTATATAAGGCTACTGGCTGATTAAGCAATTTCGTTGTAACAGGATAGTTATTATCCACTGCAGCTGTATAAATAAATGGCTTGAAAACAGAGCCTGGTTGCCTTCTTGCTTGTGTTGCACGATTATATTGATCAACATAATCAGATCTCCCGCCAATCATTGATAATATTTCACCTGTTCTACTATCTAGGGCAATAAATGCACATTGTACTAGTAAACTTTTTCTTAGATCTTCATATAGTTTCATTTGACCATTTAACATAATCTTTATTGAATCTTCTGGAAAAATTGATAAGTAACCTAGCTCTGAGAAACGATCCTGATCAGCAAAAAGCTGATTATTAAATTCGTCTTGGTTATCACGTAAAGTTTTCATCACTACATCTTCTGCAATCTTTTGCAAATTATAATCAAGAGTAGTATAAATTTTTAAACCATCTTGGTAAATATTAATCCCTAATTCTTCATCTTGTTTTTCAAGAACTCGTCTGACATACTCTGTAAAGTATGGTGCTTTACTTTTTGGTATTTCATAAAAAATATTATCGGGAATAATACTATTATGTTCTATATACTCTTCATGCGAAATATAATCTTGATTATACATTAACTTTAAAACAAGAGATCGTCTTTCAATTGACTTGTCAAGATTTCGGAGTGGTGAATAGTTTGCAGGAGAAGGAAGTAATCCGATAAGCATGGCTGATTCACCTATAGTCAACTCAGAAGCTTTTTTATTAAAATATCGTTTTGCAGCTGATTCAACACCATAGGTTCCATGTCCAAAATGCACTGTATTTAAATACATTTCTAATATCTCTTCTTTTGTGTAAGTCCTCTCAATTTGAATAGCCGTGATGATTTCTTTTATTTTTCTTGTAATACTATCTCTGAATCCAATTTCTTTATATAGATTCCGTGCTAATTGTTGGGATAATGTACTAAATCCTTGTTTGAATCTCATTGCAACCACATTTACAGCAACTGCACGAAAAACACTTTGTAAATCAACTCCCCAGTGTTGATAAAATCGCTTATCTTCTGATGAAATTGCTGCACTTTTTAAATGGTCAGGCATATCTTCTAAATCAATAAAAGCTCTTTTTTGAATATAAAATTCACCAATCACTTCACCATTACGATCATAGATTGTTGATAGCATAGCAGGATCAAATGTTTCTAAGCGTTCAAGCGATGGTAAATCTCTAGAAAGGTATAATAAATAAAATAATAATATTATTGATAGATAAAAGATGATCTTAAAAGAACGAAAAAAAGAATTAATCATGCTTTTTTGGGCGATACCATTAATTTTGGCTTAACAATTCTGTCAAATTCTTTTTCAGATAAATATTTTAATTTGCTTGCACTTTCTTTTAAAGAAATATTTTCTTTTAATGCTTTTTTTGCTATTTCTGCAGATTTTTCATACCCTATCTTTGGAACAAGTGCTGTTACCAACATTAATGATTTACTTAAATTTTCCTCAATTTTATCTTTATTGACAGATAAACCTTCCAATGCATTTAATACAAATGATTCTGCAGCTTCACTCAAT
This sequence comes from Fidelibacterota bacterium, assembly GCA_036163585.1. Classification (GTDB taxonomy): domain Bacteria; phylum Fidelibacterota; class Marinisomatia; order Marinisomatales; family Marinisomataceae; genus Marinisoma. The sequence continues at coordinate 2,238 of JAYZKH010000020.1, forward strand.
AAAGAAATTGATTCATGAATATTAAATGCAACAAGCGGTCTATAAGTATTTAATTCAAAATTTCCACTTGCTCCAGAAAAAGCAATAGTTAAATCATTACCAAGAATTTGTGCATGAACCATATTTACTGCTTCACATTGAGTAGGATTTACTTTGCCTGGCATAATCGAGCTTCCTGGCTCATTAGAAGGTAATTGTAATTCACCAATACCGGCCATTGGTCCGCTAGAAAGCCATTTAATATCATTTGCAATCTTATTTAAAGATCCAGAACAAATTTTAATTCTAGATGACAAATCTGAGATTGCATTTTGAGATGATAGAAGTTCAAATTTGTTGCGACAAACTTTGAAATCAAATCCAGTTTCGTTGCTAATAGCATCAGTCATCAATTTATCATAGCCAGCAATTGTATTGATACCAGTACCAACTGCAGTACCGCCTATAGGTAAAGAAGAACATTCTTTTATAGCTTCTTCAATTCTTTTGATATCGTGAGCAATCATAGAGGCATAACCCGAAAATTCTTGCCCTAATGTAATTGGAGTTGCATCTTGTAAGTGTGTTCTCCCTACTTTGACAATTGATTTAAATTCTTTTTCTTTCTTTTCCAGTGCTGTTTTTAGCAAATCAAGGCTTGGGAGTAGATTATTTTCTACATTCATAACAGACCCCACCAAAATCGCAGTAGGAAAAGTATCATTAGTGGATTGCGACATATTGACATGATCATTTGGATGAACAAATTGATATTCTCCCAATTTCCCTCCTAATAATTCATTGGATTTATTTGCGATCACTTCATTAACATTCATATTAGTTTGTGTGCCACTTCCACTTTGAAATACAGACAAAGGAAATTGATCTATAAAATTTTCAGGATTTTTTAAAATAGTATCACAACTTTTCACAATTGCATTACTTATTTTTTTAGAAAGCCTTTTTTGAGTAGCATTTGAAATTGCAGCGGCTTTTTTAATAATAATCAGAGGAAGCACTAAATTGAAATCCATTGGCCAACCAATTTCAAAGTTCTGAATAGCTCTTTGAGTTTGAGCACCATAATATGCTTTTACTGGAACCTTTACTGAACCTAAGCTATCACTTTCTGTTCTAAATTTTTTCATTTCACTTCCCAGGTATCACCAGCATTTAACAAATCATTAAGTGTTTTCTTGCTTTTATCTTTCTTTTGAGCTTCTGTCATCTGTTCTTCCATCAAACCATCATATGTTGCTCTCTCTTTACAATATAAGACACCTATTGGTTCCGGAAAAATATCATTTGAAACAAAATTTGAAAGCATATCTGCAATAAATTTATCTTTTTCATTATGGACTAAAATATCATCAACAGAATATTCTTTACCAATTTCTACTACTTTTGGAGTCGTGCCATCTAAATAAATACCTTTATTATCGGTAGGACCAAAAATCATTGGTTTACCATCTTCAACTCTTAACAATTTTTCAGATTTTGTTTCTTTATCTGTCAATTCAGAAAAAGCACCATCATTAAAAATATTACAATTTTGATAAATTTCAATAAAAGATGCTCCATTATAATCATTAGCTCTTTTAATCATTTCTTGAAGATGCTTCAATTCTCTATCGATAGTCTTTGCAACAAAGCCTGCTTGAGCTCCTAGAACTAATTTTGCTGGAATAAATGGATAATCTAATGAACCCATTGGTGTAGAGTAAGTCACTTTTCCTTGTTCAGATGTAGGAGAATATTGTCCTTTTGTTAATCCATAGATACGATTATTAAATAACATTACATTTAGATTAATATTTCTTCTCATTAAATGTATAAGATGATTCCCTCCAATAGAAAAACCATCACCATCCCCTGTGACAACCCATATCGATAAATCTGGATTTGAAACTTTTAATCCACTTGCAAGAGTTGGTGCTCTACCATGAATAGTATGAAATCCATAAGTATTCATATAGTAAGGGAATCGACTTGAACAACCAATTCCTGATATAAAAACTACATCTTCTTTTTTTGTAGTAATCTCAGGAAAAACTTTTTGAGTCTGTGAAAGTATAGCATAATCTCCACAACCTGGACACCATCTAACCGCCTGATCGGATTCAAAATCAGCTTTTTTAAATACAGGATTATTATCACTCATCAATTAGCTCCTTTACTTTCTTTACAATTGTGGAAGCATTTAACGGTTGACCTTTTACTTCATTTAATCCAATAGCATCAACTAAAAATTCACCACGAATTATCTTTATCAATTGTCCTGCATTGATTTCTGGAATTAAAACTTTTTTATATTGACTTAAAATATCTTTCAAATCTGAAGGCAATGGATTAACCCATCGAATTGAAACATGTCCTACTTTATATTTTTCATTCAATAGATCTTCTGTTGCAGCTCTGCAAGCACCATGAGGACTTCCCCAACTGAGAATAAGTAAGTCTCCTTTTTTCTTTCCATATACGGAAGTAGGGGCAATTTCATTGGTAACATTCTGCACTTTTTGATGTCGAATGTCTGTCATTTTTTGATGATTATCAGGACTATAAGCTACATTCCCTGTAATATGTTCTGTTTCAATACCACCAATGCGATGTTCTAGCCCTTTTGTGCCAGGAATAGCCCAAGGCCTAGACAATGTCTTATCATCGCGCTTATAAGGTAAAAATTTCTCATCAGAATTATTTTCTTTTTCAAAATTCACAATAAAATCTTCTAGATCATCTGGATTTGGAATTAACCATGGTTCTGAACCGTTTGCAAGATAACCATCTGATAAAACTATGACAGGGGTCATATACTTTACAGCAATTCGGCATGCTTCATATGTAGCAAAGTAACAATCTCCTGGTGTTCTAGGTGCTATTACCGGTAATGGAGCATCTCCATTGCGACCATAAAGTGCTTGCAATAAATCAGATTGTTCAGTTTTTGTTGGAAGACCAGTACTAGGGCCTCCTCTTTGAACATTAATTATAACTAGTGGCAGTTCTGTAATGACTGCTAAACCTATAAACTCTGTTTTTAATGAAATTCCAGGGCCAGATGAAGCAGTAATGCCAAGAGATCCTCCGAATGAAGCACCAAGTGCAATACCGATACTAGCAATTTCATCTTCAGCTTGAAAAGTTTTAACACCAAAATTTTTCCAATTGGATAAAGTATGCAATAAATTACTTGCTGGAGTGATTGGATAACCAGCAAAAGTAATTCCCAATTTACTTTTCTCTGATGCAGTAAGAATTCCTAAACAAGAAGCTAATGTTCCATTCATATTTCTATATTTTCCAGAAGGTAGATTAGCTTTCTCTACAATATAACGTGTTGTAATCTCTGCTGTTTCACCATAATTGTATCCTGCATGCAATGCTTTTGTGTTTGCATCAATAATTTCAGGTTTAGATTTGAATTTCTTATTTAACCATTCAATAGTAGGCTCAAGTGGACGATCATACATCCAAAATAACACACCTAATGCACAAAGATTTTTAGTTCTTTCAATAGTTTTTGAAGGCAAGTCTAATCCTTCACATGCATTAGAAACTAATTTGCTCATCTCAATATAATGCACTGCATAATTATCATCCAATGAAGCATCTTCCGTTGGATCAGACTCATAGCCTGCTAGTTTTAAATTTTTTGTTGTAAATGCATTCTTATTAAGAATAAGAATTCCTCCAGGAACAAGCTCCTTTAGATGTACTTTTAATGCAGCAGGATTCATTGCAACCAATACATCAGGTTTCTCTCCTGGTGTATGAATTTCTTTGGAGCTAAAATGAATTTGAAAAGAGCTAACACCTGCTAAAGATCCTGCAGGGGCACGTATTTCAGCAGGAAAATCTGGCAATGTACTTAAATCATTTCCAACAATTGCTGAAGTTTGTGTAAATCTACCTCCACTAAGCTGCATTCCATCCCCAGAATCACCTGCGAAACGTATTGTTACTTCATCTAAAGTTTTTAATTTTATTTTTTTACTCATGACCCTAAAACGATTATCAATTTACACTACCAAAATCAACTAATCAATGAGTATAGGATTAATAAATATAAATGAGATTTTATTACAACTATATTAGCTTTTTATTATAATCTCAATAGTTTATATGACAAAGATTACTTATTCCTAAATTAATAGCAAATAATGATGTAATTAGATAAATTTTCGCCTACAAGAAATGATTGATAAAAATCAACAAATAATTGATAAAAATCTAGACCAAGAATACAAATATGGTTTTACCACAGATGTGGAACAAGTCAAGTTTGAACCTGGGTTGGATGAAGAAGTTATCACAAAATTATCTCATATAAAAAATGAGCCGAAATGGTTGCTAGATTGGAGATTAAAAGCATATAAAAATTGGCAAAAAATGAAAGAGCCGAAATGGGCTAATATTGATTATAAACCGATAGATTATCAGGCATTAAGCTATTATGCAGCACCAAAGAAGAAAAGTAAAAAAAGTCTCGACGAAGTTGACCCAGAAATACTAGATACATATAATAAACTTGGTATTTCACTTGATGAGCAAAAGAAATTAGAGGGAGTTGCTGTTGATGCAGTCTTTGATAGTGTTTCAGTTGCAACAACTTTTAAAGATGAACTAGCAAAACATGGAGTAATTTTTTGTTCTTTTTCTGAAGCAGTCCAGGAACATCCTGATTTAATAAAAAAATATCTTGGATCAGTTATTCCTTATACGGATAATTATTTTGCTGCACTCAATTCAGCAGTATTTAGTGATGGTTCTTTTGTCTATATACCAAAAAATGTTAAATGCCCTCTTGAACTTTCAACATATTTTAGAATCAATGCATCTAATACCGGACAATTTGAAAGAACACTTATTATTGCTGATAAAGGAAGCAAGGTCAGTTATCTTGAAGGATGTACAGCTCCTATGAGAGATGAAAATCAACTGCATGCTGCATGTGTAGAATTAATTGCACATGAAGATGCAGAAATTAAGTACTCAACAATACAGAATTGGTATTCAGGCAATGAAAAAGGTGAAGGTGGGATATACAATTTTGTAACTAAAAGAGGAAAATGTGAGGGTGATAGATCTAAAATTTCTTGGACACAGGTAGAAACAGGATCAGCAATAACCTGGAAATATCCGAGTGTTATCATGAAAGGAGATGATAGTGTTGGTGAATTTTACTCAGTTGCTGTAACAAAAAATAAACAACAAGCTGATACAGGAACAAAAATGATTCATATGGGGAAAAACACTAAAAGTACTATTATATCAAAAGGAATTTCTGCAGGTGAAGGACAAAATACATATCGTGGTGGAGTGAAAATATTAAAAAATGCTGACAATGCACGTAATTTCTCTCAATGTGATTCGATTTTAATTGGAGACAAGTGTGGAGCACATACTTTTCCATACATTGATGTAAAAAATCAAACTGCACAAATGGAACATGAAGCAACAACATCAAATATTGGTGATGATCAATTATTTTACTGTAATCAAAGAGGAATTAATTTAGATGATGCAGTGTCAATGATTGTGAATGGATTTTGTAAAGAAGTATTTGAAGAATTACCTATGGAATTTGCAGTAGAAGCAAAACAATTAATCGAAGTAACATTAGAAAACAGTGTAGGATAATATGATAAAAATAAAAGATTTAAAAGTATCTGTAGAAGAAAAAGAAATTCTTAAAGGAATTAACCTAGAAATACCAGAAGGTGAAGTCCATGCAATTATGGGAAGAAATGGGTCTGGGAAAAGCACTCTAGCAAATACATTAGCTGGAAATGAGAAATTTGAAGTAACAAATGGTTCAATCCATATGAATGATATGGATATCACTGAAATAAGCCCAGAAAATAGATCTTTAAATGGCATTTTTGTTTGTTTTCAATACCCTGTAGCTATTCCAGGTGTAAGTATGGCATATTTTTTAAGAGCAGCAATCAATGCTCATCTTGAAAACCAAGGTAAAGAAGAAATGGATGCATTAGAATTTTTAAATCAATCAAAAAATATATTAAAAAAACTTACACTAGATGATTCTTTTTTAAAAAGATCAATCAATGATGGATTTTCAGGAGGAGAAAAAAAGAAAAGTGAAATTTTTCAATTACTTTCTTTAAATCCAAAATTTGCGATACTGGATGAAACAGATTCAGGACTAGATATTGATGCATTAAAAATTGTAGCAGATGGAGTAAAAGAATTCAATACAGATAAAAATTCAACATTAATTATTACCCACTATGAAAGATTGCTTGAATATATAAATCCAGATGTTGTTCATATAATGATTGATGGAAAAATAGTCAAATCAGGAGATATGAAATTAGCAAGACAGGTAGAAGAAAAAGGATATTCTTGGCTAGAAAAATAATGTAATAAAGATATATCAATCATGAACGAAATCAAAAATAATAGTTATAATCAATTTAAGAAATTAGGGTATCCTTCTAAAAAATTAGAAAATTGGAAATTCTCTAATAGCAGTCATTTAAAAAAATATGATACTCTTATTCCAAATTCAGATATTGATATCAAAGAACATTTAAAAACAAAAAATACACTGTGTTTTGTAAACGGATTTTTTATAAAAGAATCTCTAGAAAATTGTGACTTTAAAAATCAAATATCAGTCAGCAGTACTATTGATATCAAAGAAGAAAATACAATAAAAATGTCAAAAAATTTTAATAATGAAGGATTGTTTAATCTTGGGGTTGCAAAATTTAATGAGGGAATTTTTATTGAATTCAAAAAAGGTAATAATTCTGATGTAAGAATTAATATTGTCAATATTTATGACAAAAAATCAGAAAATATGTTTGTTCCAACATTCAATATATTCAAGCTAAATAAAAAGAATAACATATCTATTTATGAAAAAGATATTAATCATGGATTTGATAGTTTTAACTTAAAAATAAACAAATTTATATGTGAAGATGATTCAATTCTTAACCATAGTACAATATATCAAGATAATACGAAGAGCAATTCTTTAAGGTATAATTATTATAAAGCGAATTCCAATACTATTATTAATATTGACAGCTTTAATTGTGAATCGTCTTTTAACAAAGACTTTACTGAAATTGATTTGAATAAATCAGGTGCGGAAGTAACAGTGAATGCACTCAATCTAACTAAAAATGATGAACATGCTGATAATAATATATTAATTAACCACAAATCAGAACATTGCAATAGCTCGCAAAATGTAAGAAACATTCTTCAGAATAAATCAACTTCTGTATTTAATGGAAAAGTAATTGTCTTTGATGGTGCACAAAAAACTGATTCTAATCAATCAAACAAAAATTTACTTTTATCCAAAGAAGCAACAGCACACTCTAATCCACAATTAGAAATTTATGCAGATGATGTACAATGTGGTCATGGATCTACAACCGGTGCTTTAGATAAAAATAGCATCTTTTATTTTCAATCAAGAGGAATCAATAAAGAAGATGCAACACAGATTCTTGTGAAAGCATTTGCACATGCAGTAATTAAAACATTTTCGGATGACAATATTAAGGATGAGGCACAAACTTATATTGATCAATGGATGAATGAGTAATATAAAGAAAAAATTTTCTGAAATTAGAGATGGATTCTCTTCATTAGATGGCCAAGATAAATTAGTTTATTTAATCGATTTAGGTAAAAAACTTGATCATATTGATTCAAAAGATAAAATTGATGAAAACAAAGTACATGCATGCACTTCACAGACATGGATTAAGTTAGAAAATAATAATTCAGTTATACTAAAAGCAGATTCTGAAAGTGCAATTGTAAAAGGATTATTGCGAATTTTACAAATTGGGTTTAATAATTCAGAAAAAAAGGGTATTATTGATTTTATTGGTGAATTTGATGAACCTATAAAGATTTTTGAATGGCTCAATATAGGACCAACCATTTCTAGTCAAAGACAAAATGGCTTTATTGGTGCATTAGCATTTATTAGTAAAGAATTAACAAATTGAGATAAACGAATGAATAAAGAATTTGTATTAAAATCAGATGTTGAAGTGTTTAGTGTACCTGATGGTATCAAAACACTTCTAAAAGAGGGAACACCTGGTATTATCACTCAATCTTTAGGTGACAACTTTACCGTTGTTGTAGAAGGAAATATGTATCAAGTCAAAGGGATTGATGCAGAAGCAATAGGCGAAGAAAAGAAATCCGTTGTTAGTAATAATTTTGCAAATAAAGAAGAAGTATGGAATATGCTTCAAACATGCTATGATCCAGAAATCCCTGTGAATATTGTTGACTTAGGATTGGTATATGATTGTATAGTCGAAGAAGAGAAAGAAGGAGTCAATGTATCCATTAAGATGACATTAACAGCTCCTGGATGTGGAATGGGTCCTGTTATTGCGGATGAAGTAAAAGAAAAAGTATCATCATTGCATGGGACTAATAATGTTGAAGTAGAACTAGTATGGGAACCTCAATGGAATCAAGATATGATGTCTGATGCTGCAAAACTGCAATTAGGTTTATATTAAATGAATGTAGAAGATATTCGCAAAGAATTCCCAATTCTTAATCAAAAAAATCGTGGTAAAAAATTAATCTATTTTGATAGTGCTGCTACAAGTTTAAAACCTATATCGGTAATTGAAACAGAAATGCAGTTCTATAAAGAATATGGTGCAAGTATTCATAGAAGTGTCTATGAATTGGGTGAAAAAGCAACAAATGCATTTGAAAATACAAGAAAAAAAGTTGCTGAGTTTATCGGATCAGAGTCTGTTCAGTCAATTGTCTTTACAAAAAGTGCAACTGAATCAATTAATCTTGTTGCTGATGCATGGGGATTTGAAAATTTAAAAAAAGAGGATGTTATTCTACTTACTGATATGGAACATCATTCTAATATTGTTCCTTGGCAAATTATTAGTGAAAAAACAGGTGCTACAATTCAATATATTAAATCAAATCCAAACGGAACACTTGATTTAGAAGACTTTGAGAATGCTTTAAATGAAAATGTAAAAATGGTAAGCATTACTCATACATCAAATGTATTTGGAACAATTAATCCAATAAAAGATATTGTTAAAAAAGCACATGATCACGGTGCTCTAGTGATGGTAGATGGATGCCAAAGCACTCCACACATTAAAATAAATGTTACAGATTTGGATTGTGATTTTTTTGCATTTTCAGGTCATAAAATGTTTGGACCAACAGGTGTTGGTGTTTTATATGCGAAAAAAGAAATTTTAGAAAAAATGCCTCCATATCAAACTGGTGGTGGAATGATCGAAGATGTAACAATGGAAAAATCTACTTGGACTACTATTCCACATAAATTTGAACCTGGTTCACCAGTATCTGCACAAGTTATTGGATTAGGAGGTGCAATTGACTTTTTCAATACAATCAATCACGATTATATCGAAGAATTAACATTATATGGATTAAACAAAATGAATGATATTAATGGGATAACTATTTATGGGAATGCTCCACAAAGAGTTCCAATTATTAGTTTCAATATTGAAAACATTCACTCTCTTGATATTGCACAATTCCTTGATTATGAGGGAATTGCTGTAAGATCAGGTCATCATTGTTGCAAACCGCTAATGAATAAATTAGGGATATCATCATGTGTAAGAATTAGTTTCCATATATATAATGATAAAGAAGAGATTGATACTTTTATTGAAAAACTCAATAAATCAATTGAAACTTTGAGCTAAGAAATATTCTCTGCTACAATATCTGCAACATCTTTTACTTCTATTTTATCTTGATCAGCTGGAGTTAATGGACCAATGCCCTGGTTCATCATTCCATAACAAAAATTACATCCGGTAACAACAGTATCTGCTTTTGAATCAATGACCTGTTCAGCACGTAATAAATGGGTACGCCCTTCACCTGCATCTTTTTTCCACCAAAGTGCTCCACCTGCTCCACAACATAATGTTTCTTTACCGCTTTCATCTAATTCAAAAAATTCTGGTGCTGCAGCTTTAATTGCATTTCTAGGTCCATCAACTTCGTCAAGAGTTCTAGATAAATTACAAGGATCGTGATATGTAACTTTTTCTAAACTTCCAGGATTAATATTAATTTTTCCCTGTTCTAATAATTCATTAATTACTTGAGTATGATGTTTCACCTCATACTTGATATCGTGATACTTGCTATATTCTTTTTGTAAATTGACAACACAATGTGGACACATTGTAGTTACTTTTTTTACTTTATTTAATTCTTCTACATTATTATCCATTAACATTTGATAGGTTAATTTATCTCCTAGTTTATTTGCTGGATCTCCAGAACACTGTTCATTGCTAAGCACTCCATATGTGACACCAGCAGAATCAAGAATTTTAGTAAAATTCTCAACTGATTTAACAAAATTTGGATCCATGGCATGTTTTGCAAAACAACCTAACCATAATACAAGTTCTTTATCTGGTGTATATTCGGGCATTCGTTGAAGTAGCTCACTAGATGATGCTCCTTCTGTGTTACCTGTTTCTTGTAAATTTCTAAGTAATTTTTGGTATTCTTGAGGTACATCACCTTCAACCATCACCTGAAAACTTCTAATTTCATCTGCTTTTTCAACATGATTACCTACAGGACAAACTTCAGTACATGCTTGACATGTTGTACATTCCCAACCAGCTTCAACATTGATTTTATCTACAACATTTACATCATTTGATTCAAGCATTGGATCTTTCAGGTCTAATATAAAATGATATTTAGGGTTAAGAATCCCTCCACCTCTATTTGCAGGACAAACATCAGTACATCTTCCACATTCTACACATGTAAAAATATCCAAAGCTTGATCTTTACTCAATTTTGATAGATCTAACAATAATTCATCTAATTCTTCTTCTGAAGCTTCTAAATCAATCGGAATTGGTGGATGACTTGGTACTTCAAAAGGTCTTAAAAAAATATTAAATGGTGACAAAACTAGATGCATATGTTTTGATTTTGGAATTAAAAATAAAAATCCTCCAATAACACCTGAATGCAACCACCAATTAATTTTGGAACCAAGATTATTCATAAATGGATTTAAATGATGAATTTCATCAATTAAATATGTAATCATCAGTGTTGTGATAAATACAGTGACCAATGCTGATGTAGAAGAAAACTTGCCTAGTGCCTCAGGTTTGATAATAAATCTTCGATAAGCTAAGCCTAAGATACCTATTATGCATAATATTGCCCATGGAGCACCAAAAAAATAAAAATAATTTTTTCGGAGAGTGTCAGTAAAAATATATAGATCAAATGCTGATAAAAAATGATTGATGGTTATTAATCCAAAGAAAATAAATCCATACATAACAAATGCATGAAGAATACCAGCAGATTTTCTCTTGCCACTCGCTACTTTTTTGTGAAGAATAACTTCATCAAAAACTCTTACAAGCCTCTTTGGCAAATCTTCAATACTAAAATCTAATTTACCTTTTAAAACGATATTCAAACGCAAAAGAAGCTGATAAAGAAAAAACGATATACCAGACAGCAAAAAAACTGCTAGAACTAGCTGTTCAATAATATGAAATTTCATCTTAGCTTGTTATTTCTGAATTTCTTCAGTGAGTTTTGGAACAATTTCCATTAAATCACCTATGACTGCATAATCTGCAATCTCAAATATTGGAGCATCCTCATCTTTATTAATTGCCATAATTGTTTTTGACCCTTTCATCCCAACAACATGTTGGATTGCCCCCGAAATACCAACAGAAAGATATAATTTTGGAGAGACCGCTTGACCAGAACTCCCAATTTGTCTATAAGGTGGTAACCAACCCATATCTACCACAGGTCTTGAAGAAGCAATCTCTGCATTCATAGCTGATGCTAATGATTCGACTAAAGGTAAATTATCTTGGCTATCAATTCCTCGTCCTACAGAAACAATTAATTCAGCAGTTGTTAAATCTACTCCTGAAGCAGATTCTTGAAATTCTGCTTCACTCTCTGATTTAATATCACTCCCATCAAGATTGACTGAAAAATCTGATTGATTTTCTGATCCACCGCTTTCAATATCATCAGAAGAAAATGCTGCAGATTGAAAACTTAAAAGTACTGTATCTGAATCTGCTTTAACTTTTGTCGCAAGCTTTGCATTAAAGACTTGTCTTGAAAAAATTGGAGAATCACCATCATATTCTACTGCAATAATATCACTGACAAATGGAATATTAAGTTTTGCACTTACTCTAGGTAAAAAGTCACGTACCATATAAGAATGTCCCATTACCACATATTTTGGTGAAAGCTCGGATATTACTTGAGATAATGCTTTAGAATAACCATCTGCAGAATAAGAATTAATTAAGTCATGTTGAGCTAAAATTAAATTTTTTGCTCTATAATCAGAAGATTGTTCTCTTAAAGAGTTAGCATTTTCTCCTAAACATAAAATAGACAAATCTAAACCAAGTTTTGCAGCTAATTGTTGTCCTGCAACAACTGCTTCTTGGCTAAAAGCATGAATATTTCCTCTTTGATTTTCTAATACAACAAGTATCATTAAATAACCTTTAAAGTATTTTTTAATATATCTACCATTCTCGAAACAATAGAATCAACATCGCCTTCAATTCTTTCTGTGACTTTTTCAGTTTTTGGAATAAATAATTGAATAAATTTTTGTTTACTATCACCTGATGGGCTTGCATTAAGAGACTTAACATCTTTTCTTTTAGCTCCCATAATCCCTTTTAAGGAAGGATATCTAGGTTCGTTAATTCCAGATTGAATAGAAACACTAGCTGGAAATGGTAAAGTTACCCATTGAAACCATCCTGATTCTAATTCACGTTTAACTTTGATTTTACCATCTTCTATCTTTGTTTCAATGCCAAGAGTAGCTGTAGACATACCTAATAATTCTCCAATAAGAACACCTGTTTGCCCTGATCCTAAATCATCTGACTGTAAACCAGAAAAAACTAGGTCAAAAGATTCATCTTGAAGATGATCAGAAAAAGTTTTTGCAATAGATAGAGGATCTGTGTCCATATTATTATTATTAATAAAAATTCCTCTATCAGCACCTTTTGCTAAACCATCTTTTAAAACTTTTGATGTATTAGTTTCATTTCCCATTATTACAACTACAACTTCTGTATCATCATTTAACTGTTCTTTGATTTGAAGAGCTTCTTCCAGTGCATATGAATCACTTTCATTTACAACAAAATTCACGACAGATTCATCAATCCAATCTCCAGATGAATTCACACGAATACTTGATTCGTAACTTGGTATTGCTTTTGTTAATACAGCTATTTTCATTGTTTTCTCAAAAACCGACTACTCAGTCTAATTATCAATATAATTCTATTCATAAAAGGAAGCAAAAGAAAAAATGATCTCTAATAATAAAACAGGCTATAAAGGAAAGTTGATAGCGGGGGAATTCTTTCAATCTTTCAAGATTTTATAGCCTGAAAAAAATCTTGCGGTTCGATTAATTTAGTATGAAGTGTAATGAATAGTAAAGAGAAATCGAGTGTTTAATCTTGTTCTTCGTCGGTGGCAAATTTAGTCCAGTCACTAGAGACAGCTGATTCATCAATAGAATCTTTTGTTTCTGAATCGGAATTATCAAATTTTTTGTCTTCTTCATAAATATTTAGACTATCTTTTTTAACTTCGTACTTATCTAAGTCTAAATCTTCGTCTTGAGTGTCTAAGCTTTCTTTATCTTGATTGTATAGATCTAAGTCAAAAAAATCTAGATTTTCAACATGGCCATTCTCCATCAAATATTCAAGAAATGGCAAAAATGCTCTTTGTTTCAAATTAGACTTACAAAGAGGACATTTTAGTTTCTTTCCAATATCAGAAACTCTTATTTCCTCATCACAACATGGACTTAAAACTTCGTCGATCTGTCCCAAATTTGGTATTTCACTCATAGAGGTGAAAATATTAGATGTTCTTCACCGAGTCAACAAGTTTTATAAATATTATATAATCTGTCTTTTTCTTGTTCTGAAAGAGACTTTCCTCTTCTGGACATTGCTTTTGTGGCAGTTTCACAAAAATCATCAAATGATATTTTTATAATTTTCCCCTTATAATAAAGAGAAAATGGTGGGATATTTCGAGGTGGGAATGACTGTGATACGATATTAGAACCCATACCAATCACGGTTCCTGTATTTAAATTAGTACCAATTGCTGTCTTCACATGATCTCCAATTACTGAACCAAAAAAGATAGATCCTGTATTAACTAAATCTTCACCCCATTTTACACTAACATTAGAATAGTTATTTTTTAAGTTACTTGTAGTCGTACCTGCTCCAAGATTGACCCAAGAACCAACAAAACTGTGGCCTAAAAATCCTTCATGAGCTTTATTGGAATAAGGTTGAAATATAGAAGAATGCACTTCTCCAGATATTTTGCAATCATGATTAATAATAGAATTGGAAATAGTAGAATGAGACTTAATAAGACAATTTTTTCCAACAAATAGTGGTCCATTTAGAACAGTAAATGGTTGAATATCTACATTATCATTTATAATTACTGGTCCATTTTCTTCATTAATAATGACATTTTTGTACTCTTTAAAATCACTGGAATGTCCTGTAAAAAGATTTGATATATTACTGATAAAATCCCAAGGGAACTGCATATCATCAAATGATGTATCAGTTTTATCAAATAAAATAATCTCTGATATAGAATTTGTCATTTTTTTATAAACTTACCAATCATATCAAATGTTCCGCTTAAATCTTTTTGATAACTTCTATCAAGTATAACATTATAATATTTTTTTGAATTATCATAATTAAAACCCATTCTTACTTCGGAATTACATGCTCGCACTAAAAAAGATGAAAATGGACTGAAAGTAATATTTAAATCAATCATATTCTGGTAATTATCTTTCTTAATTATATCAATAAACCATTCATTAGGCAATCCTAATGAATCAACATCTTTATAACTATATAATTTTGAACATTTTTGTAATTTATCAGAATAAAATTGAGCTAATGAATCTTTCAATAAGAAAACAGTTTTATCTGCTGTTTCAGGACTAATCTCATCTAAAATCAATTCGGCAAAATCAAATGCAATAGCTGTATCAGGCAATAGTATCATAATAGAACCCAATTGTTCTTCAGTATAGTTGAAGGATTTTTGAATATCTTGAAAATGTTTTTTACATTTTAACCAATAAATTAGTTTTTGAATTCGAGAATATTCCATGTTTCTAATTTTAGGATTAAATTAACCATTATGTCGAAAAAAAAGATAGGTAATTTCCCGTTTACACAAGGTATATATAAAGACATGTATCGCACAAAACTTTGGACGATGAGACAATATGCTGGGTTTTCATCTGTAAATGAATCAAATCAACGTTTTTTATCTTTATTAGATAGCGGTGTTAGTGGATTATCTGTTGCATTTGATTTACCTACTCAAATTGGTTATGATTCAGATCATGAAATGTCTGTTGGTGAAATTGGGAAATCAGGGGTACCAATTTCGACAATTGATGATATGAAATTATTGTTTGATAAAATCAATTTGGAAAATGTATCAGTTTCAATGACTATTAATTCAACTGCTCCTATTCTATTGGCATTTTATATAGCATTAGCAGAAGAGAAAGGATATAAACTAGAAAATCTCAGAGGAACTATACAAAATGATATATTAAAAGAATATATTGCTAGAGGAACATATATTTTCCCAATTGGGCCATCTTTAAGGCTCGCTACTGATATATTTGAATATTGTCAATCTATGCTACCTAAATGGAATTCAATATCTGTATCGGGGTATCATATTAGAGAAGCAGGAAGTACAGCAATTCAAGAACTAGCATTTACTTTTGCTAATGCGATTACATATGTTAATCATGCAAAAAATAGAGGGATTAATATAGAAAAACTAACAACACAGATGTCATTTTTCTTTAATTCACATCGCAATTTTTTTGAAGAAGTAGCAAAATTTCGAGCTGCAAGAGAAATTTGGGCAAAAATAGTGAAAAATGAATTTGGAATAGAAAATCCTGCATCTCAATTATGTAGATTTCATGTACAAACTGGCGGATCAACATTAACAGCTCAACAAATTGACAATAATGTTGTAAGAACTACATTAGAGGCACTCTCAGCAGTATTGGGGGGTGCACAATCAATCCATACTAATGCTAAAGATGAAGCAATTAGTTTGCCATCAGAAAAAAATGCTTTATTAGCATTAAGAACACAACAAATTATTGCACATGAAACCAATATTACAGACTTTGTTGACCCGATTGGAGATAGTAGTATTATTTCTGATATGACAAATGATATGGTGAAAAAAGTTTTGGACAAAATTGATGATATCAATGAAAAAGGAGGCATGGAATACTTAATTGATACAGGAGAGATAGAAGAAGAAATATCAAATTCTTCAATTGAATTCCAAAATAAACTTGATAATAAAGAAGAAATACTTATAGGAGTAAATGAATTTGTCAATGAAGAGAAAATTGATTTAACTACATCTGAAAAAAAAGATGGAAATAGAGTTGATTCATTAATTCAGTTTAGAAAAAATCGTGATGAAGAAAAAGTTGCTCATGCTCTACTTATCTTAGAAGAAAAAGCAAGATTAAAAGAAAATTTAATTCCATATATGGTTGAATGTGCAAAAAATAAGTGTACTCTTGGTGAAATTTCAGATACTTTAAGAAAAGTTTTTGGAGAATATTCGTAATAAAAAAACAGGAACATTACATAAAAAAATTAATTAATATTATATAGAAAAAATTGAAATATGAGGGATATGATGCAAATAAGAAATTTAGTTTTATTATTCAGTACAATTTTGATTGTTAATTGTGCTGGATCTGCTCCTAGTGTAGGAGAAAAAATAACAAATCAACAGTCCAATGAATCTGAAACAAAAATTGTTGAAGAAGAAGTCAAAGTTGAAACATTTACAGTACAAGAACCAGAAGCTCCACCATTACCTGTAACTGTATTTGAGCCATACATGATAAAAAGAGGTGATTATTTAATTAAAATCGCATCAAGAGAATATGGAGATTCTTCGATGTGGAGAGAAATCTATGAATGGAACAAAGAAGAAATTGGATCTGATCCAAATAGAATTTATCCTTATAATTTTTTATCATTAAAAAGAGAAGCTAGCCAGGCAAAAAATTGTGAATTAGAATTTTTTGATTACCAAATACAATCTGGAGATACTGCATGGAGCCTTGCCGATGAAATATATGGCGATGAACTCGCATGGGTAATTATCTATATGGATAATGAAAGATTGATTAGAGATAGTGATGGTGTATTACAGCCAGGAACTATTTTTAAAATGAGAAAAAAATTAGATCCGTGCTCTTAGATATTCATGATACTCTCTTAAAAACCAAAATAATTAATTCTAATATATTTTATAAAGAAGAGTTAGAATCAACTAACAAGGAAGCTCAAAAATTAATTAATAACTATGGTATTATTACATGCGATAAACAAACTCATGGTAGAGGAACTCATGGCAAAAAATGGATTTCAACACCATATAAAGATTTAGCATTTACTATTGTTATTCCTGATAATTGCAACATTAATGGGCAAAATTTAGTTGATATTGCATGTGAATCTATTGTTTTCAATCTTAAAAGATTAAAAATCAATTCAAGAATAAAATATCCAAATGATATTTACATTGAAAATAGAAAAATTGCTGGAATATTATGTGAACAAATAGTCAAAAATCGTATTACAGCACAAGTAATTGGAATAGGAATAAATGTAAATTCTAATTTTGAAGATTTAAAATCAATAAAAGACAAACTATATACATCACTATTTATTGAATCAGGAGTAAAAATGAATAGAGAAAATTTATTAAAAAATATAGTAGAAAAAATTGATGAAATTATTCAAAAGCAGGAATATCAGTAATCTTTTGACCTAAAATCAATGTATGTATTTCATGAGTGCCTTCATAGGTATATACTGTTTCTAAATTCATCATATGTCTCATAATCGAATAGTCATCCATGATTCCATTAGCACCAAGAATTTCTCGTGCTAGTTTTGCACAGTTTCGAGCAATTGCAACATTATTCTTTTTGCCAAGAGATATATGAGAAAAATCTAGATCTCCACTATCTTTAAGTTTCCCTAATTGTAAAGCAAGTAGCTGTGCTTTAGTTATTTCTTCAATCATATATACAAGTTTTTGCTGAGTTAGTTGAAATCCAGCAATTGGCTTTGAAAATTGCTTTCTATCTTTACTATAATTCAATGCTACTTCATAACAGTCAATAGCTGCACCAATTGTACCCCATGCGATAGAATACCTTGCTTGAGTTAGGCATGACAATGGGCCTTTTAAGCCTTCAATATTTGGAAGTCGATTAGCATCTGGCACTCTTACATCTTTCATAAATAACTCTGAAGTAACTGAAGCTCTTAAACTCATCTTTCCATGAATATCAGATGTAGTAAATCCTTCCATATCTTTTTCTAATAAAAATCCTCTAATAATACCATCTTCATCTTTGGCCCAAACTACTGCAATATCTGCTATTGAACCATTTGTAATCCACATTTTTGAACCATTAATTATCCAATCGTCTCCATCTTTTACAGCTTTAGTCTTCATTCCACCAGGATCTGAACCATGATTTGATTCGGTTAAACCAAAACATCCGACTGATTTACCAGATGCTAATGATGGTAACCATTTTTCTTTTTGTTCTTCTGTCCCATACTGATATATAGGAAACATGACTAAAGAACCTTGGACACTGCAAACTGACCGTAAACCTGAATCGCCTTTTTCGAGCTCCTGCATTATTAAACCATAAGCATTGCTACTTATTTCACTTCCCCCATATTTTTTAGGTAATGTGGCTCCAAAAAATCCTAATTCCCCCATTTTTGGAATCAAATCAAGAGGGAAAGAACCTTTTTCATAGTATTCGTTTATTATTGGTAAAAATTCTTGTGAAACAAATTCATTTGCTGTTTTTTGAATTAGAAGCTCCTCATCGCTTAACAAGGAAGTAATATTGCAGAAATCTGGACCAATATATTTCATTTAATATAATAAATCTGAAATGTTATCAAACAACATAGAATTTGTAGCAATTATAGGGTCTGTAACAAGGGTTTTCTTTTGATTGTATATAATATTCTTACCATCAATTTTTTTCATTACCCCACCAGCTTCACTAATGATACAATCTCCAGCACAAATATCCCATTCATTCTTAGGAGCGACTGTTGCAGTAATATCATATATGCCTGATGCAGCTAAGCCTAATTTGTAGGCAATACTACCACAAGATTTTATGGAAGAAAAATTATTTTTATAGCTATTCCATAATCCTTTAGTTTTCTCAGATCTACTAACAATAATTGATGCATCTTTAATATGTTCTACAGTAGAAATTTGTATTTGATTTCCATTCAAAAATGCACCTTTATTCTTTTGAGCATAAAACATTTCATCTGATATAGGATTATAAATAACTCCTATAACAGGAATACTATCTTCAACAAGTGCAATACTGACACAAAATTCAGGAAGTTTCTGAATAAATTCTTTTGTTCCATCTAGTGGATCAACAATCCAAGTGCGTTTTTTATCTAATCTATCAATTGTATCAACAGTTTCCTCAGAAAGCCAACCATCATGAGGAAATTCTCCACCTAAAAAACTGGCAAGATATTTATCAGCTTCATAATCTGCAGCTGTAACAGGGCTATTTCCTGATTCTTTTTTATATTGAATATCTTTAGAATGAGATTTGAAATGTTTGTTTAAGATTTTTCCTGCATTCCTAGCAGCAACCTTTGCAGCAATTAATTCTTCGTTAAACATAGATAGTTCAGATTATATACATTTTAAATGTAAAAATCGTTAAATTCCTTCCGAAACTGAGGATAGAATTTAAAAGTTATTATTTTTTGTTTTTTAAAATTTAGAATTGATAAAGATTTTTTATTCCTATTTTTATTCTCTCCTCTTTTCACTAGAAATGAACTAATTGCTCTTTAACAAGAGTAAAGATAGAGGCTATAATGAAAAAAGAGATTTATATTAGTGAAAGCATCGGGGAGACCCGAATAGCTGTCAAAGAGAATGGTAAGCTTGCAGAAGTACATGTGGATAAACAATCACAAGAACGCACTGTAGGAAATATCTATAAGGGAGTTGTTGAAAATGTAATCCCAGGCATGCAAGCTGCTTTTATCAATATTGGACAAGAAAATAATGCATTCTTACCTTTTTCTGAAATATCAGATCCAGAATTGATAGCAAATTCAAATAGTAATTCAAATAATTCGAAAGAAATCAATGTGCTTCTTACCCCTGGACAAGAAATTATTGTTCAAGTCATTAAAGAACCATTTGACAAGAAGGGAGCACGCATTACAACAGACTTATCAATTGCTGGACGATTTATTGTTTTGGTACCTAACTCAAAATATGTTGGAGTATCAAAAAAAATGAGAGATAAATATGAAAGAAGAAGATTGAAAAAAATAGCATTTGAAATGAAAAAACATGGATTAGGTATAATCATACGAACTGTTGCAGAAGGAAAGACAGAAAAACAAATACAAAATGATTATTCCAATTTAGAAAAAAAATATAATCAATTAATTGATTTATCTGAAAAAAGTAAAGCTCCTAAACTAATCCACAGTGATTTAGAAATGACATCAAGTGTTCTTAGAGATTTAGTAAGTGATAATGTTAAAAAAATTGTGGTGGACTCAAAAAATAATTTCAAAAAAATACAGAAAATTATCAAAGAAGATTCTCTAGATATAGAAGATTCAATTGAATATCATAAAAAAAGAATACCTTTATTTAAAGAACAACAAATTGATGATGATCTAATGAAGCTACTTAGAAAAAAAGTTTGGCTAAAAAGTGGAGCATATATAATCGTTGAAAGAACAGAAGCAATGGTTGTAGTTGATGTTAATAGTGGAAAATTTGTTGGTAAAAAAGGACATGAAGAGAATTCTTTAAAAATTAATTTGGAAGCAGCAAAAGAAATTGCAAAACAATTAAGATTGAGACACATGTCGGGATTAATCTTGATTGATTTTATTGATATGGTTTCTTCTCAAAATAGAAAGAAAGTATATATTGAAATGAAAAAAGAATTAAAAAAAGATCGTGCAAAAGTAGCAGTATCAGAAATCTCTGAATTTGGTGTATTAGAAATGACTAGAGAACGTACTGGATTAAGTATTGTTGATTCACTAACAGAATCCTGTGATGATTGTAGAGGAATGGGAAGAATAATATCAAAAGATACATTATTAACAAAAATTGATTATTGGTTACGTGATTATAAACAAAAAAATAAAGATTTAAGATTAAAACTATTTTTACATCCTGAAATTGCACATTATCTTAAAAAAGAACAGAAAAAAGCATATATTCGTCTGATGTGGGAAAATTTTGTTTATTTAAAAATAGTTGAAGATATTAATGTTCAAAAAAACCATTTTAAATTTACAAAAATAAATAATGACGAAGATATTACGAGTGAAATAGTCACTTGAAAGATACTAAATTAGCTATTAAGTTCTCGCGCTATGATTGCAATTGTAGAAATATATGGAAAGCAGTATAAAGTCACTAAAGGTGACACTATTACGATTAATTCTAAGATTGACTTAGATATAGGAAAAACTGTCAAATTTGATGCTGTAAAAGCAGTGTTTGATAAAGATAAAAATGTATTTAGTCCAAAAGAATTAGATAAATATAAAGTAAGTGCTAAAATAGTTAACCATTCTCGAGATAAAAAAATAACTGTGATTAAAAAGAAAAGAAGAAAAGGTTATCAAAGAAAAAATGGTCATAGACAAGATTTAACAATGATTGAAATTCAATCAATCACTGGTAGTGCAAAAAAAGCTGTAAAAACTGATAAAGAGAAGTAAAGAGGTAGATGTATGGCTCATAAGAAGGGACAAGGAAGTTCAAGAAATGGAAGAGATTCCGTATCAAAAAGATTAGGGGTGAAAACTTCTGATGGACAATCAATTCTCTCTGGAGGCATTATTCTTAAACAGCGAGGTACAAAATACCATCCAGGAAGAAATGTTAAACGATCAGGTGATGATTCATTATTTGCAACATCAAATGGAATTGTCAAATTCAGTAAAAAAGGTAAAAATACTTTTGTAAGTGTAATTGCTAAAGACTAAAATGCCAAGAACAAAAATATCATTAATTGGTGGTGGACAAGTCGGTGGAAATATTGCTCTTCTTGCAGCTCAAAAAGAACTAGGAGATATTGTAATTATTGATATTCCCGAAGCTGAAAATTTTATCAAAGGTAAAGCACTAGATATATCACAACTTCTTCCTCATGATGGATTTGACTCCAAATTAGTTGGATCATCAAATTTTCAAGAAATAAAAGATTCTGATGTAGTAGTAATTACTGCAGGATTTCCAAGACAGCCTGGTATGAATAGAGAAGATTTACTAAGTAAAAATTTATCTATTATGACAAATGTAGCCAATGAAGTCAAAACACATGCTCCTAATGCATTTGTTATTGTTGTATCAAACCCATTAGATGCTATGGTTTATGCATTTTATAAAGTTTCTGGATTTGAAAAGAATAAAGTAGTTGGAATGGCAGGTGCACTAGATAGTGCAAGATTTAGATCATTTATCGCTGCAGAAACTAACCTTTCTTCTCAAGATGTTACCTGTATGGTACTTGGTGGACACGGAGACACAATGGTACCAATCAGTAGATTAGCTAATGTTGGAGGAGTTCCATTAAGTTCATTATTAAGTGAAGACAAAATTAATGAAATTGAAGAACGAACAAGATTTGGTGGTGGAGAAATTGTAAAATTATTTGGTAAAGGATCTGCATTTTATGCTCCAGCACAGTCGGCAGTAGAAATGGTTGAAAGTTTTGTTAGAGATAAAAAAAGAGTTATTCCATGTGCTTCATTGTGCGAAGGAGAATTTGATATTGATGGATACTTTATTGGAGTACCAACAGTAATTGGTAGTAATGGAGTGGAAAAAATTCTTACATTTGAACTCAATGAAGAAGAAAAGAATGCACTGGACAATACTCTATCAGAAGTTAAGAAGACAGTCGAAGAAACTGGACTGTAATAACTTTATTAAAATAGTTTTTTTCTTATTTTTATTTCCTTTAAATACCCTGCATGGACAAACTTCTCTTTATATAAACGAAGAAATAGAAGGTTCATTTTCTCAAGGAACAATGAAAGGAAGTATCAATAGATACTTTTCTGAAGATACATACTATATTAAAAGTAATTTTAATATCAAAATACTCCGAGTATTCAATATAAAACGAGACGAAAGTTATGTTATCTCAATTAAAGACTCTTTAGTAACAAAAATCAATCATAAAAAAAGGAAATATGTAGTTTATTCACTTTCAGAATTTCTAGAAGATGCTGCAAATAATCCACAAGGAGGCCCACCTGAAAGAGATGATGAGGAAGACAGTCAGGATGATAATATGGATATTGAAATTTCAGAAGAAATTGAATTAGTAAATAATTTTGAAACTAGAAAAGCAGAAATTACCGTTAAAGAAGAAGATGAAGAATTGAATATGTTAATATGGTTTACAGAAAAAACTTTAAAAGCACCAATCATAGAATCAACACGTACAAAATTAGAAAATATATTTAGTGGTTCAATCCCTCCAAGTTTAGGTTTTAATGAAATGAATATTCCATTTGAAGAATATGATATTAATAAAGATGCTGTTAATGTAAGATTTAAAACAATTAATACAAATGGGACATTTACTTATAATCTATTTGAATATTCAAGTAAAGATTCATTGCCAGACATATTCAAAATTCCTGAAAATTACAAAAAAGTAAAGAAACTATAACCAACACTAGCGCAACGAATTAATATTTCTTTTTAAGCCTTTATATTTAGTACGTTTTACAGCAGAATCTTTAAAACTTGATTTAAAATTTTCTTCATTCAAATTTTCCCAATCTGATTTAAAAAAATTCACCAATGAATCTCTTGCTTGAAAATGTTTATCTTTTTTTATTTGTTCAAACTTAATATTCCATGGACAAACTTCTTGGCATATATCACATCCATAAATCCAATTATGCAAATCTTCATGTTCAAAATCTTCTCTATACTCAATAGTTAGATAAGAAATACATTTATTTGAATCAATCTTATATTCTGTTAATGCATTTGTTGGACAAGAATCAATACATGCTGTACAACTCCCACATAAATCTTCTTCAAAAGGAAGATCATAGTCTAATTTTCTATCAATTAGTATTTCTGCCAAGAATATCCAGCTTCCTAATTCTTTGGTAAGTAAATTGGTATTCTTACCTTGCCAACCAATTCCTGCTTTTTGAGCCCATTGTTTTTCCATAATTGGTGCTGTATCAACACATAAGATTATTTTTATTGATGGATCATGCTTTAAAATTTCATTTTTAATATCATATAATTTGTTTTTAATAATTTTATGATAGTCGTCTCCCCAAGCATAATTGCTAAACTTAACTTCTGAATTGTAATCTTTTGAGAATTCTGAGCTTCGTTTTGTAAAATAATTAAAAGCCAATGAAATTACTGTTTGTACTTCGGGAAAATAGTTAAAGATATCTCTACGTTCTTCTTTTCTTGATTCCATCCATTGCATTGTTCCATGATGCTTTGATTCTATCCACTTATCAAAGTATTTATTTGGATCAATATTTTCTTTTGGATTTGCAAAACCAATTTTATCAAAACCTAATTCAATAGATTTTTTTGAAATAATGCTTTTAAGATTTGTTTCTACCATTTCTTCTAAGAATCTTAACCATTTCTTGATAAAATGCTTCTTCTCTTTTATAAGGAGGTGATAATTCAATTCCTTGTTCAAATATTATTAATGCATCATCAAATCTTTCTAATTTTTGGTAGGTTTTACCAAGCCAATAATATGTCCCTATATATTCAGGTTCTAAATTGATACTCTTTTCAAAATATTCGAGAGCAATTTCAAAAGAACCTTGGGGAGGCTCTTCAAAAATAATTTTTGCCAAGCCTCTAGATACCTTACCTAAATCTGCTAAGCGGTAATGCCATTGCCCCATTACATTGTAACAATATGGATCAGTAGGAAGTTTTTTAATTGCTTCAATGGAGTGGAGTTCAATAATCTTAGAACCTTCAATCTGAGATCTTATAGGAAGGTTCTCAAGCTTTTTTCCATATGCTAAAGCATACCATTTGTGTACTTGTCCATTGGTTGAATCGATCTTTATAGCTTCAGTAATATAATCCATTGCCTTATCTAAATGGTATGAATCCATTTTTTTATCATATGTTTTTTCTGATAATAAATGATGTGCTGCAGACAATCTAACAAGTATATCTAAATTTTGAGGATATTCAATATTAAGTTTGTTTAAAGGAATGATGACATCTTCAAAATTTCTATTTTCTAAATTTGAATCAATTTCTTCAAAGTCTTGAGAGAATAAAAACCCAACTAAAATAATAGAAAGGAATAAATATTTCACTTTTTATGGATAGAATCTATAATAGGATGGTTGATGATCTGAAAGTTTATCATCAATATCATAGTTTGACATTCCAGTTTCATTAAGCATATTAATTATTCCTCCTTCAGATACAGATTCAAACTGGAAAAGTGGTTGATTAATAATAATGTGATCAAGATGAGATGCACCAAACGAACTTCTCCATCCTTGCCAAGACCATGTAGAACTACTTTGAGCAAAAACATATTCATCAACCATCTTAAAATAATTACTATTTTGATCTGGATCAGTTAAAGGAGCAATTGAAGGGTTTAATATAGATTGTTCACCAACATTATTAAAGTCTCCAGCAAGCACTACATAATCTCCTTGTCTATTATTCATTATATAATCTCGAAGAAGAGTGCTGGCATAATGCCTTCTTGTTGACTCTGCACCTTTATCTGATATATCTAAATCGCCATCACCACAACATTTATAATGAATATTAGTAACATATAAATCAACAGATTTAGTTCCATTAGTCCAGGTTAAATAATTCTCCATGGGTGGTCTGCTTGCAAATTGATATAATGCATTATTTGTATAATCATCATCATTATCGTTAGAATTAGGTGTATCGGCCCAAAGTTCATTATGACCATTGTATGTGACAGTACCACAAGTAGCACAATCAGAATTTGCTGTCTTATATACTAAAGCAAAATCCCAATTGCTTGTCTCACTAGATAGCATGTAAGAATATTCAGGCATTGCATTTACCATACTTATAAGAGTATTGTTATCTCCCATTTCTTGAAATACATATATATCAGCATTCCATGTTTCAAGCAAGCTTTTAACATAATCTGAAGTAGTAGTTAGTTGAGGAAAAGTTTGAATATTCCAAGAAATAATCTCTATTTGATTTTCTCGATCAAAGTTAGTTGCATTAGGAAATACATATGGATCTCCTCCACCTCCACTATCATCAGAACCATCATCAGGGCTTGCAGGTGAACTACCTCCACCTGAACAAGAAAGCAAGAAAATTATACTAAAAAGAATTTTATTAATGTTTTTCAGCATAGATATAATTTACTAACAAAGTTCCTACCTGCTCTAAACTTTTTGGTGAACAATTTTCAGGAGTATCTTGCTGAGTATGCCAATGATTATAGAATAAATTAGGGTATTTAAAATCAATAATATCAATGGTAGGAATTTGAGCATGTTCCCATAATGGAACATGATCATCATAAATTTCTTCACCAACTTTTTTCTCAAAGGCATTAAGAGAAAGTTTTTTTGCCAAATCCCAAATTTTTATTACTTCTTCTTTAGCAATATTATAAGAATATCGTTCGATTGGAATATTTAACTGCTTATCAGCAACCATATCAATGATAATACCAAAATTTGGTTTTTCAATAGGAAGATTTTTAGCAAAAAATTCTGATCCTAATGCATAAGTATTAGGATGATAAGAAATCCCACCATCTTCTGCATCAAAGAAAACCATGTCAATACCAATTGGTGGTACATTTGTAGAAAATATATCACACAAAGTCATCAATACTGCAGTTCCACTCCCACCATCATTCGCTCCCAATACTGGCAATTTTCTGTTTTGAAGATTTTTATCTTGATCGGATATAGATCGAGTATCCCAATGTGCTCCAAGCAATAATCTATACTTAGCATCCTTATTAAATTGAATAACAAAATTTTTGCCTTGTTTTATAGTATCAGTAACAGGTTCAGTATATTCAAATTCTTGAATTATAATATCTTGATCATAATTTTTGAGAAAACTTTCTAAATAAACTGAAAATTCTTGATGCCCGGATGAACCAGGATTTCTTGGACCAAATTCACATTGTTTTTCTATATATTGAAATGCAGTAATACCATTAAAATCAGGAACTGAAACGGGCTCCTCTTTACTACAAGAAAATAGTAAAAACAGTATTATTAAAAATTTAATTTTATCCCCTAATTGCAACATTAATATTCACTCCAAAATCTCTATCTATCCTTCTTCCTGTCAACCTTGTATCATTTTCTCTATATTCATAGAATAAACTTCCAGATATATTATCGGTTA
The DNA here is from genome assembly GCA_036163585.1 of Fidelibacterota bacterium. Classification (GTDB taxonomy): domain Bacteria; phylum Fidelibacterota; class Marinisomatia; order Marinisomatales; family Marinisomataceae; genus Marinisoma. The sequence continues at coordinate 29,913 of JAYZKH010000020.1, forward strand.
AGGCATAAGTTACTCTTAAAATTGTTTTCCATGAATTAACAAAATTTTGTTCTGCAAAATTTATTTTATCTTTTGAACCTTCTTCTTTTTTCTTACTTAGATCAAAATTTAATGTAAGATTAATATTATTTTTTAAATCAACATTTCTTTCTGTGAATGGCAATGGAATGCGAATTCCTTTTGAAAAATTATAAGTTATACTTGCAAGAAGACTATTTTCTGATATATAGGTTAACCCATTTGCAACTTCATCAAGTGTATGTGTTATATTAGTTCTCACATTCGTTGAAATTCCATTTTTAAAGGAAGCTGTAATTCCAATTAGAGGAGAAAAACTTCTTGTTATGCGAGAAAATTGAATTTCATCATTATTGCCATCAATAAAAGATGATATTTTAAATAAATTAATATCACTAATACCACTTTCGTTAAATCTCCAAGAAGCAGTTTGTTTACCATTGAATGCATGTTCCATTGAAAGAGATTTGACATAAGGACTAATAAATTTTATTTTTTCAAGTCCACCAATACGAAATGCCCAATTAGAAAATGGTAAACCATTAGATAAATGATCTCCATAAGAAAAGTAATCTCTATTTATTGATCTGATATCAATACCATAACCATTTAAATTTGAAGATATACTTTCAGAAAATGAAAGGCTCATTGATGTAGTTGAATTAAATTTTATTCCACTTCTAATAGATAATGATTTTTTAATATCATCAACACCTGTATTCAAACCAACTTCAGGGGCATATTCTAAACCATGTGAATCAGAAAATCCAAGTCTATAATCTAACGGAATACTTCCTTGTACTCCATTTGAACTTAAATTTGTTGTATTATTTATAGTAAATGATAGCGGTTCTATCTTTTTCGACCAACCATATATTTTTTCCATTCTAAGACTATCATTAATTTTATTACGACTTTTTCTTTTTGAATTTTTCTCTTCAGAAGCATCAGATTCTTCTGCTAAATCATCATCACCCATATCAACAGACATAGATCCAATGTCTTCTCTAGATCTGGTTCTTTTTTCAGAAGAAGCTGTACTTCTTTTCGAAGCTGGTGTATAAAATATTTCAATTATTTCTGTCGGCGAAAGACTGACATTAAATCCGCTATTTCTTACTGAAACAAGATTTGCACCATTAAAAACACTAGACTTAGGTTTATTCCATGAGTAATTCGCATTGTATTGGAAATTTGGTGAAAACCAAGAAATCCATTTAGGTGAAAAATTAGAGGCAAATGATTCTGTATTATTTGTTCTATCTCCTGTTTCAAAATCGGTTAATGCTTTAAGAACTTCATCTCTATATTCTGCCATATCACTTTGTATATTTTTAGTATAATTAAATTGAAGATTATCAAAGACCTTATAACTAACACTAAAACTTCTGATTAAACCTAGATTAAAATCATCAGTCATTTCATCTACTGATCTAGACTGTTTCTCAACTAAACTTTGGTTTAGTTTAATACTGCTATTAAAAGAAGTAGGAGTATAGAAAAACTTTGTTTTACTCATATTATCTCCAACAACAGGTATTTTTTTGAGCCATTCAAATGCTTGAATATAATTATCGCTTGGAAACCTGAGATTATAATCTACACTGGTAGTAAATCGATCTGTATCAACACTTTTCATTATCTCATCAGATCGATTTTGTGTAGATGCCTTGAATGTTGTACTCAAATTATCAATAGTGTAACGAACGAAAGGATTCTCTGATTTAATTCTCTTAGAAATTTTACCATTCATACTTATTGTAGAAGATTTTGTAATTACTGAATCAGGTGCACTTGCACTTGTTCTAATATCAGTTCCAGGCAAAAATTTTGGAGTATTATTTTGCATATTGTATGTGACATTTAATGGAAATGCAATTCCTAGATTTTGTGGTAAAAATTTTCCTAATTCTATTTGATTAGTAAAAATAAATGTTTCTGTACTAGTATTAGTTCCAAGTCGTTCTTGTAAAACATGGAAATCAGCATCTTTTCTTATATATGATATGCTACTACGATTTAGATCAGATAAATTAAATTCTGATTTTAATCTAACAGCTGTACCTCTTTCTTTTTTAACTCCACTAAGTCGTAATTCATCAAGCCACAATTCTCCACTAATAGGATGCTGCGAACTATTTTCAACACCAACAATAAAATATTGTAGTCTAGACAATGAAGGATTTCCTATAATTTCCACTTTTTTATATTCTTCATTATTGTCATCTATGAAGGAATAACGTTTATAACCCGTTGAATCAACAAAAGTATCATTAGGGTTAATTTTTTCAAGAGAATTTTCATCAATATTTTTTAGTTTTGTAAGCCAATCTAAATCTAAGTCAATTGAGTTACGATTTTGGTCCTCATCCCAGCCATCATAAACGGGCTGACTTAACCTATAGTATTCTTGTCCATTACCAAATTCTATAAACAATTCAACATCTGTTTGATTTTCTTCTATATCCACACTGTTACCATATACATACATTTTCATTTGATCATAGATTAAAAAACTCTGTGCTTTATCACTCCCTGTAAAAGAAAGTATTTTTTTTGCAGCACCTTTAGTATCAGGATTAAGATTATCAAATTTTAAAACAAGAGATTGTTCTTTGGATCTAATTTGATTTATCTCATCATATTCACCATATACTCCTTTGGGTGGTATATAATCCGGATTATCTTCATCATTAACAACTGTCACTAAGAAAGTGCTATCTTGAACTGTATATTCATTATTAGATACAATAGATGTACCCATTGATTCCCAAGTATTCCCTACTAATTCTATTCTTGCTATTTCTAAAGTCGAAGCTTGGTTAATTCCAGAAACTATTAGTCTTAGATATCTTATCTCACTTAAAGTGATATCTTGTACTTGAGTAAAATGACTAATTGGTATCCTGACGAGTTTCCAACCTGTTTTAACCCCATCAACTTCTGTTGATCCTGCAATATATGTTGTATCACTCAGCGAAATTGTTTTAGTAAAATAATCATTTGTTCTATCTAAAAACCCTGATTGATCCAAATCTTCAGAGTCAGGATATTTACCTCCCGGTTGAATTCGATCACCTGTACCATTACCTTCGGTACCATTAACAAACTCATAATCTGAACTTCCTTCTATATAATCCCAATTATCAGCATTTGGATCATTAGGATCAACATCAGGAGAAGCATTAATAATTACTGATTCTCCAGATGATAAATAATCTTGATAATTTAAACCTGTGCTCTCTAAACAAGAACCCCAACCATCTTCAAACAAATCAAAACATCCATCCAAACCAGTATCTTCTTCATCTTCTAAAAAACCATTACCAAGTGCTAAACCAGCATCAGGTACATCTTCGTTATTAAGAATTCCATTTCCATCATGGTCTTCACTAATTTTTCCTAAATCAACTGTTAAATTTCCAGAATCTCCACGTAACCAAATCTCAACAAATTTGGTTCTAGTCTGATCATAGTCTCCAACAAACATTGGTGCAGTAATTCCAGCCCATAATGAATCAGGATTAGATGTTTGTTGATATTCATATGGTTCAAAATTAAGTACTAATACATCAGTTGTTAAATTTTGTGCTCTTTGAGATGTTGAGACATTCGGCCAAATATTATTAGTCAATATCTGAGAAAAAGGATTATACCAATACATCTTTAATCTATTACGTTGATCAAATTCTTGATTATTATTTTCAATATCTAAAGGAGCAGAAGATTTATGCCAAAATCTTCTTAAGATTGATGGATTTGTAATACGTTTTGATCCTTCAAAATCATCAATATATGCAACTCCATTTTTATCTCCAGTAGAAGCATTAGAAATTGAATTAGGATTTGGTAGTACTTGTGCTATTTCACCTTCTAGCTTAAATCTTGATAATTTTTCAGCACTAAACATATTAGACTTGTTTAATGATGCAGATAAATTTTCTAAATCACGTTCATATCTTCCATTAATATCCCATATAAAATTTTGAATTGGCTCAAATCCCACTTCTACCTTTCTATTTACAATATCTTGATTGTAATATAGTGCTGTCATACCCAAAAATGAGTTTTCATCAAAATCAATCTGTGCTCTAGAACCAACCATAATTTTTCTATCAAAAGTAACTAAATCATGTTTATCATAAACAATTTCCAAATCTCCATTAGGATCAATGTTTGTATTAAGAACAATCATACCTGAGAAGTAATCAATTTGATAATCAGAACCTCTTTCCAATTTTTCACCATTGAAATAAATCTCTTCACTACCTTCAACTAAAGTAAATCCTAAGTTAATCGCAGAGCTTGGGCTAGTATAATTTGCTTCAATTGTAAAACGTGAATCTCCAGTATATTCTGTACGATTTGTAGTGGTATACATTTTACCAGATTGCAATAATGAATTAAGATTTGTATTTGTATTTCCTCCATCAATATTATTATCTGATACAAAAGGCAATAAAGAAGGAAGGTGAATTTCTCCTGATTTAATATTTACAATATTTGGGTTATTTAAATCAATAATTTCGTCAGGAGTTGATGCCCCTGCTTGATTTCGATTGTCTAAACCAAATAAATTCAAAAAAGTATCTCCGTTATCAGATCTATCACTTACTGGAGTAGAAAAATTGTCTACTATTCTTACATCAAGACTGCTCTGATCTATATTGACAGCACCTAGATAGTAAACATTTTTAAACATTAAATCCCAAGTTGGATGATTTGGATGAGAAGATTGTGGCTTAATCATTTTAAGTATTAAGATATCATTTTCATCTTCTCCAATGTCTAAACCAACGGTGAGAACTATATCTCCAGTTACTCTATCCGCTAAATCAAAATGTGCACCAATAATTTCATTTTGCAGACTATTTTGCATTCTTATGAAACCTAAATCTTCGTTAATTTGATAATCTGATCCTCTCTGTAGTCGAATAAAAGCACCTTCTTTACTACTATCACTATAATATTCCATATCATTTGGATCAATATATGCTATACCGGGGTCTGCAGCAGGATTATTAGATGCATCAATTTTATATAATTCAAAATTTCTTACAACAAGATTACCGATGTTATGTAATCCATTGGTTAGTGGATAATATGCAGGTACATTCAATTGGAAACCGTTATCTACAATTACATCAGTAGAACCATTACGAAACCATTCGTGAATAAAGAAATATAAATTTTTCTTATATTCATAATCTTGAATACGTTTTGTTTCTAGCTGTGCAGTACCTTTGTATTTTTGAGAGGCCTTTTTTGTGCGCTCAATCGATGCAATGCTAGTCACATTAACAGGTCCAAGCTGTGTAATAGCTTTTACTCCAAACAATCCCTTATTTTGACCTGAAAATGTCACAAATTCAGTTGCAGGCAATGCAAGAGAAATATTCCCTGCTTCTAATTTTTGAAGTATATCATCTTCTTTTCCTTGATAATCGATACGAACCGTATTTTCCCAATCAAAATCACGTTCAGAGTTTTGATCTAAAGAAATTGTTACTTGATCACCAATTTTTCCCTGAACATTTAGTTGCTGTTTCTGGTCAAATTTAAAATTTGTTTGCTCTCGTTCTTTATATGATGATCTAACTAATTCCTGATCTTGATTTACTAGTTTCCCTTGAAGACTGATATTTCCTTGGACTCTTAAAGAAGCTCTACCAAGTCTACCAATATCAAAATCTGCTATTTCAACATACTTTCCTTTTCCAGGAGTGTATTGTGTCGTATCTGATGAGGAATAATTAAATGGTTTACTAAAATTATATCTTTGATTGATTATATAAAGTTTATTGAAATAATCATCTAGAGATGAGGTGTAAGGCAACACATTCCTATTGCTTAATACAGACTCACTAATAGAAATAATATTTGATGTTGTATTAAAATCAACTTGATAGCTTACTAATGAAGTATTGGTATTAAAAATCCCAATTGGATAATTAGATATATCATTTAAACAAAAATTAATTTTCTTTGATTTGGAAAAAGGATCAGTAATAAGATTATCAGAACCAAACAACAGGGTTGGAACACAGATTAAATAAAGGAATAAAAATATTCTATACATTGAATAGTTGATCAATCTTATTTTTAAATTTATCAATTGCAATTCCACGATGACTAATTTTATTCTTAACATCAGAAGATATTTCTGCCAAAGACATATCTAGTTCTGGAACAAAAAAAATAGGATCATACCCAAAACCAGATTTACCTTGTTTTTCTTCTAGAATATATCCTTCTACATATCCTTCAACAAAAAAATCATTCATACCACCATCAACATAAGTTACTACAGTTTTAAACCGAGCTGTTCTTTCTTCAAAAGGAACTCCATCCATAGCATTTAAAAGTTTATTCATATTATCATCATAGGTTACATTTTCTCCTGCATATCGTGCAGTAAAAAGCCCAGGATCTCCATTTAAAAAATCCACCTCTAAAGCTGTATCATCAGCAAGAGAAGGAATATTGGTATAATCAAATGCAACCCTTGATTTTATAAACGAATTTTCAATGATTGAGGTTCCATCTTCTTTTATATCTCCAATTTCAGAAAAATCTGCTAAAGAATATATTTTATGAAAATGTGGATGAATCTTTTGAGTAATTTCTGAAACTTTATGTTTATTAGAAGATGCTATGACAATTTCTTTCACTTCTGAAACTAATAAATATTTATGTGTTTTTTAAATAACTTATAATTTGTATTTTTTGAAA
>JAYZKH010000021.1:0-2833 GCA_036163585.1 Fidelibacterota bacterium
TATTGTAATCAAATTGAAAAGAATATTAGCTGTAATAATGGCAAATACTGCAAGAAAGATGCAGAAGAAAAGAATGCAGAAAGCTAAGTAATTCTATAAGCAATATAAAACAACACTATTCCTGGAATAAACAATACAAAATCAATTGATTCCCCAAAAAAAGTAAGTGAATTAAGAATTGCAATTGGAATAACAAGATTATTGGCAACAGCAAGTCTTTCAGAACTAACCTTAATCGCACCAATGTTCCATAATAGAAAACCAATTCCACTAGAAATTAAACCAAGAAACAAAAGTGCAGATAAATTGCTATCAGTAAGCTCATTTGAAGAACTACCAAATAATAGGTAAGAAATAAATGTAATTAAAGTTGCTCCTAAGAATAATTGAGAAAAATTAGCAACAATATTGGTATTTCTATTTTTTTGATTCCAATGTTTAAACCATATTTGTCCAAATGCAAAAAAGAAATTAGCACATTGTATTAGCAGAAAACCATACCAATATTCATGTAAGTCTAGAATATTGTATCTCATCAAATATGATCCAAGTATTACTAAAAAAATTGCTAAACATTCTCTATATGTAAATTGATTTTTAAAAAAATACTTATCAGAAATAGAAATAAAAATTGGAGTAGTAATGGTAAATGTAGCAATTAAATAAGCAGGCAAATATTGATAAGACTGAATATAAAATATATACATTAAACCAAATTGAATTGCACCAATCACAGCAAGCTGTATATCCCACTTAAACTGTTTAAGTTGATAAATAGATACAGATGCAAAAAAAGCTAGAGCAATCAGATTTCTTGAATAGCTAATAAAAAAAGAATCTAGATTGGGTAATCCATATTTAATAATTCCAAAAGAAAAAGACCATAATATTGAAACTATAATAAGATATCTCAATTATGTGCCTTATTAAAATGGCCAAATCATTGGAATCACCATCACTGAAACTATCCATAAAATTAATGCTAACGGAAGACCTACTTTAACATAATCAAAGTACTTGTATCCTCCGGGACCAAATACCATTAAGTTAGTTTGGTAACCAATTGGAGTGATGAAAGATGCTGATGCTGCATAACACACAGCAAAAATAAATGGTTTTGGATCAAATCCAAATTGGGCAGATAATGTCAATGCAATTGGGGTCATAATAATTGCTGTTGCTACATTAGATGCAATCTCTGTTAACACCATCGTAATAAAATAAACAGCAGCTAATAACAAATAAGGAATTAAATCAACCGGAAACAAATTGATAAAATTACCAATGGTGCTACTGATGATTGCATCAAGTCCTGTTTTTTGCATTGCCGCTCCCATAGGTAAAAATGCAGCAATTACGATAATTACTTGCCAATGGATAGAAGAATAAGCTTCATTAGGAGTAATAACTCTTGCAAGCAATAATGCAATTACCCCCAATATAACTCCAACGACAATTGGAATAATCTTAAAAATAGCCATTATTACAGCGAATAATATTGTGAATATACTGAGCCACCATAAAGGATGACTATCAAGAGAAGCATCAACTTTTCCTAATACAATAAACCCTTCTTTTGATGCAAGTTGGTTAATACGATCTTTTGGTCCATATACCAATAAAGTATCAAATGGTTTTAAAACAAATTGAGTAAGTTTTCTTCGAATCACCTCTCCTTCTCTTCTAATTGCAAGCACAAAACTACCGAAAGTACGTCTAAAGTTTGCCTCCTGAAGATTTTGCCCAATCAGTTCAGAATTGTCGGTAATTAAACATTCTGCTAAAATATGATCTTCTTGTTCTAATTCTTCTTGGGTTAATTTTTCATCAGTTAACAAAGAAAGGTTTTCAATTTCTTTTAATCTTTGGAAATTATCGAAAGAACCTTTAACAAAAAGAACATCATCTTCTTGTATAACTAAATTTCTAAGATTTGAACCGATAATCTCACCTTGTCTTAAAACATCAAGAACAATAACATCATAATTTTCATTAATTTTTCTATCAAGCAATGTCTTTCCATTTAAGGGAGAGTCTCCATTAACTTTAAACTCTGTTAAATAACCATCTAAACTATAGTCTGATATGCTAGATGATTTTGCAATTCGTGAAGGTAAAAGTTTATAGCCTAATGTAAAGATGTATATCAATCCAATAATAAACTTGATAACTCCAAATTTTGCAAACTCTAACATTCCAAGTGATATTCCAGATGATTCAACTAAAATAGAATTAACAATTAAATTTGTTGAAGTGCCCACTAAGGTTAATGTGCCGCCTAAAATTGCTGCATAACTTAATGGAATCAATACTTTTGATGGACTAATATCATATTTATCAGCTAAACGAATAGTAACGGGCATAAATATAGCAACAATTGCTGTATTATTTACAACCGCAGAAGCAATTCCAATAGAAAATAGATATGCAGCCATACCTAATGCCTGTGATTTGTCGATTAGCTTATTAATATTGATTATTACATACTCTAAAACATGTGATTTTTGAAGAGCATAGCTCAATATAAAAAGGCACCCTATTGTAATAACGGCTGGATTTGAAAATCCTGATAAACTTTCATCAGGAGTAACGAGTCCAAAAATTAATAACAAACCTAATACAACCAGTGCTGTTACATCTATTGGAAAGAATTCCGTTATAAAAAGGACAAGTGCCCCAAGAATAATTCCACCTAATAGTATAATTTCCATAAGTGCCGCAGAAAGGACTCGAACCTTCACACTTTGCAGTACTGGTTCCTAAGACCAGCGCGTCTACCAATTCCGCCACTGCGGCATACTATAAATGGAATATATAAAAAATTGCTTGAAAA
>JAYZKH010000022.1:0-35173 GCA_036163585.1 Fidelibacterota bacterium
TAATCTTTCTGATTTAAATAATGAACAAAAAAAGATGTACAAAGGAACAGTTGAAAATAGAGACTTGCTAAAAAAAGCATTAGTAGAGCTAGAAAAAAATAAGCCAAACTATGAATTAATTGGCACCATTCTTACCGAACTTCATGTGGTGCTAAGAGATATATTTGATATAAGTACTCCTAAAATTGAATCAATGCTTGATGCAGCAATGAATGCAGGTGCTTTGGGAGGGAAAATTACTGGATCAGGTGGGGGTGGTTGTATGTTTGCTTACGCACCAGACCATCCAGAGAAAGTTGCTGAAGCCATCGAACAAGCAGGAGGAAAAGCATATATTGTTTATTCAGATGATGGAACAAAACTTCTTTAGTTATTTTTATCGATGGGTGCGGAGAGAGAGGGATTCGAACCCTCGATACGGTTGCCCGTATAACACCTTAGCAGGGTGCCGCTTTCAACCACTCAGCCACCTCTCCAATGTTCGGTAATTTATACACTACTGGACAAAAAAGATACTAGTCTATCTTTTAAATTATCAAGCCCAGATTCACTTACAGATGAGATATCAATATACTCTTCAGAAAAATTATTCCATTGATCTAATATTTTTGGATCTTTGATAGTATCTAATTTTGTACGCACCACCAAGGTTGGTTTATCCATAAGTGTGTCATTAAATGTATTCAATTCTTTTTTTAATTTATCAAATGTTTCTTGAGGATTTTCCTCTAGAATATCAATCAAAAATAATAATATCTTATTGCGTTCAATATGTTTTAAAAACTGATGTCCAAGTCCTTTTCCCTCACTTGCCCCTTCAATTAATCCAGGAATGTCAGCCATCACAAATGATTGATATTCACCATATTTTACAATCCCCAAGTGTGGTTGTAATGTAGTAAAAGGATAATCAGCAATTTTTGGTTTTGCTGTAGTCATCACAGATAATAATGTTGATTTACCAGCATTTGGCAACCCTACCAAACCTACATCTGCTAATACTTTTAATTCTAATTCTACTTTAAGATGCCCTCCTTCTATTCCCTCTTGAGAGAAACGAGGAGTTTGCTGAGTTGAAGACTTAAAATGATGATTTCCCTTTCCTCCAATGCCTCCTTCACACACAATATAAGATTGATTGTCTTCTACCATATCTATAATCACCTTGCTAGAAGTTTCTTCTTTAACAACAGTCCCGCATGGAATTTCTATAATCAAATCATCTCCGGATTTACCTGTTCTTTTGTTTGGCCCGCCTGATTGTCCATTTTTTGCCTTATATAGACGACGATATCGGATGTCTTGAAGTGTGTGTAAATTGGAATTGGTTACAAAAACAATATCTCCACCTTTACCGCCATCTCCACCGCTAGGACCACCTTTATCTATATATTTTTCTCGGTGAAAAGAGACGATACCGTTCCCGCCGTTGCCTGCTTGCAACTCAATCTTTGCATAATCGATAAACATGATATAAGAAGTTAAAAATTGTTAATGATTTCGTCGCCAAATTCTGAACATTTCAAAAGTGTAGCATTGTCAAGCAATCGATGAAAATCATAGGTTACTTTTTTCGAAGAAATTGTTTTTTCTAATCCATTGATAATTATTTCAGAAGCTTCATTCCATCCCATATATTCTAGCATTAATGCTCCAGATAAGATTACTGACGATGGATTTACTTTATCTAAACCAGCATATTTTGGAGCAGTACCGTGTGTTGCTTCAAAAATAGCATGTCCAGTATTAAAATTAATGTTTGCACCCGGAGCAATACCAATACCTCCTACTGAAGCTGCAGCTGCATCTGAAATATAGTCTCCATTTAAATTCATGGTAGCAATAACATCATATTCGCTTGGTCTTAATAGAATTTGTTGTAAAAAGGCATCTGTAATACCATCTTTTACTAATAATTTCCCGCTATCAAGTGCATCAGATTGTGCTTTATTAGCAGCTTCTGCTCCTTCTGCTTCTTTAATTTTATCATACTGATTCCAAGTAAAGACTTTGTCTGCAAAATTAGTTTCTGCATACTCATATCCCCATTTTTTAAAATATCCCTCAGTAAACTTCATAATATTGCCTTTATGAACAAGAGTTAAGCTCTTACGATTATTTTTTAATGCATATTCAATTGCTGCATGAACTAAACGATGAGTTCCTTCTTCTGATATTGGTTTAATTCCAATAGAACTAGATTCAGGGAATCGTATTTTTTTACCAACTCCCAACTCATTGATTAGGTCTATCACTTTTCCTGCTCCATCTGAACCGTTTTCCCACTCAATTCCAGCATAAATATCTTCAGTATTTTCTCTAAAAATTGTCATATCAACAGTGCTAGGGTCAGATAAAGGAGAAGGAGTGCCTTTATACCATCTAACTGGTCTAACACAAGCAAACAAATCTAATTCTTTTCTTAAAGTAACATTAAGTGATCGGAACCCTCCTCCAATTGGAGTTGTTAGTGGTCCTTTAATAGCAATAACATGATCTTTGATTATCTCAAGTGTCTCATTAGGAAGCCATTCTCCATTTCTATCAAATGATTTTTCCCCTGCAAATACTTCAAACCATTCAATGCGTCTTGATGAATTGTATGCATGGTGTACAGCAGCATCAAGCACTTTTTGACTAGCTCTCCAGATATCAGGACCAATACCATCTCCTTCAATAAAAGGGATAATTGGATTATCAGAAACAACCAGATTTCCATCAACAAATTTTATTTTATCTGCCATTACTGTAGTTTCTCTTTTAATCTTTTTTCAATGTTTTTTGGAACAAATTTTGTTAATTCTGCATCATGCTTCGCTAAATCTTTAATGATTGTTGAATTTAGATGAAGAAATTTTTCATCAGGAATCATAAGCAGAGATGAAATAGAAGAATCAATGTTATAGTTAACATTTGCCATTTGAAATTCAAACTCAAAATCACTCACATGTCTTAACCCTCTAATAATCGCTATGGCACCACAATCTTTTGCAAAATTAATTACCAAATTTTTAGGATTAGAATGAACATGTATGTTCTCAACATCATTAAAACATTCTTCGATCATTTCAGAACGTTCATTATGGCTAAATAATGGATTTTTTTGAACATTGTCAGATATACAGATATGTACCTCATCAAATAGCTTAGATGCTCTTTTTGCTATATCTATGTGTCCGTAGTGAATAGGATCAAAAGTCCCTGGATATATAATTTTCTTCATTTCTGCCAATAAAGTAAGTTTGTGCCCCCAAATTTACTAATTTTATCATATCCTGCAAGAAATTCATGGCTTTTGCACTCCAATACAAATACACCTCCTTTATTAAGGCGATTTAAACATAATTCTACCAAATTGCTTGTGTTAGAGTCAGTATAAGGTGGATCTGCAAAAATCACATCATATGAATTAGATTTTTTCAGAAATCTATTTACATCTCTTACCATAAAGTTAAAACTGTCATATTCAATTTCTTTGGCATTCATAATGATTTGATTCATATGTTTCTTCTCTAACTCAATAAATGTTACTGATTTGGCATCTCTACTAGCAGCTTCAAAACCTACAATACCAGAACCTGCATATAAATCAAGAAAATGCTTCCCTTTTAGAGATTTTAAAGTATCAAAAATGCTTTTCCTTGCAATAGATGTTGTTGGACGGTATTCAAACTTTTTATTCGATTGAATAGCATGGTTCTTAAACTGCCCTGCTAATATTTTCATCAACTTAAAACAGTAATATAAATATGGGTTGAATTATCGGATTTATTAAATGAAATTTTTCTAACAATGAAATTGTCATAATCTTTGATTTTATTAATGACATCTTTAAACATTTCTTCTTCAATTCTTAAAATAAGATTATCAACTTTTTGATCTAACAGAGTGCCATCAATAAGTTTAAAATCTATATTTTTTATATCAACAACTGAATTAAGAAAATTAGAAACTGAGATAGAACTTTGATCAACTTCTGGAGGTGTAAACAATTCTATCTTGTATGATATCTTATTTTCTGAAAGATTGATTTTTTTAACTGAATTTGGATCTACATCAATTAATAGACCTGTAATGTCAGTGCTTCCTGTTGCTGAGAGAATACCATTGACAACACTTAACATGTCAACAGAGTTACCATAATCAGATTCAATGACTGATTCGAAAGCATCAATCATAGCATAAGATTTAACATGATAGCTCTCAAATTGAGCATAATCAGAAGAACTTGTTGATACAGGTGTTGGATTAATGAAATCGAGCAGAGGTTCAGCATCAAGTAGATCTTCTTGTTTAAAATCTTCAAATACAGATTCAACATTTAGTTCTTTTAAATCTCTTTGATTTATAACCTGTAATGAAACCAACAACACAATGAATGTTAGTAGTGCTGCAATTGCATTTCTGAAATGGTAAAAGAAATTCTTTGTCTCTGTTTGTTTAGTAAAAGTTTTTTTCTTTTCATACAAGCTGCCATCTACAATCTGAATTCCAACTGGATTAATAAAATTTAGTATTGGAATAGAATTCTCGATTATACCTGACAAGCTTTTTACAATATCTATATCAGAAAAGAATACAAATTTAGGTCCAGATTTTTTAAGAGAAGATTCTGCTACTTTTGATAGACTGGTAAAACCAATTACTCTACTGAAAATTTTATTTCTTGAAGCATAATTAGCTAGAAAAAATGCAAACCCTTTGCGCGAATAGTTAAAGATGAGATAATCTTTTTTTGATTTAATTACACCATATTGTGTTGTTTTTATATCAGAAAGAACAACACTAGACATGGGAACAAGTGATTTAATATCAATTCCAAAATTATTAAAGTTTAATTTAATCTTATCTTTTAGATAATGATTTATTTCTACAATGTGGATTGTTTTTTTTGATGATTTTTTATTTTCTGATATGTAAAAATAATTACTAAATAAATCTTTCCATTTTGAATGCAATTCATCTTTTATTTTCTTTGCTAATTCTGAACTGCTATTACCATTATTTACAACTAAAGAGTGAGACAATAAGCTGTCACTTATAATTATTGAAGCATCCTGATTTTCTAACAATTCTTTTTCATTTAACTCATCTAATGCTTGAGAAATAACATTATTTAATAACTTTGGATCACTTATACAAGATAGTAAAGGATGATGAAATTTTATTTTTGAATAGAGGCTTAATGTACCTTTTTCAGGATTTTTTTTGAATAAAACTAAAGTATTATTATGTACTATAAAATATAACAATCAACTAATTATCCCAACTTCTTGTTCCGTCAATGATATATCCGTGACTTCTAGTTCTTAGAGAGAAAAATCCATATCTATTTTCTCTATAAGAACGAATTGGACTAGAAACTCTTATGGAATTTGGACTAATCTCAATTATATAAGGCTCGCCAGTTAATGGGCAATTAAATTGAGAAGAATCTGGTAAAGCTATAAAATCATAAGGTTCTCTTTCTTTTCTGAATCTTTTATCAAAATAAGAAACTGTTTCAATTCGTTCGAATGTACTCTCAGAAATAACCTTGAGAAAAAGTGGATCTGATGATGTTTCTTTTAAATTTCTTTTTTGAACATAAACAGTATCTTCTACACCATCTTCGGTAAGCATCAATACTGTCACAGTTGTATCTACTACAGTTTCTTTTGCAACTCTTCTAAGACCAAATGTAGTATCATATTCAACATCAAAACCTTTAGGAACATCTATTAAAAATTCTTCTCCGCTTAACTTAACTGACTGCTCTCCAAGAAAAAGAGAGTCCGCTGTTAGAGAGTCTCTTACAGCATTAACAAGTCTAAGTGCTTTTAAACCATCTTGTTCATATTCTCCAGTTAAGATATTATAGAAATTTTCTACACTGTAAACATTTTGCATACGGAATCTACTTTCATTTTTGTAAGCATCTTCCTCTTGCCAAATTATACTAGGAACATAAATAACCACTAACATAATGATAAAAATGATGAATGTGATTATTTCTAGATAGTCGTTAAAAAATTTTTGTTTTTTCTTGTCCATTTTATGTTACCTGAATTTACAATAAATAAGATTCATAACAAGGCATTAATCATCAAACTTTTCAAAACTAACATCGTTATTCTTGTTGCTATCATAATAGTCTTGTAAAGCTTTTTTTTCACTTTTAGATAACTTTTTAGGAATATCAATTTGAATCTTCACCAATTGATCTCCTCTGCCAGTTCTTCTAAGTCTTGGAAATCCTTTCCCTCTAATTCTTAAAATTTGACCTGCCTCAATACCAGATGGAATTTTCAAACTTGCTTTCCCATCAACAGTAGGAACATTAATTTTATCTCCAAATACAGCCTGAGTAAAACTAATTCTTGCCTGTAATAATATATCATCTCCATATCGTGAAAAATACTCGTGGTCTTCTTCTTCAAAAAAGACATAAAGATCACCAGAAGTCCTATTGATATCTTCATGTCCTTGTGAATCCAGTGTCATATAATTTCCATTTTCAACACCAACTGGAATATTAATTTTAATTGTTTCTTCAACTTTAATCATACCATTTTTGTCAGCTCCAGAAGGAATTTTATCCAATGTTTTTCCATACCCTTTACATTGAGGACAAATAGAAGTAGAACGCATTTGACCGAGTATAGAATTAGTTACTTTTGTCATTTGTCCAGCACCACCACACATAGAACAATTAGAGAAAGATGCACCATCTGCCAATTTTAATCTTTTTAGTTTAATTTTTTTAGAACCACCATTTACTATTTCATCATAAGTAAGACTAATCTTTATTTTAATATCACCACCAGTTCTAGCTCTTGATGATGCTCTCCCACCTGAAAAAAAAGATTCAAAAGGATTATTACCGCCAAAGATGTCTCCAAATTGACTAAAAATATCTTCCATGTTCATGGATTGGAATCCACCTTGTCTTCCTCCCATTCCACTAAATGCAGAATGTCCAAATTGATCATATTGTTGACGTTTCGATGAATCTCCTAATACCGAGTATGCTTCAGCAGCTTCTTTAAATTTATTTTCAGCTTCTTTATCATCGGGATTACGATCTGGATGATATTTCATAGCAATTTTGCGATATGCACGTTTGATCTCTGTTTCATTGGATCCTTTTGAAACACCTAATATATCATAATAGTCTCTCATTTTTTATTTACAACCACTTTAGCATGTTTAATAATCAAGTCTTTGTATTGGAAGCCTGCTTCATAAACTTCTACAATTTCATTATCTTTCTTTTTACTATTATTTGTTGTTGTTAATGCTTCATGTAAATCGGGATCAAAAATGTCTCCTTTTTTTCCAAATTGCACTATTTCCTTTTCTTCCATTTTCTTTAGAAAATCCTTTTGTATTAAATCAAGAGCATCCTTGATATTCTGGTCTTTATAAGATTCAATTCCTCTGTTAATAGTATCAAGAATGGAAAGGAAATCAAGGACAAAACTCTTTCCTTCGTACTTTAAAATATTAGTTATTTCAGATTCTTTTCTTTTTCTAAAATTATCAAACTCTGCTCTCAATCTTAATTCTTTATCCTTTAATTCATCGATAAGAATGACTAGATCTTTTTTAGTGACAGATTTCTTTTTTGATGACTTTTTCTTCGGCATTTCTTCCCCAGATCCATTTTTTACTTTTTTACTCATAATAATATTCTCTTCATTGATTTACTTGATGCATAAATGCTTACAATTAAAGACAAAACAAC
Organism: Fidelibacterota bacterium; assembly: GCA_036163585.1. Classification (GTDB taxonomy): domain Bacteria; phylum Fidelibacterota; class Marinisomatia; order Marinisomatales; family Marinisomataceae; genus Marinisoma. Next base: position 7,727 of record JAYZKH010000022.1, read on the forward strand.
CATCCATGCCCATAAGTAATCATCAATCTTTATATTAACACCAAGATAGGAATTTATTATAACAAATCCATATTTAACTAATAAAAATGCAAGCAGAGAACCCACCAGAGATTGTAAGAATGTTTCAATCATAAAAGGAGTCTTTATAAACAAATTAGATGCACCATTATAGCGAAGAATTTCAATAAAATCTCTACGATTTGACATTGAAAGACTTGTAGTGTTTCCTATGATTTGAATAGAAATAAAGATGAGCAATAAAACTAATACAAGAAAAATGAAAATAAATAAATTAATCCTGCTTTCAATACTTTCAACATAACTTCCCTGATAAACTATTTCATCAATAAGTAAGTTTGATTCATATTCTTGTATAAGAAGGTTCACTTTTTCAGAATCAAAACCTTTATCATACAGATTAATTTTTAACGATACCGGAAGAGGATTGTATCCTAATATTTCAATGATATCTTCTCCAAATTCTTCATAAAATATTTTTGCTGACTCTTCTTTACCAATTAAGTCAACAGATGATATTAGGGAATCCTCTAAGAAGTCATTTTTTAAACTAACAGCCTGGTCTAAACTTGTATCAGATTTTAAAAATACTTCAAAAGTATACTTTGATCTAAAAAAGTTTACAATATTGTCTGTGTTGTAACCAAATACAAAAAAGGTACCTAATATTGTAAAATTAATTAAGATTGTAACGATACATATGAAATTAGCTAATTTATTTCTAGTAAAATTCTTAATACCCTCAACAACTAAAAATGCCAACTTATCTATCATCCACTTACCACTTTACCTTCATTTAATTCTATAACCCTATATGCTTTGTCAGATATTAATTTATAGTTATGGGTTGCCATAACTACACATGTACCTTCTTTGTTTATTTGTTCAAGTATTTTCAATATTCTGTGTCCAGTAGTAGGATCTAAATTTCCAGTTGGTTCATCTGCTAGTATAACATCAGGATTTTTAACAATAGCTCTTGCGATACATACTCTCTGTTGTTCTCCGCCTGATAGTTCATTAGGAAATTTTTTAGAATAATGTGATAATTCTGTTAAATCTAATGCTTCATTAACAAGCTGCTTAATCTTACTTCTACCAACTCCATTAATGTGTAATGGTAGTGCAATATTTTCATATACTGTTCTTTGTTTTAATAATTTATAGTCTTGAAAAACAACTCCAATCTTCTTTCTCACTTTATGTATAGAAGATTTTTTAATATTAGCGGATGAATATTTTAATATTTCTACTTTGCCTTTGTGTGGAAATAAGTCAAAGTAAAGTAGTTTTAGAAGTGTGGTCTTACCAGATCCAGTAGGCCCCACAAGAAAACAAAATTCATTTTTATTGATTTTTAAATCAATGTTATACACCCCAGATTGAGGAGAATAATTATATGTTATATCCTTAAAATCAATCATGAAAATTGAAGATAGAAAAATATTATATACAGCAGAACTAAGAATGCACCAGAAAACTTATTTAAACCATTGAAAAATATTCCAAACATGTATAATAAGAACAAGAGAAACAATCCAAAGAAAAGCTCCATTGTTACATTGCTAGCAGCAATAGGTCCAACTAAACCAACACTACCTAAAACAAATAAAATATTGAATATATTCGATCCAATAATATTCCCAAGAGATATACCTACTGCTTTCTTAGATAAGGCTAACAAAGTAACGAATATTTCAGGCAAGGATGTACCAATAGCAATAACTGTCATACCAACTGCTTTTTCAGAAAACCCTAACTCTCTTACTAGTGGAGCTGCACCATTATTAACAAATAAATCTGATCCAGCATACAAAACTATACTGCCAGCAGCTAATTTCATAATTGATCTAAGCAAACCTAATTCATTCTCGCTCGCTAATTCATCATTACAAGAAGTGATATTAGGCCTTAAGAAACTACCAATTATATAGATTACAAATATAAATAGTAGCCCCTGTGATTCTAAAAGAACAATTTTATTATCTAGTAATATATAGTATAAATATCCAACCGCTATAAGATTATAAACAAAAACAGAGGTTAATTCTTTCGATTTGAATGATATTCTGTATAACAAAGCAGGCAAACCTAATGCCAAACCAATATTTGCTATATTAGACCCTAAAACATTGCCAATAATAAAATCATTGTATCCCTCCCATGCAGATATTAAACCAACCACGAGTTCAGGAAAAGAAGTTCCAATAGATACTACTGTTAATCCTATAACTAAGTCAGATATTTTGAATTTTTTTGCAATATTTTTTGCTCCATCTATCAACCATTCTGAACCAAAATAAAGACCGACGGATCCAAATATCAGAAAAAATAAACTTGATAGCATTAATACAGCTCCTTTTCATTGATATATTCCCATACTTCTTTAGGAACCATATATCTAATTGTTTTACCCTCTTTCCATCTTCTTCTTATATTGGTAGAAGAAACCTCAAATCTTGGAATGTTTGCGAAACGCACATTATCTAAAACCCATTGTGGAATATCGCTTGGAGTAAAACCTGGTCTGATTGCAACAATAATATTGCACAGCTTGAGAATTTCTTTAGGTTCTTTCCAATTATGAAAAGTCTTTAAAGTGTCACTTCCCATGAGGAAGAATAAATCTTTTTTATCTAATTTTAACTCATTAACAAATTCTTTTATTGTATCAATGGTGTAACTAATGCCTTCTCTTTTGATTTCTAAATCAGAAATCTCAAAGTTGAGATTATTTGTTAATGACATTTCTAGCATCTTGGATCTTTCTTCTGGAGCAGAACTGTCTCCATTCTTTTTTGCTGGTGAAATGTTAGCAGGAACGAATATTAATCTTTCAAAATTTTCAGATTCAAAAACAGTTTGTGCAATCAAAAGGTGCCCAATATGAGGAGGGTCAAAAGTTCCGCCAAAAATGCAAGTTTTCATTTTTTATCTTTCTATAAAATTTATGATGGATCGTTTAAAATTTTAGATGCTAACTCTTTAAAATTTCCATCAGCAAGTGATTCATTTTCCTCTGTAAGATCGTTCAAGAAAAGCTTTGCTTCATCTTTTTTATCCATCAAAACAAGACAACGGATAATTTCTAAATTTGCATCATCATAATACTCTGTATCATAATAATCTGTTGTAACAATTTTATATGATACCATTGCAGAGTCATATGCTTTTAATTTTACATAAAGTTCACCGGTTTCCATATTCTTTCTAGCTAATGTTAATCGTATCTTCTTAATTAATTTATCTGCATCCAATGAGTATTCGGATTTTGGATAATCATCTAAAAACTGTTGTATTTCTATAATAGCTTTTCTGCTTGAATCTTGATCATGATAATAATTAGGAGATAATCCCATAAGAGATTCACAGATTCTCCAGCGAGCTTTTTCAATATAAGGGCTAAAACCCATTCTAGATACTAGCTTTTCATATTCAAGTAAAGCTAAATCATAATCGTTGTCTAAGTAGTATGATTCTGCAAGAAAAAACAGTGCATCATCACCAAGATCTGTATGAGATGCCCTTTGTACAATGATATTAAATTGTTGAGCAGCACGACCATATTTTTCTTCTTCAAAGAATGCTAATCCATCATCAAATCTTTGTTTATAAGGAATATCATCATCAAAAGGATTGGACGAACAACTAACCAAATAAAAAAGAATTAGTATAAGAAATATTCTCATATTAGAAAATATAGCTGAAAAGAAATGATTAGAAAGAGCCACTGAAAGAAAATCTCACCATATCTGAATGTGGATCGAGATCTCCGCCCATAACGTAGCTAACATCAAATCCAATAGGATCTAAACGAGCACCTAAGCCTAAGGTAGTGTAACTTAACTCTCCAGATGGGTCATTCATAAACCCTCCTCTGAAAGCGAAATTGTCTACAATGAAATACTCGAAACCAAGATTCGTTACCATTGCTTGGTCATTTACTTCATAATTCAAATCAAATGCTAGATTCCCTTTTCCTTCAAGCATTGCTAATCCAATTCCAAAACCTAAACGTGTAGGAAGTGGATCTGAATCACCATCATTGAAACTTACCCCTGGACCAACATTAGTTAATACAGCTCCCATAGTAAGGTTCGGATTGTTCATAGCATTACGTTTAAAATACCCTAAATCAACAGCAAAACTACCAGTTGCTGCATCAACGCTACTTAAGTCTGCGAGTTCTTGATAAAAATATTTACCATTAACTCCCCATGATGAATTTTCATCAATTCTTTTTGAGTATGACAGGTTTAGTGCATACATATAACTAGAAAATGTACCGAGTTCAACACCATTATCATCAGTACTAATCTGATCACCAAGATTTAAATAAGTGAAATGGCCTCCAATTGCACCATCCCCTCTAAAAGGTGTTCCAAAAGCAATAAAATCATAAGACATATCATCAACTAAATTTGGTAGATAGCTAGTATGCATAAATGAAGCTTCCATTCCTTGGAGATTAGAAAGTCCCGCTGGGTTGTAGTATGTAGAGTAAACATCATTTGCAATTCCTATTTGTGCTTCTCCCATAGCATTTGCTCTTGCGCCTGGATTAATTGCTAGAAATAAGGAACCCGCTTTTCCTTGAGCCATTACTACTTGTGAAAATAATAGTAAAGCGAATATGAATTTTTTATAACTCATGATGTGTTAAGTATAAACAAAATTTAATAAAAGAACAAAGGAATATATGTTATAAACAAAACACCAATTAACCTTATAAAAAAGTACGGCATAGTTGCTTTATAAACTGTTGGCATATCTTTCTCAAAACGATACGATGATAAAAATAAATTCATCCCTACTGGAGGAGTAATATATCCTAATTCGAGATTTGCAATAAAGATAATAGCTAAGTGTATAGGATCAATACCAAAATAAGCTGCCAATGGAGCAATTAAAGGTACTATAACAATAATTGCAGAGAAAACATCCATAATACAGCCAGCAACTAATAAGAGAATATTCAATGCTAATAAGAATATTATTTTTGATTCAATTGCTTGTTGTGCAAAGTGAAGAATCTTTAATGGAATTTGAGCATCTACAAGATAGCCGGTAAAACCCATAGCAAAACCAAGAATAATCAATACTCCTCCAACAAGTGTAGCACAATCAATTACAATCTTAGGAATATCATTTATGTTAATATCTTTATAAACATATAACTCAACAAATAAAACATATACCACCAAAAGAGCTGCACATTCTACTAATGTTGCAAAACCACTAAACAAACCAAGAACAATCAATATTGGAATAACAATTTCCCACTTTGCAACAGATAGAGCTTGCATAGAATCTTTTAAACTAAACTTTGTCTTTTTTTGTTTAGGTGGTCTATGATAAAAACCGTACGATACAACAACTAGCAATAAAAATAGTGCTGGGAGAAACCCTTGCTTAAACAGATCAATTGGATTAATACCAGCTGTCACTGAGTAAATAATTGCAGGCAAACTCGGAGGGAAAAGAAGACCTAAAGATCCAGCTGTTGTAATCAATCCTAAAGAAAATACTTCTGAATACCCTTCCTCAACTAAAATAGGATATAAAATAGCACCAAGTGCCAAAATAGTAACACCAGAACCACCTGTAAGAGCAGTAAAAAATGCACATAATAATACAACGATTAAAACAGTAGAACCAGGAAGCCATCCAAGCGAAGCTTTAAAAAAATCTAAAAGACGTCTAGAAATATTGCTTTCAGCAAGAATATATCCTGCTAATGTAAATATCGGAATAGCTGCTAATGTCGGAGAAACTACAATACGGTAAGCACTATCACTAATTGTAGAAATTAAGTCAAAATTGGTAGCCCAATCAGTGGGTTCTGATAAAAAGAAAAGTATTGAAAGAGTGGCTAAAACAATAAAAATAGGCAAACCGAATGCTACTAATGCAAGAGTAGCTAAAACCTTAATTGTTAAAATAATTTCATTCGAAAATGGAAATTGCCAGTAATAAAGAATTGCAACAGACAAAAAAGAATAAAAGACCAAGAATAAACGATAATTTAATCTATTGCTACTTGTCATTATCATATGATACCAAATCAAAAATAATCCAATTGGAATAATGCTTTGTGCAACCCATACTGGTATAAATGGAGCAACAAATTCTGGATATTGGATTCCAATTTGTATCATTTTTAGATAAGAAACAGCAAGAAGCAAAACTATTGCAGCTGAAACAAGATGAACTAGAAAATGCCCGATATTGAATTCAGAAGACTGTTTAAATACTGGCTCTCGTACAACCGCTAAAAGCCTATTAGATCTTGTAGCTAATACTGCACCAATAAATGCAATCCACAATGTCATATGTTGTACAATTTCTTGTGAAGCAGGAATAGAAAAAAAATCAATGGATCTAGATAATATTTGGAAAACTGGAAAAGAAACAATTATTGCAAAACAAAAATAACAGACGAAATTCTCTATCTTATTAAGAATATTATTCATTAATAGCAGAAGTCACTTTTTCATAAATCTCTTCAGAAACAAATGTGTCAATAACATCAGGCATAATTTCTTCTTTGAAATTTTCCCATATTTGTAGTTCTTCAGTGGTTGGAGTTTTAATCTTCATGCCATTTTGTTCCATTATTTCAATTGCTTTAGCTTCTGTCCTTCTTCCAGTTTCTTTATATTTTTCACCAATCTCATATGCTATTTCCATCATTACCTTTTGATGTTCAGGTCGCACTTTCGACCAAACTCTCTCATCAATAATAACTGCCCCAATGAATACAGCCCATTTTAGATCTAACATATTTGGCATTAAAGCAAACCAACCAGAACTAAGAGATAATATAGGAACTGTTTGAACAGTGTTAATCATCCCTGTCTGTAAACTAGTAAGAATATCTGTTTCTGAAACAGGAACTGCATTAAAGCCAAACTCTTTAAAAAGTTCAACAGTAACATAGTCTCCAGCTGTTGTATAAATCTTAGCATTCCTTAAGTCCTCTGGAACTGCAACTTCATTTGCAGAAAACCAATAAACCCACCCAATATCAACTAGAAATAATAATTTAAACCCACTATCAGACAGTCCATCACTAATATCATCAAACATTGCATTTTTGACTTTCTCTACATCCTCATAATCTTTAAACCCCATTGGAATTGTAAATGCTTGAATTTGATCTGTGAGATCAGAAAGACCAATAGAAGACATTGCTGAAGCTTGAATCTGTCCTATGCGCATCTTTCTAATAGTATCACTTTCACGTCCAACAACACCATTTGGATAAATTCGGAGTATCACTTGTCCATCTGTTTCTTCTTGCCATCTCTGCCCCATTTCAAGGAGCAAGTTATAGTATTCTGTTCCTTCGGGAGCAAGTGTGGCAAGCTTGATGACAATAGGTTTAGATAATAATGTTCCCGAACATATTACTAACACAAGAATACTATTTATAATTTTTTTTATCATATGTAAAAAAGGTCATCAATTCTAGTTAATAGCCATTTCGCTCTTAATTTAGACAATAAATTTGCTTGTTTCATTTCTTTGTCTGCATTTACATCCATTGATAAAGCCTTATTAATTAACTCAAGAAAATATTCTTTGTCCTGTTTTGCTACCGCAAAACTTTCTGCCAATGTAACATAAATACCTATATTATTTCCATTGGCTGCACGATCAGCAAGCTCAAAATATTCTAATGCTTTTTTCTCTGAATTTCCATCACCTGATGGATCATTAAGATAAAAACTCATCATAGCAGAATATAGTGCACCTTCATTCCAAGCAGGTTCAATAATAAGAGCATTTTCAAGCAACCATCTAATGTTTGATAAATCAATTAAATATTTTGGATCTCCTTTGCTTGCTGATATACAGCCTGCCATAGACCCGCTAAGCCAATATAGATATGGGATATCTCTACTTGTAAAGCTGATTGCTTCCTTTCTCATCATTTTAGACTCAAAACCAGGATGTCTTAAAGATAAAGCAGTCAACATATAGTCTTTTGATGTGATAAACAATTCAAGAGCTTCTCCATAATATTCTCTTGCAGTGTAATAATCAGCATACATGAGTCTATCTGCTTTATCCATGAGAATTGCATAAGAATATTGAACTAATTTTTCAGAAGCACTCAAATAGACTTCAGAATTATAAGAATCTCTTTTAATCTTCTTTGCTTCATTCTTTGCTGTTAAAGGAATAGTATATTCAATGATATCTGCCCCAAAGATTCTATCTCTATTTGCAGAACATCCATTAAGAATCAAGATTGCAAGAATTGAAATGTATACTTGTTTTCTTATCATAATTAATATATTGGAAATAATTTACAAAGTTCTTTTATTTCTTGTTTTACAGAATTAATAACAGATTCATCTTCATTATTCATAATAACTCTATCAATAAGATCTACAATAATCTTTACTTCATCTAAACCCATTCCCCTTGTTGTTAAAGCAGGAGAACCAATCCTTACTCCGCTAGTAATAAAGGGACTTTTTGGATCAAAAGGAACCATATTTTTATTCAGAGTAATACCCGCTAAATCTAATGCATGTTCTGCTTGTTTTCCGGTAACATTTTTATTTTGCAAGTCTAGTAGAATTAAATGTGTATCTGTCCCTCCAGAAATGACATCATATCCTCTTGAATTAAATTCTTCAGCAAAACACTTAGCATTCTCTAATACAGATTTAATATACTCTTTAAAGCTAGGATCTAGTGCTTCCTTGAATGCAACAGCTTTACCAGCAATAACATGCATCAATGGCCCACCTTGTATACCTGGCATTACCGCGGCATCAATTAATTCTGACATCATCTTTACTCTACCGCTCTTTGGAGCAACTACACCGTATGGATTCTCAAAATCTTTCCCTAGCAGTATAATTCCTCCCCTTGGACCTCTTAATGTTTTATGTGTACTTGTAGATACTACATGACAATGTGGAAATGGAGAAGGATGCATTCCTGCTGCAATTAATCCTGCATTATGACATATATCACCATGTAAAAAAGCCCCTACTTCATCAGCTATCTCTCTAAATCTTTCAAATTCAATTTGTCTCGGGTATGCACTAGCTCCGCAAATAATCAATTTTGGTTTGTGTTCTTTTGCTTTTTTTAACAAATCATCAAAATCGATTAATCCATCTTCTTTTTTTACATGAAATGTGACTGAGTTGTATATCTGTCCTGAGAAACTAACTTTACTGCCATGGGTTAAGTGACCTCCATGACTAAGATCAAGACCCATAATACAATCTCCAGGATCTAACATTGCTAGATAAACACCCATATTGGAAGAAGATCCAGAATGAGGTTGTACATTTGCATAATCTGCTTTAAACAATTCTTTGGCACGAGCAATAGCTAAATTTTCAGCTTCATCAACATGGATGCATCCACCATAATATCGTTTGCCAGGATATCCTTCAGCATATTTATTTGTCAAAGGTGATCCAACAGCTTCTAAGACAGCTTTACTAGTAAAATTTTCTGAAGCAATTAACTCTAAAAAATTATTTTGTCGTTGAACTTCAGAATCAATTATTGATGAAATATCAGGATCTTGATTTTTCAGATTTGACATTTAATTACCAATCACTTTGCTTAGGCAAGGACTCGCTTACCCAATCATAACATCTGCCAGCAGGTTTTACTTTGCCGCTAGCTTGAATATCTTTATCAGTCATAAACCAATCAGAATATCCGAATAAAACATCATTACTTTCCAGCCAATTCTTTTGTTTGAAATGTTTTGAATTGCCCTTCTTCTCTGCTTTTACAAAATAATTATATGCCATGGAGGCAACGATTTTGTCAGAACGAGAAAAATTATCTCCTCTACATGTTTGCATTGCTCTATAGTATAGGTTACCCATATGAGACAAAGATTCTGCATTGCTCTTTGATATCTTTATGGCCTTCTGAGCCCAATCATATGCATCTTCAAATTCATCCATTTCCATATTATTCTCTGATATAAGCATTGCAACTCGGTAATTATTTCTATCTAATTCAAATAAATCTTCTAATACATCAACTGCATCTTCAAAGTCAGAATTTTCACTATAAGCTTTACCAAGCTTCATATATAACATACTATTGCTTCTATTATAACTTAATGCATTTTCAAGCACATCGATTGCTTCATCGGAGTCACCATTATCAATCAATTTATCTGCATATTCGGTTGCATAAGAGGCATTCTCAACATTATTCTCATACCTATCCTTAAAAACCTCTAAAGGATCTTCTCCCGATGCTTCATATGCTTTTGCTAAATCAGATTGTACAGCAGCATTATTAGGATCAAAATCTAATATCTTTTTTAGTGTAGATATCTGTTCATCTTGTCTACCTTGTTGACCATATGCTGATGCCAAATCTCTTAATGATGCCACATCTTCTACCCCTTCATCCATTAAGCGTTCATATTCAATAATCATTTCATCAATTTTGCCCTGCTTTTTATATGCATATGCAAGTCTCTTCATTAATTCAGTATTATCTGGAAGCTCTTCCAGTCCTTGGATAAGTGCAGCTTCAGCTTCATCATATTTTCCTAAATACTCCAATGTGACAGCCCAATAAAGATATATATCATTAGGATTAACCCAGTCTGAATCCCATTTATCGCATCTAAGTGCTATAAGTTCAGAATAAGAGTTAGAGCTTAACTCCCAATTGCTAGTACTATAGTATTGTTGAGCACTACTTGCAAGTTGAGGACATCTATCATCTCTTTCATCGTCTATAGAATATGGATACCATCCTTCATTATATATCAAGCGAGTGGCATCTCTACAATCTAATTCTTGTGTCTCAACCCCATTTGAAATCCTTAACTTTTCACCTCTTCTACATTGTGCATCTAAAACACTAAAAAAAAGAACACTTATAATCAAAAAATTCCATATATCTCTGTTATTCATAATCTAAGTCTCCTATATCCTAAATCTCTCTTCTCTTTACAAACCATAAATCTCCAATGCTTATTCCTACATTAAAAGCTTGGATATTTTCAACACCAACTTTGTAAATATTATTTCTCTGTATAAAATTATAACTTAGGTCAAGCTGATTATTCGTTAATCCAAATTTAACACCAAAACCTAAAGCTAAACCAATTTCATTTATATCATCTAACTTCTCTAGTTTTGTTGACTTAATATCATAATTTCCTAAAAATATACCGCTTCTGAAGTGTATCTTATCGAAAGCATTGTTTGCTAAATATTTAGAAAACTTACTAAAAGATACATTCAACCTATTCTTCCCTTTGATATATCCAGGATAAACTGAGCTTAACAAACTATTATTTCCTTTGTTGCTCCATGTATCAAATTCAAATTGCAAATGATAATCATCATATATTTCGTAATCCAAACCAATCTTTAGATTATTAATCTTAATCTCATCTGTGAAAGTATTCTCTGTTGGTGTTAATGCTTGGCTTGCACCAGGATAGTCAGCACTATCATGATAATTATTTGAATTAATATCAATAAATGCTTGATAAGATTCATTTCTTACATCAACAGGATTCAGTGAAAGATTATAATTTAGTGCAAGAACTAAAGGTTTGTCTTTATAAGAAAATCTTTTTGTAGTATAGTATAAACCGAGCAATGATCCAGTGAAATAATCTCTTGATTGTAATAAGTGATCGGTATTATTAATAATCAAATTCCTTACACTTCTAGAAGATCCAAACACTACATCCAGAGCAACTGCTATATCATCTTTATCGTTTAGATTGTATCCTACAGCAAATTGCATCATAGAAGAACCGCCACTTGTTTCATTTGATCTAGAATACTGAAGTGAATCTGTTTCACTAAATACAAATGTTTGATAGGTTGTATCAGAAACAGTTAATTGTCTTGAAAGAAATGGTGAAAAAGTTATTCCTATAGATAATTTTTGTTTCGCAGGTACAATAAATTTTGCACTGGATAAATTTGAATTGCTAAAAGACTGGTCATTAAATGAATTATTTTGTCCCTCAAAAGAAAGAGATAGAAAAGTAAATGGCATATTATGCCATGTTGAAGGATTTGATAAAGAAACATTATTTTGAAAAGTTGGTAATAATCCGATTGAACCTGAACCTAGTGAAGATGAATCATTGTTATGTGAAAACATTCCATAACCATATCCATTCATTGTCGATTGACCAAACAACATTCCTATCAACAAAGTGAGTGTGATTATTTTACGGCTTAACATATAAAACCTCTATATCTTGACTAGTGAATCTCACTTTATCGAATGGACTGTTTGAAGGTGCACTCCATAATTGTAATCCATTATTTTCAATTAAACCATTTTTATATAATTGAACGAATGCTTGAACTGGAATTTCAACTTTACCATCTTCAATTTTCCTTGACATAAGAAAATCTACAGTCGCTACATGCGATTCATCTTCATAGACTTCAGGTAGAAATGGAGTTGTAAAAGTCCATTGTGACACTGTATCTTGCAATGCTCCTACAACAACATAAAAATCATCATCTTCGTCTACATTTGAAGATTCAACATTTAAAACTAGCCTTGCATCTTTTATAATAGAATTTCTTTCAAGGCTATCAATAATACTTAGATCATATCTTACTATTGATCGACTTCCAGAACCAGAATTCAAAGAAATATAATCATGGTCTTCAAGAGTAATTTCTGGTGGCCTAACAATACTCATGTCTCTTGACCCAAAAAATGTAATAAAGGTATCAAGCATTGTTGTATCATTGACTGTTGCCTTATACCACACTCTTAATTTTGGACTGTATGAACCACCTGCTTCTTCACTGTCTATAGAAAACAACTGATCTAAATCGCTGCTTGCCTTTAACATCATTGTTCTTGAAGGATACTGTTCCGTATCAAAAAATTCTTTAATTAAATCAAGGTTATCATCTTTAAATAAAAAACTAAGAGTATCGCGTGCATCGGCAACGGTATCAGGTTGCACAGACTCTAAAGATATTTCGTGTATTAACTTAGAAAGGTTCTCAAAATCTGGATAATCTGATAGATTATAATAATTGGTTGAATCTTCAGAAAATATGCTATCTTGATCAGATAAAATCGAATATAAAGATAAAGTTGAAGAAGACTGTAAAGAATCACTTGTTTGAAAAAATACTAATGCACTATCTACTTGAATTGAATCTGCTAAGAGATCGCTTAATTGTGTCGGAGGAAGAAACCCTCCGAATAAAGTAAATTCAACCAAAGAGAATAGATTTTCTGAACCTTTTAAATTGCCAAAAAATAATTTTGTACTTGTGCCCAATCCACTAGGTTGTGCCTGAAAGGCTTTTTCTTTATCTGTAGGTAAAGTCAATGTGTTAATTGTATAATCTGGATTGTCTATTTCGTCATACAAGATTGTTTCTTCTGAACAAGAAGAAACAATAATAAAAAACAATATGAATAGGATATTTTTATATATTTTTCTCATATTAAGCAGTTTTAATTGCATCATCTACTGCATCAAATAATGGAGTATAATCAATATCTTCACTTCCTTTTATGTTTAATACAGAACAATGCTTTGAATCTTTAAACACTTTCAACTTCATTAACTTTGATGATATATTATTCCCTTCACTGTTAACAATAATAGTCTTATCTGCATACATACATCCAATCTGATTTAAGTTTAACGACTTAATTGGCGAAATTGTTTCACTTTCTAATCCTAAACTTTTCGCATCAAAAATCACATCTTCATTCAGAGAATTAGTTAAATAAACCGTTTTAATCTTTGAAAACTCTTTATTTTCCTTTGATAATATATCTAATAGCATTGGCAATAGAGCTGAAGTCCAACCACTGCAAACAATTACATTTGGATACCAAAACAAGTTAGGTAACATTTTAAGTGCTGCCATACAATAGAAGGCAAATCTTTTATCATTATCAGTTAAAAATCGTCCATTTTTTGATTTATATAATAAATTATTCAAATCTCCAAAAAAACTTTTTTCCTCAAGAAAGTATACCTGTAATCTCGATTTTGGAAGAAAAGCACTTTTAGCAGAACATAGAACATCAGATCCATGAAAATGAAATGGAATTTCTTTTAAACGAATTACTTCTCTAAGAATATATTTTCTCTCACTTATGAATCCATACTTTGGCATTAAACATCTTACATCATTGCCTCTATTCTGCAAATCTAAAGGAATCACAGAAGAATAATCAGACAGATGAGATGCTGAAGCAAAAGGCTCCATCTCAGTTGTTATGTAAAAGATTTTTTTCGCCATCATCAAGAAGGGAGAAACTTAACAAAATAGGATGACAACTTCAACTGAGAATTATGAATTTTCTGATAGGTTGTTTATTAGGCCTAACATTATAAAACATGATAAAAGAAATGATCCTCCTGCCGATATGAAAGGCAAAGGCAATCCTTTGACAGGGATTAAGCCAACAGTCATAGCAGAATTAACAAACAGATGAGATAAAAAAATTGAAGCTAAACCTATCATAAAAATGCTTGAAAAATAATCTGAACATTTAAAAGCAATATCAAGCAATGTTTTAATAAACAAAAAGAAAATTATCATAACAACCATAATGCCTAGAAAACCAAATTCTTCTGCTATTACCGAAAGAATAAAATCAGATTCTTGAACAGGTAAAAATTTAAGCTGTGTTTGAGATCCTTCTTGAAAACCTTTTCCAAAAAATCCTCCAGAACCTATTGCTGTAACACTTTGGATGATATGGTAAGCAGATCCCATCGGATCAAGATCTGGATTCAAAAATGTTAATACTCGTTGTTTTTGATAATCAGTCAAAATATTCCAAGCAAATGGTGTTAATAAACCTGCAAATATATTAACAAAATAAAGAATAGATCCTGGTACAAAACCAGGTCTAGCTACTAAGAAACATAAAAACATAACAACAGCCCATATGCTGAAAAAAACAGTGTTAGATGCTGCAATAATTGTAATAATTGGAGCCATAATTAGAAACAAGATGAAAGCATTAACTCCTGCCCAAAGCAACATAGGTATTAACGGAGCACATACAATAGCCGCTGTACCTAAATCAGGCTGTCTTAAAACTATTCCGGCAGCAAACAATGTTAATAATCCAGGAATAATAATAATCGAAGTTTTTTTCATTTCAAGTTGATGATTTGATAAATATTTTGCAATTGCAATAACAACTCCAATTTTTAAATATTCCGAAGGCTGTATTGTCATAAAACCTAAATCAATCCATCGATATGTATACTCTACTTTTGGCAAGAAAAATGGAATAAGACATAACATTATTGTTGATAAGAAAATTAGGGTTGAATTATCATGAATAAATTTTAAAGGAATACGTACTACAAACAAATAAACAATGAATGATAATGCTATAAAAATGGACTGTCTCATAAATGAACTATCAATTGATAAAGGATTATCAGAAATACTATAAAGTGCAGTAAGTCCAAATATAATCAAAAGAAAAGTTAATACATGGAGTCTTCTTCTTAAGTCTTCTGCAGTGAGACGTATGTATATATTTTGAGCCACAATTATTTATTCGCTATGTATGTATTGTTATTGATAAAATATGATACTATTTCTCCAGCTACAGGAGAAGCTACTGTTGCTCCACCTCCTCCATTTTCAATAATAGTTACTATTGAGTATTTTTCACCTTGAAATTCAAAAAATCCAACAAACCAAGCATGGGGTTCTCCATGAGGATTTTGTGCAGTTCCAGTTTTTGCAAAAAATGGAATTTCTTGATTTATTGGCATAGCTCTTCTAGCAGTTCCAAAATCATCATTCACTGCCTTAAAAAGAGCATTTTCAACATAATCCCAAGTGTTATCTGAATATTCAATGGGATCATAATAGCTTAATTGAGAATTAAGATTTAACCTTAATCTTGGAGTTTTTTGTCCTCTTGTTGCTATATGATTAATAAATCGCAACGATTGGATTGGAGTAATCAATAAGTCTCCTTGTCCTAATGTCAAATTTAATAGAACTCCTCTTTCAGACCATCCCCATCTTCCATATTGTTTTGTAAAAAAATTTTTATCAGGGACTAATCCTATCTTCTCAGATGGCAGATCAATATCTGTTGCTTCATTAAATCCAAAAATTTTTGCAGTTGATACCCAGTCTTCTAGAGATATTAACTGAACTTTTTCATAAAAATAAATATTACATGATTCTGAAATAGCTTTTTTCAAGTCGGTAGATCCATGACCATTTTCATTCCAGCATCTTCTCTCTATACCTCCATACTCTTTTATTCCTGAACAAATGACTGAATCAGAGTCCGAAATAACATTGTTTTCTAGCAAATTAAAAGTTGTAATTAATTTCAGAGTAGATCCAGGAGGATACAGACCTGCTATAGATCGATTTAATAAAGGTTTGTCAGGATTTTTAAGAATATCATCCCACTCTTCTTCAGATGTTGTGCCTCTATATATATCTAAATCATAAGATGGACTGCTTACCATTGCCAAGATCTCACCGCTACCTATATGAGACATGATGACAGATCCTTTTTGATCTCCCAATAAATTCTTTACGAACTGTTGCAATCTTGAATCAATTGATAAATGAAGATTATCCCCAGGAAGTGCTATAACCTTTCCATCTTCTAATTCAAAAATTTCTCTTCCATAGGTATCAACCTCTAAATAACTGACACCCTTAGAATACCTTAATTCTCGTTCATATTGTTTTTCTATCCCCTGCCAACCAATTAATTCTCCAGCTCTATATAATAAACTTTTATCAAGCGATGGAACAGTGTCTCTATCTACTTCTTTAAGATATCCTAAAATATGAGAATGGCTAAAAGAAGATGGGTATATTCTTTCATTAAATGGACTATAGTTAAATGCATTAAAATCAAGTTTTCTTTCTTCAATCTCAGAGATTTGTTTAAAAGAAAGATTTTTTGCAATAATGGTAGGCAACATTCTTCCTCGATAATATTTTTTATATCTACGATGAAGTTCATCAGTTTCAGTGTTTAAAATTGTCGATAATGCTTCAAAAGATTTCTCCTTATCCTCCAACTTATATGGAGTAACTGTTAAAACATATGTTGGATAATTATCAACAAGTAATTCTCCATTACGATCAAAAATTAATCCTCTTGATGCATAGGTAGTTACTGCCTTAACACGATTTATTTGAGATTTAGAGAAATGTCTATCATATTCAATAACTTGTAAATGATAATATCTACCTATTAGAATTGTCATTAAAAAACATAAAATAAAGAAAAGCACTCTGTAGGTATATATATCTGCTTTATTTTCAATTTTAAGCATTTAATACAACCTTCTTTAATGATAAAATCTTGACAAAAATATAAGAAACAAAGATAGAATACAATGATATCAGCATAAAATTCTTCAAGAAAAGAAAGAAATTACTAAAAAAGAGGAAATCATATCTAAAGAGACAATAAATACCTGTACCAATAAGCAATGTAATCATCCAATATGAATCAAAATTACGGAATACAAAATTGAAACGAATTCGAGATGCCATAAATGCACAAACAGAGAACACTAAACTTGAAAGACCAAAATAAGTTCCACTAAATAAGACTAAATCACAAAACAAACCTACAACAAACCCTATCAATACTGCTTTAGAAGTGTTCGACTCAGGCATTTGTGATAAAACAATAAAAAGTAGCATAATATTTGGCTGTAAACCATTTATAGTAAGTAATTCAGAAAAAATCAATTGCAATACAATTGATACTAGAAAATATCGAAAAAATAACATTATTGATTATCTCCTTCAACCAAAACAAATAGTTGGTTTAACTTAGATAAATCAGAGTGAAGTTTTAATCGGATAACCTTATTAAAACTATCTGATTTATCATGTATACTTATAACTTCTCCAACAGGAAGATCAGGAGGAAAATAAGTACTCAGATTTGATGTCACCACTAAATCTCCAATATTGATATCTGCTGTTTTCTTTACTTCAAATATTTCACAAACTTTATCATTTCTCCAATGCAAGATTCCTTCCGCTTCAGATGGCATTATCCTTACACTAAGTCTAAAATTGCCATCACTAATAAGCTGTACAGAAGAATTATGATCAGAAGAAGTAATAATTTTTCCAACAACACCTCTTGATGACAGAACTGGGTCATTGTTACTAATTCCATCGCTAGTTCCTCTATTAATTAGAACAGTATTAAGATTGGAAATATTTCCTCTTGAAATAACATCTGAACCAACAAATTGATATTCTTCTCTGTTTTTAAAGTTTAAGAATTCACGCAGATAATCATTCTCTGTTTTATTTGACAATAAAATCTGGTTTTCAAGGCTTAATTTCAAATTTTCTGATGAAAGAACTTCAATTCTTTTCAATAAAAAAGATTGATTATCAATCCAATTGAATGGTTCGTAGATGAAAGAGAATTTTTCTATCGTTGATAATCTAAAAGATTGAACCTTTTCATTTGAATCAGAAAAGATTAAAACAATTGATAAAAAAATACAGACTAATAGAGTAAATAAAGGGAGGTTTCTATCATTAAATAATCTGGTACCAATCATTATTACCAGAGAACATGTTTGTATTTTTCAAGATTTTCAATGATCATACCACAACCTTTTACGATACTTAAATGTGGCTCATCAGCTACATTAACAGGAACTCCTGTTTTTTCTCTTAGAACTTGATCGAGCCCTGTCAACATTGATCCTCCGCCGGCTAAAATAATTCCTCTTTCCACAATATCTGCAGATAATTGAGGAGGAGTATCTTCTAATGCCTGTTTTATAACTTCTACAATTCTGCTTACAGGATCTTTTAAAGCTTGTCTAATCTCATCAGATCGAACTTCTATAGTTTTAGGAATACCTGATACTAAATCTCTACCTTTTACTAGAATATTTTTGGAGCGAACTCTCATTGCAGAACCAACAGATATTTTAATTTCTTCTGCAGTCTGTTCTCCAATTTCAAGCTTATGTTCGTTTCTAAACCATTGTATAATAGCTTCATCCATCTCGTCACCAGCAACTCTGATTGCTTTTTTTGTCACGACACCATTTAAAGAAATAACTGCTACTTCGGTAGTTCCACCACCTATATCAACAATGATATTACCTACAGGCTTGCTAATATCAAGACCAATACCAATTGCAGCTGCAACAGGTTCATCAACTAGAAATACTTCTCTAGCAGCTTGTTTTTCTCCTGAATCTTTAACAGCTCTTCTTTCTACTTCAGTAACACCAGAAGGTACACAGATTACCATTTTTGGCCTTGTAAGACGATTTAAATTTACTTTTCTTATAAATCCTTGCAACATAGAGTCTACAGCATTGTAATCTGCTATTACACCATCTCTTAATGGTCGGATTGTTTCTATACCTTGATGTGTTTTACCTAGCATCTCTTTTGCTTCATTCCCAACCGCTAGGACTTCATTTGTTTTTGTTGATTTTGCAATAATTGATGGTTCGTTGATTATAATTCCTCTTCCTGCAAGCCATATCAATGTATTTGCAGTGCCTAAATCGATAGCAATATCTCCACTAACCCAATCAAAACCGCTCTTTATTTTTTCTAAAAATTTCATAGATGCAATTTATAAAATATTCTCCCTATTGATTATATTTATTTTGTTAATCCTTCTTTACTTAACTCGTCTGCTTCTTCATTTTTTTCTCTTGGAACATGTGATAGGGTCCAAGATGTTAATTCTGAACATAATTTTGCCACTTTAGCATGAAGCTTAATCATTTTGGAATCTTTCAATTTATATTTCCCATTAACTTGATTCACGACTAATTCACTATCGGAGAATATATTAACATGATAGATCTCATGATCTAAACATGCTTTAATCCCTTGAATTAATGCTGAGTATTCTGCCTCATTATTTGTACGAATTCCAATATTTTCAGAAAAAGAATAGATTAGTTTGTTGCCTTTCTTAATTAATCCTCCAATACCAGCATTATTCGGCTTTAAATCTTCATCAAATTCAGCTGCACCATCAATAAAAAGACTGTAATCCGAATCTATAGTATCCCATGCTTTTTTTATTGATTCTCCTTTTTTGCTAATATCGTCTACAATGGCAATTTCTTTGTCTGATAATTGACTCCTAAATTGTTCTAAAATTTTTAATAATTTTTTTTCTTTACTCATAACCTAATATACAAAAGGTCTCCTCAGCCTGTAATCACCAAAACCGTAATCATCTATAAATGCAAACTCTTCTCCAATAGAAAAATAATACCAGGTTTCATATGTATAGTTTGACTGGATTGAACTATATTTTTGAATATCATCTGGTTTGCCAAATAATATGAAAATCATACCCATGTCAGATCTCCATCCACCTGAAGTTCCTCGAGAGAAATTTTCTTCTGTAAACTGTACTCTTGCATAATATTCATCCATCAATTCATTAACTTTTGTCTCTGGTTTCGGATCTCTTCTTGCCCATGCTTTTTTAAAGAAATTTTCCTTCTCACTCTGTTTTAAATTCTTTAATTCTTTTCTTTCTTCTGTAGTCAGAATATAGACCATCTGAGACAGAGCTAAATCAATATTGCCAACACCTCCAAACATAAAAGAATCTCTAGATTTAAATTTTGAAGATTTTGAAGCTGAAAGCTCTCCCTGATTGACAGTAATTTCAATTTTCAAATCAACTTTGTTGATATCCTTGGTAGGAAGATTAATTAAGTGAGAAATGACTTTATTTTCAGAGGATGAATTGATTGTATTTGTCCATTGTAATTTTTTACCACTAAACACATTTATAACCATATCATACTCTCCAGGAGAAATAGTAGCATATTGATAAAATTTTAATTGGTTTTCTTTAATAATTATCTGACTTGAATCAATTGGAAATTCATTATCTGAAAAACCCCATTCTCCCTCTGTTTCTTTTAAAAATATCGGTTCATAAACCTGAAAAGTATTCGAAAATTCTTCAAGATCGACTTTTTTGGTCTTTTTACTGGTCAATTTTGTATCAATATCTTTGATATTAACAGAAACAATATAATCTTTCAAAGGAACAATAAATGATGAACTTAGGATAGTGCTTTTTACTCTAGATGTAGTTTGAGAGAATTTTTTCACGATTATTTTATCAGAAAAAGAACCTGTTGCAACTTCAATATCCTCTTTGTCAGTCACAGAAAGACTTGCATCATATTCAGCAATAAAATTTCTACCCTCTTTTACAAATTGAAGAGAATAATTTGGAATTTTAACAAAACACATAACTTCAACCAATCCTGACTCCAAAGGTCGAGTAAAAGTGCTGATTTTGAACTGATCAATGTTGCGACCTAAGTTTCTATTTTGAGAGAAGATTGCACTAATAAATAATAAGTAAATAAGAAATTTTTTCATCACAAATCCATACTGAACTTAATCAATCCATGTTTAGTAAGTAATACTAAAAAATCAGAAAAATAATTTATTTGGACTATATTTCGTAAAAATGAAAATTTATCCAAGCTTTCACCATCAAAAAATGCATATCTTTCTAACAACTCTCCAGATTCTAAATCAAAGATAAATAATCCTGTATTTGTTGCTATGAGCATTTTCTCATTCACTATTCGAAAATCTTTAACAAAACCGTTAAAATAGAGGCTTGAATCCACTACTTTTCTTCTATTTGGCACATTTTTATCATATTCAGTATAAATTAATGGAGAAGAAATCCAATGTTCATACAATCCATCTATCCTTGAAATATAGATTGCATTATTCTGATAAAAAGCCGATTCTCTTAATCTTGATTTAGCAGTAAATCTCATCGCTAATACTTCACCCCAAGAATCATCGATCATATCAGGGATTGTATCGTCTGATTTTATCTTTAGTTCTT
This sequence comes from Fidelibacterota bacterium, assembly GCA_036163585.1. Classification (GTDB taxonomy): domain Bacteria; phylum Fidelibacterota; class Marinisomatia; order Marinisomatales; family Marinisomataceae; genus Marinisoma. The sequence goes on from JAYZKH010000022.1 coordinate 29,633, forward strand.
TATCTATAGCAAAAATGTTATATAGATCACGACTAACCCTACTTGAAACCCATACTTTATCCTCTCTAGAAACCATATCAACAATACCATAAAAATTGCCAAATTTTCTAAAGGAGTCTTTTTTGATATTATAGACTAAAATATAACCGTTGCTTGATCCAAACCAAATTTCATTATCAATCTTAATGATGCATGATATAGTGCTTTTATCAAACTGGAAATATTCTTCAGGTCTAAACACTTCGGAAGTGTTTTGAAATATATCAAATTTAGTAATTCCTCCTTCTCCTACAATCCAGAGAAAATCACCATCAACAAGTGAATTTTTTATTGGATTAGTGCCTAATCCATAATAAACTGGCTTGATTGATTTAGTAAATTTGTCTATCTGTAATAAAAATCCATTATCTAAGCCAATCCAATCAAACATATGTTCAGATTGATAGTAAGATTCATACTTTAAAAATCTTCCTTGATTGTCCGATGCTCCATTGATAGTTAGCATCCATCCATTTTCAATAAAATAATCATTGAAATTGAAATTAGTCATGTTCATATATTGATAAGATATATCTCCCCAGTTAATGTTGTCTTCATCAGGAAATGCATAAGTTCCTAAATCGGTACCATTAATATGATCTAATTTGACAAAGTTAGGTCCTGATTTCAGCCACAGATAATTCGCACTAGAACCAATATCTGAAATTATCATTCTACTTGGAACATAAGCCGATTCATACCAATCACTGGTCTTTGAAAAACTATATTCTATAGATTGATTTCCAACAGCCCATAAAATTCCTGTTTTTTCATCATAAAAAACATGCTTAATAGACCTTGAATGTAAACCTTGTGCTTCTGTTATAGGAGTATCAAATTGCTGCGAAAATTTGTTAAATCGTAGAATGCCCGCATTGTCCGTCGCAAAATAGAAAAAAGAATTGTCTTCAGAGATCGAATTAATCTTTAAAGGTTGACTGTATATTTCCCAATCAACTATATCAAAACGATTTTCATTTTGAGCAACTATACAACTAAAAAGAAGAATTAGAAATAATTTATCTCTTATTCCTTGAACCATGATTTGATTTTTTATGTCCCTTTCTAATTTTTGCTATATGACCGTTATCCAAATATATAACCACACTTGAGAACTGTTTCAAGAAATAGTCACTATGAGATGAAAGAATCATTGTTGTCCCTAATAAATCATTCATTTTCAGCAACTTTCTTCTGAGAACCATCTCATTTTTGTTATCTAAATAAACTCCATAATCATCAATTAATAGCACTCTAGGATCTTTTTCTAAACCAACGACAGTTTTCAACCAATGTTTTTGACCATCAGATAGTTTATTAACCGAAATATCCAACATTTTTTGGAAATTAAAAGATGTAAAATGACGTGTGTAAATATCCTTATGTTTCGACGGAAAACTCTTTTTAATAAAGTTTCTAACAGTTGAGTTAGTGCTCAACATATCGGATTGGATATAAAATATTTCTTTTTCTCTTTTTATATTTCCAAAAAGGCTTTTTCTAAATGGAGCTCCTCGATAGAGAACATCTCCTTTAGATTGAGATTGATACCCTGATAAAACTTTCATTAAAGATGTTTTTCCAGAACCTAGATTACCACAAAGACCATAAATTAGTCCGTTGTGAAATTTTAGTGTATTAATATCTAAAATCTTGTTCTTATCATGATTTAATACTAAATCATTGATATTATAAATCTGTTTTAATTCCATATTGCCTCCCTAAGGACAGGCAAACTATTCTTAATTATAAATTTTCTAAATACTTCTCTACATCTATTGCTGCCATAGAACCTGACCCAGCAGCTGTCACTGCTTGTCTATAGTAGCTATCTTGAACATCTCCACAAGCAAAAACTCCAGGAATATTGGTTGCAGTTGATTTACCTTTTGTCTGTATATATCCCTGATCATCTAAATCGATTATATCCTTGAATGCATGTGTATTTGGAGTATGTCCAATGCCGTAAAATACTCCCTCACAATCAAACTTGTTTTCACTTCCATCTGCTGTGTTTGTCAATAAAACACTATTTACTCCATCTTTTTGTGATCCAAAAATATCACTAACAACAGCATTTTTTATAATATCGATTTTTGGATTATTCAAAGCTCTATCAATCATTATTTTTGATGCACGGAATTCTTCTCTTCGATGAATGATAGTAACTTTACTAGCAAATTTTGTTAAAAAAATTGCTTCTTCCATCGCTGAATCTCCACCACCCACGACTATTATCTCTTTATCTTTGAAAAAATAGCCGTCACATGTAGCACAAGTACTGATTCCATGACCCATTAATTCATTCTCTGCATCAAGGCCTAATAATCTTGCTGATGCACCAGTAGAAATAATCACTGACTGAGTAAGATATTCTTCTTCTCCGACATAAATTTTAAATGGAGAATTTGAAAAATCTACTTTTGATACATGCTTATAAAAACATTGAGCTCCAAATTTTTGAGCTTGTTTACGAAACAAATCCATCATTTCTGGTCCTAAAACTCCGTCTGGGAATCCAGGATAATTTTCTACATCCGTAGTAATTGTGAGTTGACCACCAGGTTGGTTTCCCTCGAAAACAATTGGATTGAGATTAGCTCTTGCTGCATAGATTGCAGCAGTAAGTCCGGCAGGACCAGAACCAATAATAATGGTTTTATGAATAGTTTTCTCTGTCACTAAATTAAATTAACCTTCTACAATTCGGGTAATATTATCTACTAACGTCTGTTTTGACTGAAGACCAACTTCTTGATGCACTATTTCTCCGTTATAAAAGAAGTATAAAGTTGGTATACTGCGAATTCCGTTCTTTCCAGCTAGTTCTGACTCTTGGTCGACATTTACCTTACCTATTAACACTTTATCGCCAAATTCATCTGAAATTTCATCTAGAATAGGTGCTATAGCTTTACATGGACCGCACCATTCAGCCCAAAAATCTAAAATCACAAGTTTTTCTGACTTAAGTACAAGATTTTCAAAATTGTCATTTTTGACTTCGACAGTATTGTTAGACATAAAATTTCCTAAATTATATTAAAAATAACTACCGAATTTATGAGAATAATTTACTTTGAGTAACAAAAAAATGATATAAAGAGAATTTTCTTAAGTTAATACTCTTAGAAAACGTCTTTTTCCAACTTTAATTATGGATTCTCCGCTGTCTTTTTTAAGAATATGTGAAGGATCACTGCAAATTTCTCCATTAATCTTGACAGCATTTTGCCCGATTAAACGCTTTGCTTCTCCTTTACTGGAAACCAATTTCTCTGATACTAAGATATCAATTAGAGCAGATTCTGAATCCAGGTTCACAGTTGGCATATCATCTGGGATATCTTTCTTGACAAATATTTGATCAAATGCTTCCTCTGCTTTCTGTGCATCAGAATCGTTGTAATAACGAGAAACTAAATCTTTTGCCAGCTCTCTCTTAATATCACGAGGATTAATTGACGAATCTCCTAACTGTTTTTCGACCGATTCTAGTTTATTTTTATCAGCAAACACAGCTAGTTTGTAATATTTTAATATCATATCATCACTAATTGATAAAATTTTTCCGTACATATCCTCGGGAGAATCATCTAATGCAACATAATTATCATATGATTTTGACATTTTTTCTACACCATCTGTCCCCTCTAATAAAGGAAGTGTAATTATTGTCTGAGGTGATTGGTCATATTCTCTCTGTAAATCCCTTCCAACCAATAGATTAAACTTTTGATCTGTTCCTCCTAATTCTACATCAGCATTAATTTCAACAGAATCCATTGCTTGTGCTAAAGGATACAAAAATTCATGCATAGAAATAGGAATTTCAGATTCAAAACGTTTTGTAAAATCATCGCGTTCAATCATGCGAGCAACAGTGTATTTACTGCTCATTTCTATTACATCTTGAAAGTTCATCTTATTTAGCCAAGTGCTATTAAATAAGACTTTAATAGTATCTACATTAAGTATTACTTTAGATTGTTCAATGTATGATTCTGCATTCGCTTTTGCTTCATCTATTGTAAGTTGTGGACGTGTTTTATTACGTTCAGATGGGTCTCCAATCATGGCAGTAAAATCACCAATTACCAACACTGCTTGATGTCCTAAATCTTGGAAATCTCTAAGTTTCTGTAGTACAACAGCATGGCCAATATGTAAATCTGGCCTACTAGGATCGCAACCCAATTTCACGACAAGAGGCTTATTGTTTTCGATAGAGTTTTCTAATTTTTTACGAAGGTCTTTAAGGGGAATAACCTCCTCTGTTCCTCTTGATATAACTTCTAATTGATCATCAACAGGTAAAAATGCCATTATCTTTTCCTCATTTCTCGTCGAGCTTCTCTATCTAAATCTTTTATTTTCAAACTTTCTTTTTTCTGGTATGTTTTTTTCCCTTTGGCAGTAGCAAATTCAATCTTTGCTAAGCCTCCCTTAAAATAAGCTTTTAACGGAACAATAGTTAGTCCTTTTTGTGCAGCAACACTCTTTAGACGTAATAATTCTTTTTTATGCAATAATAGCTCACGATTCCTCGTCGGATGATGACCTTCAAAACCAGTATGTGAATATCTACTAATATGAGCACCTATGAGAAAGATTTTATTATCTCTTATAGTCACAAAACTATCTTTAAGGTTTAACTTTTTTTCACGCAAACTTTTAACTTCGCTGCCTAAAAGTATTATGCCAGCTTCGTAGCGATCAATAATTGTATAGCTATGAAATGCTTTACGATTATTGCTAATTATTTCAATATTTTTATCCATAAAAAAAAGTTATGCTATTTTTAAATAATTTCCTTAAATTCAAATAATACTAAATATAGAAAGTTTTCAACATTATGTGTAAAATAATTGTGTGTTAATATATATAGCATTATGTTACAGTAGGAAACTTAAGGAAAAATTATAAATATGAGTAGTATTTACAAAAGAAAAAGGGATGGAAAAAATGATGGATATATCATGTATTCAATATATGCATATGATCCATTAAAAAATAAAAAAAGGTATTTTAATATAACTTTGGGCAAGCTTGGCCCTACTCTAACATGGAATGACTGTATAAAAAAACAAAAAGAACTGGATAAAGTCTTTGATATTAAAAAAGGCGGTAAAGAGGATCTCTCCCTCAATAAAGCAATAGAAATATATTTAGAATACAAAAAAATTCACTTTAAGACAAAACCTCCTAAGTCTTCGACGATAAAATTAATTTCTTATCATCTAAAAACATTCAAAAAATTTATTACTTCTCGTTATGGACAAGGAATTATGATTAAACATATCGATATGAATATACTCGTATCTTATTTTGCTATCAGAGATAAAGAACTGAAGGATAGTTCAAGGGAAGTTCATACGAGGATTATAAGAAGTTTCTTCGACTGGGCAAAAAACTAATATTGAGCGAGTGACGAGATTCGAACTCGCGACCCCAACCTTGGCAAGGTTGTGCTCTACCAGCTGAGCTACACTCGCATATGTC
>JAYZKH010000023.1:0-15085 GCA_036163585.1 Fidelibacterota bacterium
TAAAGCAGACACTCTGACCAGCTGAGTTAATCGCCCAAAAGTTTGTTAACTTAAATGGATAGGGTTAATAATTCAACAACTTTACTTTTTCAAGTTAGGGATAGCAACATCAATAACATCCATTACTTCTTTTGCAAAATGGAATGTTAAATCTTTTTTGATGTGCTCTGGAATTTCTTCGAGATCTTTCTTATTGCGATATGGTAAAATAATTGTTTTGATTCCAGAACGATGGGCAGAAGTAACCTTTTCTTTAACCCCTCCGATTGGTAATACATTTCCTCTTAGAGTAATTTCACCCGTCATTGCAACTCCACTTGCAACTGGTGTGTTTGTTAATAATGATACCAATGAAGTAAACATGCTCACACCAGCAGATGGTCCATCTTTTGGAATTGCACCTGCAGGAACATGAACATGAATATCCATTTTCTCATTAAAATTATCTTTCAAGCCTAATATATCAGTATGGGACCTTACATAAGTCAATGCCGCAGTGGCAGATTCTTTCATAACATCACCCAACTGACCCGTTAATGTGAGATTTCCTTTTCCTGACATCTTACTTGATTCAATAAACAGAATATCTCCCCCAGCAGCAGTCCAAGCCATTCCTGTTACAACTCCTGGTTTGGTAGTACGTTCTGCTAAATCAGTATAAAATTTCGGAATACCTAGATAATGATGAACTTTTTTCTTAGTAATGCTTATTGTTTTTAATTTTCCATTAACAATATCTACTGCAACTTTTCTTAGAACATTTGCAATTTCTCTTTCAAGACTTCTCACACCAGATTCACGTGTATAAGATTGAATTACTTCTTTAATTCCATCTTCAGTGAATTTTGCTTGTTTAGCAGTTAATCCATTCTCTTTAGTTTGTTTTGGTATAAGATGTTTTTGTGCAATCTTGACTTTTTCATCATCAATATATCCTCTGAAATCTAACATTTCCATTCTATCATATAATGCCGGAGGTATATTGTCAGGATAATTTGCTGTTGAAATAAACATAACCTTACTTAAATCAAAATCAACCTCTAAATAATGATCGCTAAATGCATGATTTTGTTCTGGATCTAAAACCTCAAGCATAGCAGAAGATGGATCGCCTCTAAAATCTGAACCAAGCTTATCAATTTCATCTAACATAAAAACTGGATTGTTCGTTTTAGCTTTTTTCAATGATTGAATAATTCTTCCTGGCAATGCTCCAATATATGTTCTTCTATGCCCTCTGATTTCTGCCTCATCTCTAACTCCACCAAGAGAAATACGTACAAATTCTCTTCCCATAGATCTAGCAATTGATTTTCCTAAAGAAGTTTTACCAACTCCTGGAGGGCCCGTAAAACATAAAATTGGTCCCTTGACTGCATCGCTTTTTGTGACTTTCTTTTTTAGTGATCGAACAGCTAAATATTCTAAAACACGTTCTTTAACTTTTTCCAAACCATAGTGATCTTCATCTAGGGTTTCATGGGCAGATTTAATATTTAAATTATCTTTACTTGATTTACTCCATGGCAAATCTGTTAACCATTCTAAATAAGTTCTTGCAACAGAATATTCAGGTGATTGAGGTGAAATACGTGACAAACGATCTAATTCTTTATTAGCTACTTTTTCAGCTTCTGTGCTCATCTTTGCATCAGCTATCTTTGCTTTCAATTCATCTAATTCAACAGTTTGGTTATCTTCACCAAGCTCCTTTTGAATAGTTTTCATTTGCTCTCTTAGATAGTATTCTCTTTGAGTTTTTGAAATCTCATCTTGTACTTCTGTTTGAATTTCTTCACCAAGCTTAATACGTTGAATCTCTCTTTGAAGAAGATTAATTGCATTTTCAACACGTTTCTTAATATCTAATTCTTCTAATACCTCTTGTTTTTCTGAATTAGAAACAGATAAAAGAGAAGTAGCACGATCAGCCAAACGAGAAGGACGATCAATATTAGATAACATGCCAGCATGTTCTTCATTTAGGTTTGGAGATATCTTAATTAATTCAGTAAATGAATTTTTTAATCCTTTTGCTAATGCTTCAACCTCAACATTAGGAATGCTAGCAGGTTCTTCAGGAATTCTTTCAACATCAGCAGTGAAATATGTGTTTCCATCATTATATTTTAAAATCTTTACTCTATCCACCCCTTGAACAATAGCAGACTTACTATTATCTTGCATATCAAATACTTTTAATACAATAGCTAATGTTCCATACGAATATAAATCTTCTTGTTTTGGATCTTCAATTGATCCATCTTGTTGTGCAACTACCACTAAGTATTTATTATCTGGATCTAAATCTTCAATCAATTTGAGTGACTTTTCTCTACCGACATAGATAGGAATAACCTGTTGAGGGAATAATACTGTATTCCTCAGAGGCATTACTGGATATTGTTTTTGTATATTCTTCATTTTTCTTTAATTCTATTGTTGCAAAAAGTGTGCCTTTAAGCAAATTTAATGTAAAAAGTCATTATTTTATAAAAAATATGCCAAAATGGCTTAAAAGTATGCTAATTTAGTTTAATCGAATAAATAAAATCTCTAAAATTGGTACTATTATCACTAATAACACTATTTTTACCTACAGCTTTAACAAAATATAAACTATTAGGGAATTCAATTACTCCTCCAAGCAAACCATAATCATTTTTAATAACTTTTTCTTGAGAAGGATTTGCCATATTTGGTACTTCGTAAGTACCATACATTTCTAATAATGTGATATATTTATTATCTAAACTATCTTTTTGAACAATAATATTGTCAGCAAGAGATTCATCTTTCTTAAATTGTCCAATCCAACGCTCAACATTTTGATCTGCAGTTCCCTGAATATTACTAAAAAGAACCAATGAAAAATCTTCTTCTGTATCTAATGTGATTTCAAGAAGTCTGAATTGTTTTTCTGATTTAGTAACATTCCAATCATTAGGAATCTTATAAGATATTGCCTCAACAACACTTCGATTGGCAATTTGATTTGTACCATTAACGGATATATAGGAAATAAAAAAACAAAACCCGATAATAATGCTATAAGTAAGTATTCTATTCATTTTTGATTAAAAATTGCTCTTGCTTGTTCATCTGCATGGTATGAACTACGAACTAAAGGACCAGATTCAATAATTTTAAATCCTATATCTTTTCCAAATTCTTTGTACTCCTCAAATTCCTCTTTAGAAATATATTTCTTTACATCTAAATGATTTTTAGTAGGTTGCAAATATTGACCAATTGTAAAAATTTGAACTCCTAAATCAACAATTTGTTTCATTGTGTCTTTGACTTCCTGTTTTGTTTCTCCTAAACCAACCATTAATCCTGTTTTTGTACGTAAACCAAACTTAATTGAATCTTTCAATACAGATAATGATCGATTCCAATCAGCTTGTGCTCGCACTTGTTTACTAATTCTTTCAATACATTCAATATTATGGCTAAAAATATCAGGATTTGCTTCAAATACTCTTTTTAAAGATTCTTTATGTGCTTTGAAATCTGGAGTAAGAACTTCTATTGTACATTTTGGATTTATTTTTCGTGTTTGTGTTATTGTTTGAGCCCATATTGTAGAGCCATAATCATTTTTTAAATCATCACGATCAACTGAAGTAATTACAACATGTCTTAAATTCATTCTTTTTACTGCTTGAGCAACACGAAAAGGTTCCATTGGATCATTCCATGTTGGTTTACCTGTTTTTATAGAACAAAATCCGCATGCTCTAGTACAAGTATCGCCCAAAATCATTAAAGTAGCGGTACGTCTATTCCAACATTCATAAATATTAGGACACCTTGCTTCAGCACATACAGTATTCAAATAACTTTCTTGTATTGTTTTTCTGACAAACTTATAATTTTCATCAGTAGTGATATTAATCTTTGGTTTATTTATTCCAGACTGAATCATTGTTTAAATATATCATTAAAATGACTAATAGTAGATTCTTTAATCTCTTTCATACAAATTTTCTTATTCAATTCTTTCTCCATAGATGTCATAGACACATTATCAATGCCACATGAAATAATATTAGAAAAATAATCCATATCAGTATTGACATTAAGTGCAAAACCGTGTGTTGTTATCCATTGAGAAACACGAATACCAATACTAGCTATCTTTCTATTTTCAATCCATACACCAGTTAACCCTTGCCTTGTAGATGCATGAATACCATAATCATATAAAACATGAATTAACAATGTTTCAATATTTGATACATAAGATCGGATACCTAATCCCATTTTTTTTAAATTAATAATAGGATAACCAACCAACTGTCCTGGACCATGGTATGTAACATCTCCCCCGCGATCTGTTTGGAATAATTCACAATTCTTATTGATAATATTATTAGGATTTCCATTTTTCCCTAATGTATATGCATGATTATGCTCCAATAAAAATAAAGTATTTATACCTGTTTTATCAATTAATTGAGTGCGTGTATTTTCTTGATTTAATAATGCTTCACTGTAATCACATAAACCTAAGTCTTTAACGATAAATTGCATTTATTTTAGTTGTAATAGTGTTTCGAAAATTGCTTCAGAAAAAGTAGGATGAGGGTGTACTGAAGAAAAAACACTATCAATACTAAGTTTGTTTGATTTGATAACACTTAATTCAGATATCATTTCTGTAGCATTAGAACCAATAATATGTGCACCTAATATATGATTAGAATCATCTACTAAAATTTTAATAAAACCATCAGATGAACCAACTGCAACAGCTTTACCGTTTGCATTAAAAAAAGAATGAGCTTTTTTAAATGTAATTGATTGCTCGTTTAAATAATCTTCTGTTAAACCAATAGAGGCAACTTCAGGCTTGCAATAAGTACAGTTCGGAATATTATTATAAGCAATTTTCTTTGGTTTTAGACCGCATAGATTTTCTGTAACATAAATACCTTCTGCAGTAGCAACATGTGCAAGCCATGGTGGGCCAATAACATCTCCTACTGCATATATATTATCAATACTAGTCTTTCCATCATCATTAACTGCAATATGATTATTGCTTCCTATATCAATTCCTAAATCTTCTAATCCAAAACCAGAAGAATTTCCTTCAACTCCAACAGAAATAATTATTTTTTCATCATCAATATCTTTTGCAAGTGTGTTAGTAATGATATTTATTTTTCTTTTTTTGAATACTTTCTCAAGCCAAGCTGAAACTTCTTTGTCTTCATGTGGTAGTAACCTATCTTCTGCTTCAATTATAGTTACATCAGTACCAAAACTGCTAAAAAAATAAGCAAATTCTACACCGATAGCCCCACCGCCAACAATAGTAATAGACTTGGGTAATTCTTTCATTGTGAAAACATCTTTTGAATACATAATTTTTTCTGAATCAGTATTAATATTTTCTAGTATTTTTGGTTTAGATCCTGTTGCAATAATAAAATTTTGAGCACTTATTTGAGCACCATCAATATCAATAGATTTATTATCGATAAATCTTCCAAAACCTGGATAAAAATCTACTTTATTTTTTCTTATTAGATAGTGTATTCCTTTAGACAAACGCTGTCTGGCTTTAATGCTTCGATCAATAATAAATTGGAAATCAACTTGAACATCTTTTACTGAAATACCATAATCAGAAGAAGCATTAATTAGGTCCATTACTTCTGCATTTTTTAATAGAGATTTTGTTGGAATACAACCCCAATTTAAACAAACTCCACCTAAATCATTATCATCAATGATTGCAACCTTTTTACCTAATTCTGCAGCACGAAATGCAGCACTATAACCTCCAGGGCCTCCTCCTAATACAATTAAATCATAATTATTCATCTATTATATTTTATTTATTTCAACAAGTTTTAAAAATTCATTTCTTGTGTTAGATTTTTCTTTAAATGATCCTAACATAGAACTAGTTGAAGCGATACTATTCTGTTTTTGCACACCACGCATTAACATACAAAAATGCCTTCCTTCCATTATTACTGCTACACCTTTTGGATTTAATAAATCTTGTATGCATGTTGCAATTTGATTGGTTAAACGTTCTTGTACTTGTAATCTCTGTGCATAGAAATCAATAATTCGTGGAATTTTAGATAAACCAATAATTTTTCCATCTGGAATATAGCCAACATGTGCTTTTCCATAGAATGGAATTAAGTGATGTTCACATAAGCTGTAAAATTCAATATCTTTTACTATGACCATATCTTTGGCCGATTCATTAAAAATTGCTCCATTAATAATTTCATCAAGATTCTGCTTATAACCTTGTGATAAAAATTCCCAAGACTTAGCCACTCTTTTTGGAGTTTTAAGCAAACCTTCTCGATCAGTATCTTCTCCAATAATTTCCAATAACTCTTTAGTAATCTTTTCTAATCTATCTTTATCTATATTTGACATTAATTTTCCTCTAAATAACTTACTGGTTCTATTTTATCCTTTAATAACCAAAGACAAAAATAAATAATTGGTGTATCGATGAGTGCGACAAAAACTTTAAACATCCAACCCATCCATAATAATGAATAAAAACTTTCCCAAGGAATCACTCCAGCAGAACAAAGAATTAGTAAAATAACCGAAGTATCTACGAGTTGAGAACACATAGTTGATGCATTATTACGTAACCATAAATATTTTCCTTCTGTTAATGTTTTCCAAAAATGAAAAATTCTTATATCAATAAACTGAGCAGTTAAATATGCAAGCATAGATCCAAAAAATGCAGGACCAGATAAGCCAAATACTTTTTCAAATGTTGCATTGTCTAAAGGTGATATATCAGCAGTAGGAACTGCCATAGCTACATAAACAAGCACCACAGTAAAAACACTAGCAAAAAATCCACCGAGCACTACTTGATTTGCTCTTCGTTTACCATATAGCTCCGAAATTAAATCTGTAACAATAAAAGTAACTGGATAAGCAATAATTCCAACAGAGAGAGCAAAATTTGGAATTCCTAATGCAGTCCATGTAAAAAATTTCTGAAAAATAAGATTACATGTTACTAAAGATGCAATAAAAATTGCTGTTAGTATCATATAGAATCTTTCTTGAAAAATAGTCATGCTTATTCTCCGTAATAATCTGTATAAATTGTTGGTGTCTCAACAAGACGAATTCGATGCAAAAAACATCCTTCTAAATTCTTTTCAATTTCTTGCCAAATGAAAACTACTAAATTTTCAGTAGAAGGTTGTTTTCCCTTAAACCAGTCAATATCTTTTTCAAATTGAGTGTGATCCAATTTTGAAATCACATTTTCTTTTACCACTTTTTTTAAATCTTCTAAATCAACAATAAATCCTGTATCTGGATTCAACTCTCCTTTTACAGTAACATGTAATTCATAATTATGCCCATGTACCATAAAATCTTTTCCAAAGACTTCTTGATTCTTCTCATCAGACCAATTTTCATTGCCATATTTGTGAGCTGCACAAAAGTGAAAAACTTTAGTTAAGTATGTGTTATTACCACTCATAGCGATTACTAATTTATTTAAATAAAGATCTTCTTCCAACTACTGAAGTAATTGGACAATTAGAAGGATTAAAATTCTTTGCTGTACAATATTCTCGTCCATAAAAAATAATTTGTAGGTGAAGTTTATTCCATTTCTCTTTTGGGAATAATCTTTTCGCTTGTTTTTCAGTGTCCTGAACACTTCTACCAGAAGATAAACCCCATCGATACATTAAACGGTGGACATGTGTATCAACTGGAAATGCTGGGACTCCAAATGCTTGAGACATAACAACAGATGCCGTTTTATGTCCTACTCCAGGGAATGATTCCAAATCTGCAAAACTATTTGGTACTTCTCCTTTATATTTTTCAATTAAAATTTCAGACAATTCAATAATTGCATTTGCTTTGAAAGGACCTAAGCCACATGGTTTAATAATGTTATAAACCGTTTCATATTTTAGTTTTGCCATTTTTTGAGGATTATCTGCTTTCTTAAATAATTTTGGGGTTACATTATTTACTGATTTATCAGTTGTATTAGCAGATAATAGTACAGCAATTAAAAGAGTGTAGTTATTGTGATGATTTAAAGGAGGGGAAACTTTTGGATAAATCTCATCAAGCTTTGTAATAATAAAATTAACTTTATCCTTTTTAAGCATTAATGCTTATAGCTCATTTAAAGCTTCGAAAGTCAAAGATTTTGGTCTTGTAAGAGGTAAACCCATTGCACGAGCTAATACAATCTGAGACAAAATACCTAAAGATCTAGACATGCTAAATAATACAGTATAAAATTGAAATTCTTTTAATCCATAGTGATGTAACAGTGATCCAGAAGCAGCATCAACATTTGGCCAAGGATTCTTTGCTTTACCTTGCTCTTTTAACACATCAGGAACAATATCAAACAACTTACAAACTACATCAAAAACTTCACTATCTTGAATGTGTTTTTTACCAAAATTCATAAATGCTGTAAATCGTGGGTCTGGACATCTTAACACTGCATGACCATACCCAGGAATTACCTTTCCTGAATTTAAACGATCCCATGCAAAAGACTTTAATTCATCTTCTGATGGCACTCCTTTGAAATGATCAACAATATCTAAAACAAATTTTAAGTTATTCTGATTAGCTAAACCATGTAATGGTCCTGCTAAACCATTGAGTCCTGCAGATAATGCATAATAAGGGTCAGAAAGAGCAGAATTAACAGTTAGAGCACTAAAAGTACTAACATTGCCTCCTTCATGATCACAATGTAGCATTAGATATAATTGCATCATTTTTAACATATCATCAGAATAATCAAATCCTAACATTTGTAAAAAATTTTCTGACCAGTCATAGCTATCAGTTGAATCTAATCTATCTCCTTTATCAAAACGCAAACGATAAATCGCTGCTCCAATTGCTGGTAATTTTGCGATAATATTTAAACCATCCTCAAGAGTTGACTCCCAATAATCACCTTTAGACACCACTAAATCATATGCTTTTGCAAATTGGCTTTCTTTCTGCATTGATAAAATTGCAGTATTGAACATTGCCATTGGATGTGAATCTTTAGGCATATTATTCAGTACATCCCATACATATTGTGGAACTTCACTTCTTGATTTCAAATCTTTTTGAAGAGTTTGTAAAGAATCTTTATCAGGCAAATCACCAATCAACAAAAGATAAAGGACTTCTTCGGGCTTAATATGTACTAAATCTAAGATATGATGTCCTCTAACATGTAATCCTGCATCAGCCGTCACAGATGAAGTATCACATATCATTCCTTTAACTCCCCTCATACCAGAATAAGCTTTTTCTATTGTAACAGTGCTTGTGACATGATCACCTTTTTCATCAAGTAATTGACGATAGTTGTATCGCCAGTCAGGAATTTTTTTTGCTAGATCTTCTTTTAAGTGCCCCATAACATTTTGAATTTAAGTTTTAAACTGCATATTATGTAATTGTTTATATAGGCCTTCTTTAGCAATTAGTTCATTATGAGTTCCATTATCAACAATATTTCCTTTATCTAAAACAATAATCTTATTTGCATTATGTACTGTTGACAATCTATGAGCTATAACAATTACGGTACGATTATGCATTAGTTTTTCAATAGCATCCTGAACAATTTTTTCTGATTCTGTATCTAAAGATGAAGTGGCTTCATCTAATATTAAAATTGGAGGATTTTTCATAATAGCACGTGCAATTGAAATACGTTGACGTTGTCCACCAGACAACTTTACACCTCTTTCACCAATAATTGTATCATAACCTTCAGGAAGTTTTTGAATAAATTCATCTGCATTGGCTGCAATTGCAGCATCTTTAATAGATTGATCAGAGACAGATTCTAATCCGTAAGCAATGTTTGCTTTTACTGAATCATTGAATAAAAATGTTTCTTGAGTGACAATACCCATTAATGATCTTAGTGAATTTAATTTTATATTTTTTATATCTTTACCATCTAAAAGAATTGATCCACCTGTTACATCATAAAATCTTGGAATCAAATCTGCTAATGTTGATTTACCAGCTCCACTAGGACCTACCAATGCTAATACTTCACCAGAATTCAGAGAAAGATTAATATTTTTCAATATCGTTTGTGATTCATTTTCATAATAGAAATTCACATTTTGAAATATAATATTGTCTTGAAAGTTTTCAATATGAATTGCATCATCCGTATCGTGAATATCGGATTTAATATCAATAATGGAAAATACCCTATCTGCAGAAGCTAATCCATTCTGCAATTCGTTAAAGACATTGCCTAAATTTTTTATAGGGCCTAATACACTAAAAAGTAAAAGAATAAATCGTATAAAATCTTCTGAACTAATTGATTGTGTCACTAATACATCTCGTGCACCAATAAAAAGCAATAGAGCAGCGATTGAGGCTCCAATAGTTTCAGTAATTGGGGAAGAAATCAAACGTAAGCGATCTTTTCTTAGCATTAACTGATAATATTTTTTTGTTTCTGCATAAAATCGTTTTAATTCATAATTCTTCATTACAAAAGCTTTTACAATTCTTATTGATCCTAATGTTTCTGATATAATAGATGTAATACCTGCAAGTTTTGCTTGTGATCGTGCTGCTCTTCGTCTAATGCTTTGAGCAATACCAAATATAATAACTCCACTAATTGGAATAACTAGAATGGCAATAGCAGCCAACTTGGGACTAATAATGAATAATAATGATAAAAAAGCGAGGATATTAATTGGTTCTACAAATAATTTTTGAAAACTTGTAGACAAAGCTGCTCTCATATTGTCGATATCATTAATAAGAATTGAAGTTAATTCACCAGATTTATTCTTATTAAAATATGATAAAGAAAGGTAGTGTAGGTGATTATAAAGCTTATTACGTAAATCAGTTACTAATCGAAATTGTACTACAGAAACTGTAATATTCTTCAGATATAAAGCGAGATTTTTAACACTAAAAACAACAACTAGTGCAACACATACAGATGACATTGTTGCAATTGCCGAATCTTTTAATAATAATTGGTTAGAATAAAGTTTTATACGATCATTCATTGATAAACTATCTAAACTCATCAAACGAAGATTTTCTGCAACCATATCATCAAACTCAATCAAGACATTATTAATCATAGTGGCAGTAATCCAGACAGAAGTAGCATTAAAGATAACAAAAAAGATTGCAGCAATAGTTGATAATAATAAAAATGGCCAATAGGCTAAAATAATTTTGAATAAACGAATATGAGACTTCTGATTCATTAGATAGACTTCTTATTTTTCTTTTTGTAGATCATTTTTGCATGAACTATGTCAGCTTCAAGGAATTTATCTCCAATAATTACAAATCCCAAATTTTCGTAGAACTTTATCACATCTTCCTGTGCATGTAAATATATCATATTATCATCTGACAACTGATTTAAAATAAATAATACTAATTGTTTTCCAATGCCTTTTCCTCTTAAATGCTCTAATACTGCAAATCGTTCCAATTTAAAACCGAAGTCTGTTTTTCTCCATCTCCCTGTACCAACAGGTTCATTATCATTAGAAGCTAACACATGGAATGATTCGTCTTCATATTCAATCTCTATATCTTCAGAAACATTTTGTTCTTCAATAAAAACTTTTCTTCGAATATTTAGAATCTTTTGATAGTCTTCTTTTGTTTTTACTAATTCTAGTTTAATATTCATTTTAGCAATTTCAATATTATAGAATGAGAAATCAAAGACTAATTACTTTTTTCATTATTTTGTTCTTGAGTGTATCTAATGCACAAGATCGATTTAAATCGCATAAAGAGATAGAGAGAATCCCAGATGGAATAAATATTATCCATGATAATAACAAAACTCAGGCAATAATCGGTATTCATGGATTTTATCCAGCATATTGGCTTACGATTCATGATGAGTGGGTACAGCCTTTCAACTTGCTGATAGAAAAAGATATTAAAACATTCTTTTATAAATATGATTGGAATGAATGTCCCAGCAAAATAGCCAAAAAATTTTCACTCGAATTAGAAAATTTAATCAAAAAATATCCAGAAGTTGATGATTGGCAAATTGTAGGTCATAGTATGGGAGGTTCTGTAGTTATGTTTACTAATAAATCATTTCCATACAATAATAAAATCACATTTAATACTGTTGCGACACCTGTTTACTATGAACGTGAAAAAACACCTCTATTAATAAGATTGTATGAATCAATATTTCAAAAGCAATGTTCTGAGAAAATTGATAGCCTAAATAACGAATTTGAAAATGGATTCACTAATAGACATATACAATGGAGAAACTTACCAGAGTTTGATTCTCAACTAAAAAAATATGATTTTGATCCATACAACCAAACCATTAAAAATTCTGTTGTATTTCAATTTCCAGATAGCTTAAATGGTGAAAGAGTTGGGCATACATTAAGTCTTTATTTTTCAATTTTAGAAATTATCAATTAATTCAATTGATACAGGACAGTGGTCCGAACCCATTACATCTTCATGAATATCTGCATCTGAAATGTTATCTACAAAATCTTGATTTGTAAAAAAATAATCAATTCTCCATCCAACATTTCTTTGACGTGCTCCAAAGCGATAAGTCCACCAAGAATACCTGTCTGGTTCATCATGAAAGAGCCGAAAAGTATCTATATATCCATGCTCAATATAGGTATCAAGCTGAGCTCTCTCCACTGGTAAAAATCCTGAATAGTTTTTATTAGCTTTTGGATTTGCTAAATCAATTGGTTTATGTGCAGTATTCCAATCTCCAGCTACAATCACATTATTTCCTGATGCAACTTGATCATCAAGAATTTCTAATAATTCATCATAAAAATCTAATTTGTATTGTAATCTAACATCATCTTTTTGACCATTAGGAAAATAAATATTATAAAGAAGAAAATTATCAAATTCAGTAATCAACACTCTGCCTTCTTTATCATATTTTTCAATTCCCAATCCATATTGCACATGAAGGGGTTCTTTTTTGGAAAAAGTAGCAACACCACTATATCCTAATTTTTCAGCAGAATGCCAATAAGAATAATATCCATCAATATCTTGTAATGTATCAGGCAACTGTTCAAATTTAGCTTTTGTTTCTTGAATACATAGAATATCAGGTAGTTCAGAAGACATCCAATTTAAGAATCCTTTCTTCTCAATTGCTCTTACTCCGTTCACATTCCAAGAAAATAATTTCATTTTTGCTCTTTACCCTTTATATAATAAATTAAAATATGAATTTTAAAGAACAATTTAAAAAGATTATAGATGAAAACTCTATTGTTCTCTTTATGAAAGGAACTAAAGAAGCTCCTGTTTGTGGATTTTCAAACAATGTAGTTCAACTACTCAATCATTATGGAGTTGAATATAAAGATGTGAATATCTTGGAACATGAACAAATGAGACCTGATCTATCTGCATTATCTGGATGGCCGACTTTTCCTCAACTCTTTGTTAAAGGTAAATTAATTGGTGGAGCAGATATTGCGAATGAATTACATGAGAGTGGGGAACTGCTTGATATTCTTGATGTAAATTGATAGGAAATTGACTAACCATAACCTAAATTACTCAAGTTTTTTTGGCCCGTTCGTCTAGTGGTTAGGACTCATGGTTTTCATCCATGCAACAGGGGTTCGATTCCCCTACGGGCTGCAAAATTTCCTCATTATATATTCCATATCAAATAGATATTTCTTAAAAAAAGACCGACTGGTCGGTTTTTTCTTGTTTTTCTTTAAAAAAGGTATGAGATTTAATGGTCAATATGAGTTAGTTGAGGCGGGGGCTTATTCTAAAAAATGGCTATCATAACATATTTAGCATATTTTTATCTCTAATTAGACTATTAGTCATGAAGCACATATCTCCCGCCTTTTCACATTGAAAAGAATCTTTAATCGAGAAATTGAGCAATTAACCTTTGAAAATGATGAACTCCTTTTTCTCTTGTTGGAGAAAATCTACCAGACTGATAAAATGAAGATTGAATACCTTTGCTTTCATTTTCAACAATGAATTCATCTTCCCTTTCGACTTTATCAATATCATTTCCAGCTCCTCTATGAAGCTTGCTAGGATCATAAACATAAGTTAGAAAAGAAACTTTTGTACGATCTATACTAATTGGTTTGACAATATTTATCGATAATCCCCATGGATAAAAATTGAACATCATATTAGGGAAAATCCAGAAATAGTATGCTGCTACTTTTTTACCATAATCAATGTGATCTTTTGGTAAATCAAATGTTTCATTTGAATTGTCTGAGTAACCAATTTGAAGATTAGAATACTTGTATAATTCTGTAGTATAACTTCCATAGTCTAATACTTTATTTAAACCCTCGTGTACAAAAGGAATATGAAATCCTTCTAGATAATTATCACAATATAGTGCCCAATGTGCCTGTACTAAATAATCTTTAGAGAGACTACTATCAAATGAAAATTGATCTAATGGCAAAAATCCAATTCTTTCATTCATAGGTTTAAGAACTTCTTCAAAATCAAAAGATGGGTTTAGTCCTGCAAATAAAAATGGGCCCCATTCTGAAAGTGGAAATTGATACAAATTGTCACAATCTCTTGGAAAGTCTTTTGTTTTTTCAAATTCTGGCATTGATTTAAAATTGCCATTCAAATCAAAAGTTCTACCATGGTATGCACACTTAATATTTTTTGATTGACCAGGTCCTAAAGCAAGAATATGAGCTCTGTGTGTACAAACATTTGTCATACATTTAATCTCTCCTTCTTTATTCCTTGTCAATAAGATAGGTTCAGTTAAAAAACCATCTAATAAAGTAAGTGGTTGTATAGAGTTCGTTAGCTTTAAAGAGGAGTTATCTCCAAGCCATTGCCATGATTTTAAAAAAATTTTTTCTTTTACCTGATCAAAAACATCCTGATTTTTATAAAAAGAAGATGGAAGCGTTTCAGCTTTTGAAATGTCCTTTTTGATATTGAATTGTGGAGCCAATAATACCTTTTTATCAATTATTAAATAGGAAACCTATATTAATTCCAAAATGTGTTTCTCCAAACA
>JAYZKH010000024.1:0-11095 GCA_036163585.1 Fidelibacterota bacterium
CAGAATTTTCTAGAAAAGGATCGATTAAATGATTAATAAAGTCTCTACTAACAATTGTGTCATTATTTATAAAAAGAAAGAAATCATCTTCATCAAATCTAAGAAAATCTACAGCGGCATTATTGCCTCCTGCATATTTTAAGTTTTTTTCTAAACAAAGAAGATTAATATCAGAAAAATTATCCTTTAAAAAATTGACAGAATCGTCAGAAGAATTATTATCAACTACTAAGATTTCATAATTCGGATAATCAACTCTTTTCAGGGATGACAAACATTGTTCTATAACATCTTTACCATTCCAATTAAGAACAATAACATGAACTTTTGGATATGCTTGATCATTCATTTACTTTTCTTTCAAATTCTTCCCAAGAAAACTGTTTTTTATAATCACGAATAAAATAACTCATCTCTCCAAATAGATTGTCTTTAAAAAAATGACCAATCTTATTAGACAATTCTTGTTCATCATTAACAACAAAGCCAGTCTTACCATTAACAATATATTCACTTAAGCCACCAACATTTGTTACAATTACAGGTCGATTAAAATTATAAGCAAGGGATAGCACTCCACTTTGTGAACCATGTTTATAAGGCATAACAACAACATCGGAAGCCATAAAATATTTAGCAGTATCATTTTGATCAATAAACTTTAAGTCGAACATAAATTTTTCTTCCAAATTGAGCTTATTAATCAAATTATAATATTTTGACATTGATTCATAATTTTCACCGGCTATAACTACTTTGAAATCAGATAAAGAACTATTCAAATTTTTTACTGCTTTAATGAGAGTATCAAGACCTTTGTATGGGCGAATTAATCCAAAAAATAGAATTACTTTACTGTTTACTATGCCTAATTCTTCTCTAGCACTTTCTTTTGTATGTGCATTATTATCGAGCAGATATAAAGGATGAAATGTTTTAATAACCTTTTTGTTATTATCAATTTCATTTATTTGTTTTTTTGCAGAATCATTCATAACTACACAACAATCAATATGTTTGAGCAACAATCTCAATAGGTATCTCTCATAAGATTTCCTTTGATGCGATAAAACATTATGAAATAAAACATATCGTTGAACATTTTTTGTATTCTTTAATATGTATACATACAATGGAATAAAGAAAAAATGCCAATAAGAAATGATAATTCTATCTGGATTAATTCTATTGATTATCTTTTTAGCACGAAACCAAGAAAATATATTCATTGGATTTAGAATATTGTAAACACTATCGCTTTCTATATGTTTATCATGATATTGATTTTTTCCAGGGAATATAAGAGAAGGGTACAATTTTTTAAAATTTAATACACTAACATCATGGTGTTTTGAAAATTCGTTAAAAAGAGAAGAATGAAAATCAGAGATGCCACCTCTCAATGGTGGAAATGGACCTATAGTAAGAATCTTCAATTGATCTACTCAATTATTTCTTTAATATACTTCTTAATCTTTTGTTCTTTATTGACAATTAATTCTCCTAATAAACCAAAAGTAAAAAGCTGAAGGCCAACAATAATTAAAATGGCACCAAAAATTAGTAAAGCAATGTGTTGTTGAAATGGTTCAAAAAGAAAATATTTTAAATATAAGATATACGATTCAACCATAAGCCCTAATAAAGAAAATAATAAACCAATTGCACCAAAAAAATGAAGAGGTCGATCCATATATTTTCCAAGGAAAAGAATGGTTAAAAAATCGAAAAATCCTTCGGAATAACGCTTTGTACCATATTTTGATATTCCAAATTTTCTTTCTCTGTGTCCAACAACCAACTCAGAAACAGAAAAATTTTTCTGATGAGCTAAAAGAGGTATATATCGATGACGACCACCATATAAATTGAGTGTACTGACAACTTCTTTTCGGAGAACTTTTAAACCACAATTTGAATCATGAATCTTTAAACCGCTAAATAATCTAACAAAAAAATTAAATATGGAAGATGCAATTTTCTTCTCAAATGGATCTTTTCTATTCTTTTTCCATCCTGACACAAGATCATGTCCTTTGTTTAAATGATCGACAAGGCTTTTAATCTCTTTTGGGTCATCCTGTAAATCTGCATCAATCATTGCGATAATTGATCCTTGTGCTACATCAAAACCTGCTTGCAATGCAATTGACTTTCCATAGTTTCTATATAAATTGATAATTCTAGCATTTGGAACATTATTCATATTTGTTTTAAGTATCGATAGTGTGTTATCACTAGAACCATCATTCACAAAAATAACTTCTACATCAGAATTATTCTTGTATAAACCTGATAATTCTTCAATAAAATGAAGAATTGATTCAGATTCATTATAAATAGGGACTATAATTGAAAGATTCATATCAAACTATTCTTTATTTAAAAATTTTCTATCTAAAAAAAGCAATTTATACTCTTGTTTATTGTTATTAAAAGAAAATATCAATTCGTTAATTAAATTCCTATCATCAACTGAAATAAGCTTAGTTGATACTGAAAATTCTTTTTTTGTAATTAGATCTATTTCATTAAAAGCATCTGGTATGCCCCACATCAATTTTTTATATGTATTTGCATCCATCTTCGTTGCTATAGGAAAAAAATTATTAAAACTTCGTATATCAACATCACTTCTATTCTTTATATCATGATATCGTATATCTTTATCAACAATTTCGACAAGAAATTGTTTTCTTCTGAGAAAGTCTCTAAATACAATTGATGAAGAATTCTCTGTAGATATAAAATCAAAATAAGAAACAAAATTATTTTTGCCTTTCGCAATTAATTTGCCTGAACCAGAACTTTTATAGAATTGTTTTTCCATAGTTGTAAGATTTGCATTCTTTGAATAATCAATTTCAATAAATTGGTTATTAGAACTGCAACTGATAAATACAAGCAATACTGAAAGTTGTATAAATAACTTTTTATTGATTTTCATATGAAGATATTTTTTCTGATAATGTATTATTGTCTTGATCTAACTCAAGTGCTTTCTTATAGAATACTAGTGCCTCATCTTTCTCTTTTAGAGCAATAAGAACATCTCCATAATGCTCTAAAACAACAGCACTTGAATCATCATAAACAATTGATTGTGCTATAAATTCTTTTGCTTTTTCGAAATTTCCCAACTTGAAATATATCCATCCAACAGTATCAAGATAAGCGGATGTATTTGGACTTAACTGAATTGCTTTTTCAGCCAAAGTAAGGGCATAATCAATATCTTCATTACGTTCAACTAAACTATAAGCATAATTATTATAAGCTTGTGCATCTTTAGTATTTCTTGAAATTAAATCGATATATAATTGATCTGATTTTTCCCATTTTTTATTTTTATCATAAGCCATAGCTAAACCATGCATGGCAGGAACTGATTGATTGTCTATCTTAAGAGATTTTGTATAATATGACTCTGCTTCTATAAATTTCTCTGTTGAATAATAAGCTATACCTAAAAAATAATTTATATCAAAATCATTAGGGAAGATATTTAAAGATTCTAATGATACTTCAATAGCAGTTTGATAATCCTTCAGAGTAAGTAAAGAAATTATTTGATTGATATAACCTTCTCTTTCCTTTGGATAAAGAGCAATATGTTTTTTTGCTACTGCAATTGATTCATCATATTTCTTTAAATCTCTATATATGTTTGATAGATAGTATAAAGCAAATCTATCATTATCATTGATTGATAAAGATTTTTGAAAATAGGACTCTGCTCTATCAAGAGATCCACTCATTAAATATTCATAACCTAGTTGATTATACAGATTATTAACAAATGGATTCTTTGTTATATCTTCATTTTCTATGAGATCTTCAATATCATTAAGACTGCTTGATTGTGGAAGTGCTTCGATAAATAATTGTAAATACTTTGGATTAGATGGATCTGCAAGCAAAAGCTTCTTTAATATTACTTTTGTATCACGATGATTAGACCTTAATGCTAGTTCTGCTGCTACTTCCAAAGCAAGAATCAATGAGTTATCTTTGTTGTAAGTTTGTTGATAGTACACTAAAGCTGAATCAACATCATTTAGTTCTGCTTTTAAATCACCAATGATGAATAAAACATCTGCATTGTCTTCATATTTTTCGGAAACTTTAATAAATAGATCTAATGCTTTCTCTAATTCATTAAGTGCAATATATTTTTTCCCCAATGAAATACTATAATCTCTATTATTTTCATCATAATTAATTGCTAATAATCCATACTGAATACTTTTATCATACTTTTGAATCATCCAGTAACATTCAGAGACTGAATAATAAATCTCTCCAGATAGTGATCCCAGCTCAATTGCATCTTGAAACTCAATAATTGCTCTTGAATAGTCACCTTGCTCCATAAACATTAATCCATCCATAAAAAACTGAATTCCTTGAGCATCATCTATAGATTGGTCTGATAATCCTTGTTTTTCTTCTTGCTTGTAATCAGACAATGAAGAGATATCAATTTGGCTAGTCTGTGTACCACAGGCCAAAATAAAGAATAAAGATATTATAGCTATATATTTTTTAAACATAATGCAACAAATTACATACGTTTTGAATTTAATTAGAGAGGATTATATAACTATAAAAAATATTAAAGAAGATTACTTTTTATCGTTAACAAAAGTTCCATTAATATTATAATTATTGTTCTCTTTATCTTTTGTATCTAAAGAGTCCTCATTTACTGGTACTGTTTTAGCATTTTCTTCTGATACAAGACGAGAATTATTAATTATATTTTCGTCAAATGAATTTGCAGGAAACTGGAAAATAAGAAATAAAATTGCACCTAAAGATAGAGCAAGATATGCAAAATTTTGACGAGAAAAACCAAAAATTTCATTTGATTGTTCTTCGCTAGCACCAACACTAAGATTATCTATTTTGTTAGCTAACTTTTTATCAAATTCTTCTGAAAGCTTTAAGGACTCAGATTCTCTCATTGTTGAGATAACATTAGATACCTCATCTACTTTTGATTGATACTCAGGATTTTCAGCTAAAAAAGCTTCAAATTCCTTACGATCTTTTAAGTCAAGATCTCCTTCAATCCAGCTTGAGATTCTATCTTCAAATTTATTATAATCCATTTTTACTCCTTAAAGTGTTTCAATTTTTCAGCCAGTTGAATTCTGCCTCTATTAATTCTAGATTTGATTGTACCAACTGGTATTTCTAGTATCTTACTTATTTCTGCATAAGAAAGTTCCTGAAAATCTCTTAAAACTACTGCAATACGAAAATTTTCGGGAATCTCGTCTAAACATCTGTTTAATTCTTCTACTGCAAGTTTATTGTGAACCTTTTTTTCTAAAGAATCTTCATTACTTGGAACATCAATGGGCTGTCCTTGATCATTCCACATTGATTCAGTTTTTCTTCGTTTATTTTTTCTTATTTCTGTCAATGCCAAATTTTTAGCAATCGTATATATCCATGTAGAAAATTTTGCAACAGGCTTATAATAATCTTTATGAGTAAATAGCTTAATCATTGTTTCTTGGACAATGTCTTCAGCAGCAAATTGATTATTTAAGTATCGAAATACAAAATTGTATAAAGGATCTTTATATCGTTTTACTAATTCATCATAAGCATGACGATCACCATTCTGAAATCGCTCAATTAATTGTTCATCAGTCAATTTAAATTCTTCATTCATATCGATAGATTTGGGTGACAAGGTTTGTAAATTCTGACTCATTAATAATATTTCTCGTTTTAATCTTTTTATCTAAACCGGCTAATAAATTAATACCTCTTTCAATTTCTTCAAGAGTGTACTTCTCTGAAGACAAAGGGATTTTAGTAATAACTTTCCCTCTTAAATTGCTACGACTGGAATCAGTAATTGTTCCATTATTTATTTTGGTAAAAAATAATGCTTCAAAAATTGTAAAAAAGGAGTTTAAAACATATAAAAGTCCAAATTGATTAAGAATTGATATTCCAGATGACAGTACTTTATCAACATCTTTATCGCAAATAGCATAATTTAATTCCCAAAGTTGTTTATTCTTTTTCCAATCATAAAAACTATCCAACCAATCTTCATTTATATCATCTACATTGTCAGCAAGCACACTTAACTTTGAAATTTCATTATAAATCGCTGAAAAATTATTACCAAATATTTCAATTAAGTTATTAGCAATATTACTATTGATTGGAAAATCAAAATCGCTTGCAAAAATCTTAATCCATCTTCCCATTTCACTTTCAAATGGAACACTAATATCAATTACATTAAAAAAAGGTACAATTTCATTAACAAATTGGCTTTTAATAAAATTTTTCTTTGATTTGTAGTCAAAACCAAGAAAAGAATTATCGGTACATATAAGAATATTAGAATTTTTATTACTTGATAAAGCATTAATAAACAAATCTCTATTTTTTTTATTTACTTTATTGATATTCTTTATAATTATGATTTTTTTTGATTCAAAGAGATCAATTGAGCTAAGATTATTCAAAATATCATCTTGAACACTAGATTTTTCAGAACAATCAAATGTCATAGACTGTAAAGAATCTGTATTACTTTTTTTAATTAGATTCTTCATATATAGATAAAGAAAGTCGTGATCACCAACTAATAAATAATTAGTATCGGAATCTTTTTTAATATTTTGTATTGCTTGTATTGCTTTAATCATATCTTTTTATACTTACTCACAATTATTATAGCAAAAAAAGCGAGTGAAAAACTAATAAATCGTTCTGTTATAATAGACTGTAAATAAGGATTGCTTCCCCAAAAAATTGTTACAATAGATCCAGTAAACAAGCCTGCAATAACTCCTTTTCTTGTGATATCTTTCCACCATAAAGCAAGCAAGATTGCGGGACCAAAAGAAGATCCAAGTCCACTCCATGCAAAACTAACAATGCTAAAGATAGTTTTTCCACTCCATTCAGAATACATTGCAACCAAATAAGCAAAAATGCCTAAAAGAATAGTTATAATTCTGCTATTTAACAGTTTATCATCTTTTTTTGAAACTTTGATTCCTAAATCTTCACCGATAGCAGATGTCGAAACTAATAATTGAGAGTCTGCAGTGGACATCATCGCAGCAACTGCTCCTGATATTAATAATCCAGCTAACCATGCAGGTAATAAAGCTTCAGCAAGCATAGGCATAACATTTTCTACATCTTTTCCAATAAAAAAGTCTTCTCCAAAGTATCCCATGCCTACTACACCAATTAGGAAAGCACCTGAAATGCCAGGAATAGCCCATAATGCGGCTATAACACGTGCTTGTTTCACCTCTTCAACAGATCTAATAGCCATATATCGAATCAAAAGATGCGGTTGTCCAAAATAACCCAATCCCCAACTTAAACCTCCTACAATTACTGAAAATGTAGCAAAAGCAGTTAATCCAGAAGGCACTAGTGCACTTTTTTGAGTATCTGCACTCATAATTAATTCTCTTATAGGCAAATCAAAAGATGATAACTCAATCAAACCAACGATAGGAAGAATAACTAATGTACCAATCATCAATATTCCTTGTACAAGATCTGTCCAAGCAACTGCTAGTAAACCTCCCATAATTGTATATATTATAATCACTACTGCACTCAAAGAAATCCCATATAGAGGTTCAATGTCAAAAATAGTATTTAAGATTTTTCCAGAACCATGAAATTGAGCAGATACATAAAATGTAAAGAAAACACCAATAATTATTGAGGAATAGGTTTTAATAACTCCTGAAGTATCATTGAATTTCTTATGTAAATAATCAGGGATAGTTAGTGCTTGATATTTTTCTGTCTCTGCTCTTAATCGCTCTGCTATAAGAAACCAAGAAAGAATAATACCGCTAATAATTCCGATGACAGCCCATACTTCACCATACCCAACTGCAATGGCAGCTCCTGGCAAACCTAACAATAGCCATGCCGATTCACCGGATGCTCTCTCGGAGAATGCTGTAACCCAAGGACCAAGTCTACGACCTGCTAACAAGAAATCAAGTTGAGAATTAATAAATTTATTGGAAAGAATACCAACAAATATTATCAACAATAAATAGAGTGTAAAAATTATTTCTATCATAAAACTAAACTAATAATTATACAATACAATCCAAACCAAGCAAAACTAAATCTTTCAAGGAATTTGATTAAAAATATTAAACTAAAATATCCAAACAGAAATGAAGATAAGAATAAAACTAATCCTGATTGAAAAGCGATCGATTCAAAACCATCAGAAAATAACAATTTATAAACAATTGATAAGAGAATTACAGGAACCGCCATAAAGAAAGCATATTGAATTATTTTCTTTTTTTCTAAACCAACAAATAATCCATAACTAATTACCATACCTGATCTTGATATGCCAGGAAGCATAGCCAAAGCTTGGAAAATACCTAAAAAAAGCGAAGTTTTATAATTCCATCGCCATGCCGGAGGATTTTGAAACATTGTAGACTTTTCCATAGTATCTCTTAAGCCACTCATTGCAATTAAAAAACCTCCATTACACAATAAAGCATTTTTAACAAAATCATAATTAAAAAATATTTCTAAATCAAAAAATAAACCTACCAAGATAGCAGGAATGGTAGAAAGAACAATCATTTTTAAAGTAGTTATATGAAAAAAGTCATCAGGATTTTTATTTGAAAAAAATGTAGCTCTATAAAAAAGAATAATGCTAAATAAAGTACCGAAATGTGCAATAATTTCTGCAGAAGCTCCTGCATTATTAATTCCCAAAAAATCCTCAAATAAAACTAGATGTCCTGAGCTGCTTATAGGAAAAAATTCTGTCACCCCTTGTACGAACCCTAAGACTAGATAATTAAATAATTCATTCATAGTATATTCTTCCCTCTATTCTTTTCTCAGTTTTATCTCTTCTGTATGAATAATAATGTGGTGTACTGTAAGTACATTCTTTTACATCAACTATATCATAAATATTAAAAGAATTTAATTTATTAATTGCAATATCTTGCAAACTTAAAAAAGTCTTTCCATTCTTTGATATCAAGAATTTATTATCAAAAAAAACTGCAACATCATCTCTAATTTCAAAATTTTCTTTGCTTATTGAAGGACCAATCAAGACACGAGTATCATCTAATATAAAATCATTTCTAATAAGCAATTCAATAGAATTCTCAATAATTCCTTCTGCCAAACCTTTCCAACCTGCATGCACAACACCAAAAAAATTTTTATTTATAAAAAATATTGGCAAACAATCTGCAGTTCTGATTTCTAATATTAAATCTCTGTTTGAAGTAAATATTCCATCACAATTTTCATATTCTTTTGAAAATTTATCGATAAACAAAGATTTGTTGGAATGGGTTTGATTCATTCTGATAATAGATTTAGTATTTTTAGAATCATCAAAACTAGATAAAGAAAATAGAATATTTAAATCTTTTATATCGATTTTTTCAGAATAATCAATCAACATCTGAATTAGTTTGATTATTTACAATCTTCGTTTTAATTAATCTTCTATTTGAGTATTTAAATAAATTAATATCTCTATTGACTTGTCCTCCACTAAAATCAAATCTTCTTGTAGAAGAATATTTATTTGAATTGCTTGAAGACATATTAAAATTATTTCCATCAATTGTAGAATTAAGAAAACGAGACAAATCAAGACCATAATGAAATGCATTATTCAATTCTGCATTATAATCAAATTTATTACCGACTCTATAATTAGGTAAGAAGCTACTTACGAAATACATTCCAATAATATGAGATGATACATTTTCTTGATTAATAAAGTCTAAATCTAACCATAGCTCATTGCCAAAAAATTGTGTTTCTAAATTTGCGAGTGCAATCTGTGTTCCAACATAAGTCAATCCTTGTCCAGATAATGGAAGAAATACACCATCAATGATATCTAAAACAACTTTTGTTGAATCAATTTCTTCTTCTTGTGTATTGAAATCAAACATATCATATACATCATCTGAATCCACATCAAACATTGCATCAAGTGTATCAATATCTACACCTAAAAACTCTTTGTATTCATCTGCACTTTTGATTTCCCAAGCTACTTCTCTTAATTCTGTAAATAAAGGCCTTAAATCAACAGGATCAGTGTTTTCGTACCATTGAACAGAAACAGGTTCTTTATTTAATTTGTTCATTTGCTCTAAAAATGAATCTACTTCTTTAATTCCATCATCTGTTTTTGGTGCAATAATTGCGATTTGTTCTAATCCAAGATTGCTTATCATATGATTTGCTAACACTTCATTTTTATAATCAATGGATGAATTAAGCAAATGAACATTGCTATTAATGGAGTGTATATCTTCATCAATAGATCCAGGTGCAAAAATTGGTATGCCAGAATTAGAAAGTGCTGTCGCCCCTGATATAAGATTTTTACTATTGGTAGGACCTATAATTGCATCAACTTTATGAAAAGAGTGTAATTCATTGAATGCTTTAATTGTATTTAATTGATTTCCTTGATTATCATAAATGATATAAGAAATTTTATTTTTATTATTTAATAATTCATTTCCTTTTTGCAATCCAGAAAGAAATGCTTGTGCATACTCAGAATTATCTCCTGTTAATGATAAGACAATACCAACTTTTGCAATAAAATAATTACTTGTTGATAAATTTTTCTTTAAATAATTATAAGATGATCTGAATTCTCTAGAAAGCATGGAATAATCAACGGATGAAAATATCTCTTTCCATTTTTGAGACTTATCTGAAGCTAATGTAAAAGATTGAGCGAGTTTTATTATATTTAAATTATTTGAATTATCTTCTAATAATGCAATGGAAGAAAGAGTGTTTTGATCTAAACCCATCCTTAATAGTTTATTCAATCGTTGATTGATTCTCTTTTTAGCTCTTGGATCAGTATTTGATTTATTTGCACTCAAATAATGTTCAAAAGCTTTATCAAAAAGACTAATTTCAGAAAATATATCTCCAAGTTCTATATTATATATTGTCTTGAGATTTGGATCCAGTTTATCATCATTAATTTGCTTTGCAACAAATAATGACTGATCAATATCATTAATACCATGTAAAGCTT
>JAYZKH010000025.1:0-15292 GCA_036163585.1 Fidelibacterota bacterium
TCAGCGTTTCCGCCACCTTTACCGCCTCTTGACATACCTGAACGCCATACGTTACCATCTTTACCAAGGTAATATAGGTATCCGCTTTCTTTTGAAACGCCAGTTGTCTTTACTTTTTCAGCCATGTTTTTTCTCCTTAATATTGAATTAAAAACGCAATTTTTGACTGCATCAAATAAGTCTACAGCTAAACTTGAACTATAGCAAGAATTTTCTCGTCGGAGGCTCGTCGCTAAATAATACAAAAATTCTCCAAATATATATCATTATTTGATTAAATTCCTCTACTCCTCGTAGCTCAGCTGGATAGAGCAACTGCCTTCTAAGCAGTAGGTCAGAGGTTCGAATCCTCTCGAGGAGGCAAAGCACTAAAATTGGTATTTTTAGTCGAGAAATTCCTTAATTAGATTTTCTAAAACAATTCCACCATTCTCATTTAAATGAATATGGTCACACATTGTTTTTAAACCGTATTTTTCTCCAATTTTTTTCCAATTCCAACCAAAAACATAGTGCAGTATAACTGCACGAATAATTCTTATAGTACGCCATTGAGTAGTTAAATAAGGCTCACTAGAATTATTATCTCCAATGATATGACTTAAATGATTAAATAAATCAATTAATGTAAGATTGTATTTTTCAGCTATATTCTTAATAATAATATTATGATTTCTTACAACATCCATAATTGAATGAGAATTATGTTCTCCAACCCAAGGTAAAGTGCTAATAGCAATTTTTGCTTCGCTATTAGATTGTATATATTGAATCATAGATTCTAATTCTTTTTCATACCAATCTATTGACGGTAATTGTGGCAATTCTTTGTTTGTAACATAAGATTCTTGAATAAACTTAATTTTTTGGCTACCCATAGCATCATTTGTACCAATAAGAATAGTAATATAATCTGGATTACACTTTAAGGCATTTTCCAGTCTTTGATTTAGATTCCATGCTAAATCTCCATTCACTCCAGCATTAACATATATTTTTGAAGAATCTTTCTCTCGCAATGACCCTACCCAATCATATCCTATGTGCCCATGAGTGATACTATCTCCGCAACAAAGGACAATTGGACGATTATCGTTTAAATCTCGTTTGAAAGAATCAGCAGACATTTTAGGTAATACCCATGCACGTTTTATAATAGGAAATCTCCAAGCATTCATTAAGAAGTATTGTAACATATTATTTCTTATTTGACATAATCAATGATTGATTTCAGGTAGAAGGAACCCGCCTACTCTATGATCATTATCAGAAGCATATAAATACCAATTGCTATGCATATAAGCAGTAGCAATACCATCTGTATAACTGATATCTTCTAGATATAATGTATCAATGTATTCTAAACTTGCTCTATCAAATAGGTGAAAACGATTATTTTCTTTGCTTTGTTCAGTACAGATCCAGTATCCTTGATTATCTTTTTCTGTTACTAAAGCAATGCCTTCTGGATCTTCAATAAAATTAAAATTCTCTAATGTAGAATCAACATGTTGACCTGTATCTAAATCTAGCACAACTATTTTGTAGTGTTCTTTCATTTCTTCTGCAACTAATAAGCGACGATAATAGCTATCAACCATAATACTTTCCACTTGATGTAATGTGTATTCACCAAATATGCTGTGTTCACTTACAGAAAATTTATCACCATCATATTTCAATTCCCATGATACAATACGATCCTGTTTAGGTTGATTATAATCATAGCTATCAGTTACAAAAATTCTATAGCTACCATCTTTTTGTTTATAATTTGTAATTCCATATGGATCACGTAAAATATCTGATCCAAATGTACCAATAAATTCCATTGATGCATTGAAAACAGCTACATGATGCATGTTTCTTTCTGTAATTAATACCAAATTATCATTAACTGTAGTAATACCATTAGGATAGGCATCTTCACGATTAATAGTTTGTTGAAGTTCACCATCCATTGCATTATAAACATATACTTGGTTAGCTTCTTTTCCCGTTACAATGATTACATGTTTTCTGAAAAGAAATCCAATACTATCAATAGCTGATTCTGGCTTAGAATCGGTATAAAACAAAGCATTAGATACAATAAATTTTCTATCATTCTCACAGCTAAAGAAGAGAAAATTTATGATTAGTATTAAGATTATTTTAAAAGAAAAAATAGGGGGAAATCTCATAACAAATAAGATTTACCTAGAAATTCCAAGCAATTCGATTTCAAAAATTAATGTTGATGAAGGTGGAATAACAAATGTTCCTTTCTCTGATCCAGGTATACCTTTTTCACCATATGCTAAACTATATGGAATATATACTTCCCA
The DNA here is from genome assembly GCA_036163585.1 of Fidelibacterota bacterium. Taxonomy (GTDB): domain Bacteria; phylum Fidelibacterota; class Marinisomatia; order Marinisomatales; family Marinisomataceae; genus Marinisoma. Next base: position 2,328 of record JAYZKH010000025.1, read on the forward strand.
TTTAGAACCAACAGGCATGATTTGCAATATTTCAGTCCATCCAGGAATCACTCCTTTCACTGGAAATGTAGTAGGAGCACCACGATCGTAACTACTATCAAATTTATGTCCATCAATAAGATAACCATTATAATGAACAGTAACTTCGTCATCAAAATCTGGGATTTCTCCTGTACCTGTTACAATCTTTTTAAATTGAAGAGTGCTTCTTCTTCCTAAGACACCTTCTTTGGTTTTATTGTTCTCAAGGAATTCTTGTCCCGCAATTTTATTCTCTCTAGATAATCTTTGATATTCTTCACTTTGTGCTCTCATATCTTCTCTTTCAAATTCAGCCATTGAAACATTGAATTCTCTTAAAATTTGTTGTCTTTCAACATTATCTAGCAAAGGTTCATTACCCTCAAAGAAATCAGTTAATCCTTTTTGTATTAAATCTTTATCAATATCAGCATAAGGAGGTAAATTTTTTCCTATATTAATTCCCATAGAATAGCTAAGAGAATCTTTAAATGTGGTAAGTGTATTATCTTCACTTAGTACTGCTTCATCAGAATTAGTTTGATTGCAAGCTGCAATGAAAAATATTATTAATAAAGTTTTTCTAACGTCCATCTTCATATCCTTTATATTTGTCCATCATATTATCTGATCCATACAAAGAACCTAATTTAACTAAAATTGAACTAGGGACTAAAGCTCTCATTAAATTTAATTGATTCATTACCCAAGGCACTTTTGGAGAATGAAATCCAAAGCGAATTGCTCGATTCATAATCACTTTAGCAACTGCATCATGATCTCTAATACCTGGAGCTAAAATACTACCAAACAAATTGAGCTTAGTGCCTCTAAATAATCCTTTTTTAATAAAATTCGGATGTATAGAAGAAAATTTTACACCTTTTTTACCCATTTTTAATGCTTCTAACCGCAATGATTCTGTTAATCCCATTACAGCCCATTTAGTAGCTGCATAAATTGCTAGTTTAGGTGCTCCAACAAGGGCAGAAGCTGATGAGATATTAATGATATGTCCAAAATTTCTATCCAACATAGAAGGTAGAAAAGCACGAATAGTGTAAATCATAGATGTAAAATTAACATTAATCATATTTTCAAGTTCTTCATCTGTTCTATCTAACATATACCCTGTATACACAGTGCCAGCATTATTAATTAAGATGTCTACTTCCCCTACTTCTTGTCTAATAATGTCTGCATTGGCATAAACCTGTTGTTTATTTGTTACATCGCAGACTTGAGAGAATACATTGTATCCTTTATGCTTTAGAGATTGTACAGTATTAGCTAAGTCTTCTTCTTGGAAATCCCATAGAATAACCTTTGCATCTTTTTTCAGTAAACGCTTAACTGTAGCTAATCCAATACCTTTAGCAGCACCTGTAACTAGTACAATTTTATTTTTTACATTCATATATCTAGATTTTATAGAGAACTATACCATTGTATGCTATATGCAAGAGCTACACTAATCATCAACCCTAGCATTAATCGTAGGAAATCTTTGTATAACATCGGGAAAATGGCCTTTTTGTGTCTACTGGTATATGTTAGTTGTCCATAACCAATAGCCATCCAAATTCCAAGCTCCCTACCTGCCAACATTCCCATAAAGACAAATGTAGTGCTCATTGGTATATTATTGACTTCTTTGAAATAATACAAAACAAAACAATAAACTAGATCAATGAATGTAGCTGATCTTACATATCTTGTATTGGTTTTTGATAAAACAATTTCTTGTATTCTCCCACCTTTTTCATAAAACATGAATCCTAAACCTAAAAGCATCGCACCAATAACAAAAAATTGAAAATCGATGTTACCGATAGAACTATATCTTGGTAAAAATACCATAATATTTGCCATATCATGCTTCAACCATGTTGCCCATAACCAACCAGTGGTTAACCATTGAGCTACTCTCCAATAGTTATTGTATTTATTGTTTCCTTTTTCTCCTTCATATAGGATATACTTACTAATCAGCCACCAAGATCCCCAAGCAAAAACGAAAGATACTGCATAACCTAAAAAACTCTTTAACAACATTTTTTCCATCACAACAGATGATGCAAAAACAGATAAGACCAAAAATGTAGTTGATACTGGTATTTTTAATCTTGTTAAGATAATCAAAACTAATGGTGCTATTGCATGATACCATTGTATTTCTATTTCTGGAAATGTATCTAATCTACCAAAAGCTGGATCACCAGCATAAAAACCTTGTAGCATGGTTAATAAAAAAATAGAACCCATATATGCAAACATCCAATACCACTTTACATCATCACGATTGGATGCAATATAAGTTCCTAATGTTTGAATGCTGTCATTAGCAGTAACAGCATAAACAGCAAATAAAAATCCAAACAAAGACCAAAGAGTAAGAAATTCCATTTATCTTTTCCTATAAGTTATTTAATTGATTTATTGTTTTAATCATTATTTGAGCTCCGGAGGAGGGACTCGAACCCCCGACCTGGTGATTAACAGTCACTCGCTCTACCAACTGAGCTACTCCGGAATTAAGTTGAAAAGAATTTTTCATAATATTATTGAAAAAACAAGAAAATATTATACTTCAAGATCAATAATTAAGTCTTGATCTAAATTAAATTGTGCATGATCAAAGACATCTTTAGAAATAATGACTTTGTTATTGCCTGACACTTTATCTAAGCGAGCATGTGTTGATTTTAATCCACCCAAATACCACCTATGATCACTGATATATATTAAATCTCCCTTTTTACCTTTGATTTCATTCATATATTTTTTTGGTAAAGAAACCGTATTATTTTCTTTTTCTGAAATCTCTACTTCTGAACCAGAAAATTGAATAGTGATACCAGCATTTTTATTAACCTCAGATCCTTTAAAATATTTTGGACCATCTTTAATCGTCCAAAGAGTTAATCCTTTGATTCGATCATAATTTTTTGGTGGTTTTGTAAACAAGGTAACAATGACACCAATACATAAACATGCCACTACATTATATAATGCTCTAATATAGGACCAAGGTTTTGCTTCAATAAATTCAATACCATGAGAAAAAGGCTCTACAAATATCTTTGGATACAGGACTCCTAAATAGATAAAAATTGCACCTAAAACAAATGTTAATATTGCAGCTCTAGAAGAAAAACGTTGCCAAAAAATTCCTAAAAATATAACAGTAACCATTGGTGGTGTAACAATGCTATGAAATGCACCGTGTGCTTCATAAATGGTTCCATATTTACTAAATAAGAAAGCAGCTTGTATACCAATGAATGTAACAAACAAAGAAGTAAACATTGAAATGCGTAATTTAGTCTTCTCAGATGGATTTTTGCTTAATGGAGTATAAATATCATTCACAGCTACTGCTGTTGATGCATTAATTTGTGAATCTAAACTTGACATTAAAGCTGCAACGACTGCTGCTACCAAAAATGCAAATATTGCTTCAGAACCTGATACAATACCAGCCACTATAGTGAAAATTCCATTTGGATTTGCAGTCTCTGCAATCACATCTGGCGAAGTATTTGTTATTGCTCTTGCTACCCAACCAGAGTTTGAGACTGCAAGAGTTCCAATTGGTAAAAATACAAGAACATTCATCATAGCTGCTCGTCGAGCATGTACCACAGAACGAGCTGCTAGAAAACGCATAATAACTGCTTGATTCATAAAAGCAAATCCTACCGATCCTACTACACCATCTTGCCAAAAAATTCCAACAAAATTAAAATCAGGAGGAGAATTAAAATCAGCTAAAGGTAATTTATTTGTTATCGATAAATTATTCCAAAATATGTCCAAACCACCTAAATAAATAATTCCTAATCCAAATAATAAAATTCCAGCAAATAAAAGAACAACTCCTTGAATTAAATCAGTGAAAATGATGGCTGTTTGGCCACCCAAAGATACATATAAGCCAGAAATCACAGCTACAACAATAATAATTGTGTTAATTTCCCATCCTAATATTGGTTGCAATAATGAACCAAGAGCAAGCAATCCAATACCAATATATCCAACTAAATATAATAGCATAGTAAATGTTGATAAATTTCTTACAGTACTATTAAAACGACGTTCAAAATACTCAGGAATTGAATTAACCTGCATATAATAAATAATTGGAATCCATCCAAATAACAATAATGGCATAAAAAACCAATCATTCATATAAGTCATAGTGGATGAAAATCCATATTGAAATCCTTTAGAAGCATATTTAGCAAAACTGTGTGATCCTACTCCAGTCGCTAGCATTGACATTGCAATTAACCACCAAGAAAATCTTCTTCCTCCAAAGAAAAAGTCTTCAGTAGATTTATTATTACGTGCAAAAAATAGTCCAGCTCCTAATACAAAAAAGACATAAAAAGCTAATATGCCCCAAAATAAATCACTGGTTGGAATAACAGTATTCATCGAACACCTCTAATAAGAATAGCAACATTTACTATATAAAGAGAAAGAATAACTAAATAAAGTTGTGGCATATCATTCAATGCAGATACAGTCATAACCAAATGGATAGATAAAACATAGATAAATCCCCAAATTAATATTTGTATCCAAATTTTATATTCTTGCCAAAACTTTTCACTACCATATGCACGAAATACTGCAAATAAACCGCCCCCAAATATTAATAAGCCAAAACCATATTGATATAGAAAAGGAAGCCAACTATGAGAAAATAAATCCATTATTTTATTTCCTCAAAAAATGGTTTTAGCTGATCATAGGTATCATGTAATCCTTGTGCAACAACTTTGGTAGATCCGATCACAGGCATAAACGAAGTATCAGACTTCCATCTTGGAACAATATGAAAATGTAAATGTTTCGGGATAGATGCTCCTGATCCTTCTCCAATATTTGCTCCAAAATTAAATCCTTCGCACTGTAAATTTTGTTTTAAAATTTTCATTGATTTTTTCACAAGATACATCATTTCATTTAGTGCATCATCTCCTAAATTTTCCATTGAGTCTATTTCCTCATATGGAACAACCATTAAGTGTCCATTGTTATAAGGATAATAATTCATGATGATATAAGAGAATTCTCCTCTATAAAGAATCAAATTTTCTCTATCCTCAGTCTCATTAGATTTCTCAGAGAAAAGCTTCTGAGAAGAATCTTTATTTTTGATATACTCCATCTTCCATGGAGCCCATAAATGTTTATTATTAGACATATTATTTTTCTGTTTTTACTTTATCAATTACTTCTCGTAGTACAGGCTTAATATAAATATTATCTATTTTCATTCTACTAAAACATTTTGCCAAAATATTAACACGTTGCTCTAGAGGTTTATGTTTGTTAATTACAATAAGATTATCAGAAAATAACAAACAACTATCACCATGAAAATCTCCCTTATCATGTACAATTCTTACACCTAATTTATCACTCAAGTCGATAAAATCATTAATTAATTCTTCGTATTTTTTATTTATTCGTTTGTGTCGCACTTGATACCTGTAATTGCACTACTGCTTCTAATTTTTTCTCCTAAACCATCTACCATTTGAATATTATATTTTTCCATTACAGCAGTCTCTGGAGCTTCTGAAAGATTTCTATCCCCACCATTCGCAAAAATATCTGGTTTAATAGCTTCTAAACTTTTACAAACACTGTTATCTTTATCAATACTTAAAAATACTTCATCGACACATTTTAATGAAGCAACAATTTCTAATCTATCATCTTCTTTCATGAATGGTTTGCCTTTTTTTAATATAGCTTGTTTATCACTGTTAACAATTACAACTAATTTATCACCAAGTTCTTTTGCCATTTCAAGATATTCTAGATGACCAATATGTAATGGATCAAAATATCCGCTTACTGCTACAACAGTCATTATTTTCCCTCCTCATTACTATAATTCCATTGTGGAATCTCTAATTCCCAATTCGCTCTTAAAATTAGTGAATCAGGATAAACAAAAAAACGTTCTGCAAATTCATTGCTATCAAATGATCCTATATCTAATACAGAATTATTATTTCTATCCTCATATATCAACAATTGATATTTGCCTTCTAATATCTCATTAATAACATAATTACCATCTATTTGAATAGTATTAGAATAGTTATTTTTTTTATTTTTTAACATTAGGTTAATTGGATGAATAAAATTTCCTGAAACTTTTCCTGACAAAGTAGCTGTTTTTACATTTTTATTTTCATCAGTATCATTTTTTTCTTCAGAATCATGGGGCTCTTCCTTTTTTCCCTTATGAAGATAAAAATTGATATTATTTAGGGAGCCATTTTTTAAAGAAAGTTTATTTTTTCTATAAAAAGAAAATGGTTTCTCTTTGTAGTTAATATTTGATCCATATTGCTCAACAGCTAAGATAGAAAAATCTTTTTCAGGTAAAAAATTAAACTCATAAGAAGTATCTGAAGAAGCATTTAGAATATAATCTGGAACTTGATTTAACATGGTATTTTTATCTAAATGGTTAAACCATAATAAAATAAATACACTGCTAAAATCTCCAAAAATATTTCCCTTAATTGTATTGGAATTAAAAATAGATTCTCTTGAAAATGGAACAATAATATCTTTTTTTAATCTAACACCATGCTCATCTTTGAGATTAGTATTAAACACAATCATATATGTAATATCTTTTTCTATATTTGATGGTAGCCACAAATCGATTTCGTCTCCTTTATATTCATATCGAAAATCATATTCTCCATTTGGAAAAATTTTAATAGCATTCTTTAAAGATGTTTCTTCTAAATATTCATTAAAGGATATAGTAATTTTTTGTGTTGGTTTGATATCTGTTAATATTTTTGGAGTAGTTTCAATTAATTTTGGAGGAATATCATCTATATCTCCTCCCTGTGGAGCAGAGACAGAAGCACAGCCGCCAAACAATGCAACTATGATTAACAAATAAATTAATGTAAATGATGGTGATTTATCTCCAACTAATAACATGCATGCTCCTAATCTATGTGCTGTTCTAAATAGTCTTTAGACCATTTTACAAAAGTATCATTATTAATTTCAAATCTAATTTGGTTCATTAAGTCAAAATAGTATGCAATATTAATTAATGTAGCAATTCGTATCCCTAGAATTTCATTTATCTGAAATAAATACCTTAGATAAGATTTCGAATAATCTTTTGCAAATTGTATTCTACTATTTTTATCAATTAAAGAAGTGTCATTTTTGTATTGGTTATTAAGAATATTAATAATGCCATCACTAGTAAAGATTTGTCCATTACGTGCATTTCTTGTAGGAAGTACACAATCAAACATATCAACTCCTCTTAAAACTGATTTCACAATATCTGTTGGTTTCCCAACTCCCATTAAATAACGTGCATAATCTTCAGATATAGATTCTCCTAATAATTGCACTGTATCAAACATAGGTTCTTTCTTCTCACCGACAGATAATCCTCCGATTGCTATTCCCCCATCAATAAAAGGTAACATTTGATCAACACATTTTAATCGTTCATCTTTATTAATACCTCCTTGAATGATAGGAAATAAAGTTTGTTGATGATCATATAACCTATCATGAGTTTTTAAATAATTATAAGCCCTTTTTGTCCATTCACATGTTAAATCTGAAGCTCTTTTTAGTTCTTTTTTTGAACAATCAGCTGGAGGACAATAATCAAAAGCCATAATAATATCAGAACCTAATTTTTGTTGTACTTCCATAGAAACTTCTGGTGTAAAAAAATGCATACTACCATCAAGATGAGACTTAAAATGAACACCATCATCGGTAATTTTATTCATTTTATTTAATGAGAATACTTGATAACCACCGCTATCTGTTAAGATACTATTTGACCAATTTAAGAATTGATGCAGTCCACCATTTTCTTGTATAATATCTGTTCCAGGTCTTAAGTAAAGATGATATGTATTTGAAAGCATAATATTAGTATCCAAATCATACAATTCATTAGGAGATATAGATTTAACTACCCCATGTGTTCCTACTGGCATAAATACAGGAGTATTAATAGTAGAATGGTCGGTTTCGAGTATTCCTGTTCTTGCTAATGAGTTTTTATCTTTTGATTGAACTGTAAATTTCAATTAATTACCAGTCATACCCTATTGATAAAATATATTGAGGTTTAGAATAGTCACCATTTGGATAGCGATCCCATGCAGTATCTAACCTAACCAATGCCCATGGAGTAAATACTTTCATACCAAATCCAAAAGTGGAAATAATTGGCGAAGCATCTTCACTATTTAAGTTGTATTTCTGTCTTACTAAACTACTATCATCAAATTCTTCACTATCATCCCATGCAGCACCAACATCTAAAAATAAATGTCCAAAAATGTTACCAAATCGAATTCGAGCAGGAAAATTGACATCGACATAATTAATAAAAGGGAATCGGAATTCAAGATTTGCAACTGCTACATTCTCTCCTGTACGTTCTCTGTACCTTGAGCCTCTAACAGGAAATACATATTCTGTAAAAAATACATCTTCCAAAATAGTTGAATTATCATAATCAAGTATACGTTCTGCATATAACCCTGAATCATCTCGGCCTTCAGTCTGTGTATCAGAATAAAATGTCATTTGTGATGATCCCCCTAAGAAAAATCTTTCAGGATTGTCCCCAAAACTTCTCCCCAACATCATTCTGGTTGCAATACTATAATTTCGATTAATTTTAAAATATTTTCTTATATCAAATTTGATAGTTTTAAACTCAAGACTATCGTCTCCAATATCTGGACTAAATTGAAAAGTTAAATATTGTCTTAACCCATCATTAGGTCCAGTATAAGTATTAGTAGTATTGTCATAAACCCAACTGATCAACGGAACAAAAGATTGGAGGTTTTCTGTGTAGTTTGTTCGTACATCTCCTGTCCAATAATCAATTTCTTTTATTTCGTAACTAATACCACGAATAGTTGTTCCGATATCAATTCTATTAAACTTTGAAAAAGGATACTGAGCAAAAAAGCCAATACCATAATCGCGTAATAGACCGATATAATCGGTATCAATACTGTATCCTAATGAAAAAAGATTAGCATACTGAAAAAGGGTTCCATAGTAATTAATTCTATTTTTTAAATATCCATAACTCAGTGCGATATCACTATTATCTAGGTCTAAAACTAGATTTGAAGCAAATCTAAGTTGATGATCGCCCATGACATCGCTCCATGCAATATTTGCAAGACCTGTTGTTCCAAATAGGTTATCAATAGAAGCACTAGTATAAACATAGTCTAAAGAAAATTCCGTCTTGTATTTTTGTATATTATAATTGCCGGCAGTGCGAAGGGAATCAGGGATAAAGTTTTCATCTGTATTGGCTCCATCAGCATTATTATATTGTTTATAGCTGCGTGCAAAAACATATTTTGAATAATCCTCTGGTTCATCAATATTAGATTTATCCTTTACAAAACGCAAATCTTCGAATTCTTCTACTTCATCTTTTGTAGCATAAAACACTGTTGTTGGAATCTCCTTGCTTTGAATGGTGGTTGGATTATCTATTAAAAATAAATCCCATCCTCTATCTTTATAGCCAGAAAAAACAATTTTATTACTTGATCTATTTACAGCAATCTGTTGAATACCAGTAATAACATTTGTAATAGGTTTGGTTTCGTTGGTATCAATATTATGCATAAATATATTATGCACACCATTATAATCAGCCGTATAAAAAAGAACATTATCTTTTGTAAGTACGGGATAATCTTCATGATAATTAGTATTAGTAATTTGGATTACAGATTTTGTATTTAAATCATAAGAAAAAATGTCATTATTAGAAAAGTCTAATTCTGATATATCAGTATCTTGATGATGATTGGAACGATCTGAACTAAAAAATATCTTATTACCATCTAAACTCCATGATGGGTTAAAGTCAGAGTAAATATCATTGGTAAGATTGGTGATAACATTATCATCCAAATCAATAAGATATATATCATTTGAATCATTTTTCTGTCCAACAAAAGCTATTTTATTATCGCTTGGATGCCATGATGTAGTAAAAACTCCATCTAAACCGATAGGTATCTTTTTGTATTTACCATTTTTAACATTTACAATAATGATTGAGTCTTCTTCACCGCTTTTTGAAGCAAAAGCAATTTGTTTTCCGTTTGGAGACCATGACAATCCTGGTTGTAACCATTTTAATTCTTCAAAATCTGGAGAATTGTTGCCACGAATTAATCTCTTCTTTTGTTTCCCAGAGTTCACATTCAAAAGAACTAAATCCATATAGCCTGATTGATCTGTAAAGTAAGCAACAGTATTCCCATCTGGAGAAAATGCAGGACTTACATTATAAAAATTCTTTGTTTTTGACCTATCTGTAAGCTTTTCAGAAAAATCAGATAATTTTTCTCTTTTATTAATATCAGACCAATATTCTTTCTTTAAATAATCATGCCAATTTTCAGTTAATTTTTCAAAATCGACTCCTAATGCAGATTCAAATCCTCTTTCTGCATTCTGTGTTCGTCGCATTTGCTGAAATACTTCACCAACTTTTTCTCTCCCATACTTTTTGGTAATATATTGCCAGACTGATTGGCCGCCTTTGTATGCTAAGATAGAATAATTTAATTGTTCAACTTCAGGAAGATTTTCTTCAATAGCCAAATCGCGTAACACCATATCACTATTAGTATCCCAATCTACCGATAAAAATTCTGCAAGCCCTTCATTCGCCCACAAAGGAACTTGCAATAATACACGTCCACTTAGTACTCCCTGTACATTTCCTCCATATACCATATCATTAATAATGGCATGGACGAGCTCATGATGTATGACATGTTTGAATTGTGCATAAGAACCTTCAAATGGAATAACAATTCTATTTTTATATAATTCAGTAACACCGCCTATTCCTTCAGACATATAAACATTTACTATATTGGTTTGTTGAAAGTCATTGTGAGATGTATAGACAATAATCTTAATTGGTTTCTGACTTCTCCAACGTAAATGTTTTCCAATCTGATCTAAGGATTCTTCAGCAACTTTTGAGGTAAATATTGCTAAATCATGATTATCGCCATAATAGTAGACATTAAAATTAGGACTAACGATAAAGTTCCAATCAAACTCATTATATTGAACTTTATTTTGTCCAAAGTACTGTCCAAACAATGCTTGAATAAATAACACCGAAATTAAAATAAAACGCATGGATAATTTTATACAATATTAGACAGAATAAATATCAAAAAAGTAAAAAAAATAATTAAATATTGGAGAGATTTAATATAAAGATTAAGTTTTTTCATGCAATTGCCAATATACTTTTTTGGAGATAACCATTTTCAACTGTCTTCATCAGAAAAAGAAGACAAGAAAATTGAAAAATTTTCTCATTTTTTAAATGCTATTACAAGTAATGACAATAAAGGTACATTATTTATAATGGGTGACTTATTTGATTACTATTTTGAGTACAAAAATAGAACTCCTCAATATCATAAAAAGATATTCGCATTGCTCGCTAATGTCAAAAACAAAGGATTTGATATTCATTTTGTTGCTGGTAATCACGACTACTGGATAGGAAAACATTTTCAAAGCCATATGGAAGAATGTTATCTTGATGATACTGTTTTTACAGAAAATAATAAGAAATTTTATATCACACATGGCGATGGGATTCTATCATGGGATAAATCATATCGTTGTTTAAAATCTATTTTAAGAAGTAGATTATTTATTATGCTGTTTTCTCTAATCCCAGAAAGTATAGCATTTAAAATTGCAGAGAAAATATCATATGAAAGAAAAGATTCACACAAGATAGATACTGTAAAAGAAGATAAAATTCATAAAGAATTAGAAAATTTTGCAACTAACAAGATTAAAGAAGGTTGTGACTATATTATTATGGGCCACTATCATCATTCTTATCACAAAACATTAGATAGTGGAGAATTAATTCTTCTTGGTGAGTGTAATGAAGAAAATTATAATTATGCTGTCTTTGATGGAGAAAGATTGAAAATCAAGAATTTTTAAACTTTATTGCACAGAGTCACCATAATCGCATTTTGTATATGCAATCTATTTTCTGCCTGCTCAAATACAATTGAATTGTCTGAATCAATCACATTATCAGTAACTTCCCTGCCTCGTTCTGCTGGTAAACAATGCATAAACAGATAATCGTCTTTAGCATTCTTTACTAACTCTGAATTTACTTGGAATGGAGAAAATATTTTGATGCGTTCATCAATTTCTTCTTTCTGGCCCATGGATGCCCATACATCTGTATAAATTACATCTGCATTTTGAACAGCATCAAGCGAATGAGACACAGAAACATTAGATATGCCAGAATCATTTGCAAATTTCATTGTATCTACATCAGGAGAATATCCTTCAGGACATACACAAACAAATTCAAAAGGAAGTATGGCAGCTAATCGCATCCAAGAGTTAACAATATTATTTCCATCGCCTACATACACAATCTTCAAATTATCAAATGAATCTTTCTTTTGTTCCCATACTGTGAATATATCAGTCAAAATTTGACATGGATGATTATAATCAGTTAATCCGTTAATAACAGGAATAGTAGAGTGCTGTTCAAAATCTAAAATATCTTGATGGTTAAATACACGTGCCATAATTAAATCATTATATCGACTGAATAATTGTGCTAAATCTGATGCACTTTCTCTTTTTCCAAGTCCAATATCTTGTGGAGCTAAGTATATTGCATGTCCTCCCATCCAAGAAAAGCCAGTTTCAAATGACACTCTTGTTCTTGCAGATGGTTTAGCAAATATCATTGCCATAGAATGATTTGCAAATGGTTTAAATTCTTCTTTATTACGATACTTTGCCTTGAGATCGGCAGCCAAAGCAAATAGATTTAAAAT
>JAYZKH010000026.1:0-11248 GCA_036163585.1 Fidelibacterota bacterium
GTGATAAAAATTGATTTCCTAGCCCCTCTCCCTGGTGTGCATTTTTTACTAAGCCAGCGATATCAATAAATTCAATAGTGTTATAGATTGTTTTTTTTGGAGAAAATATTTTTGATAAAGCTTCTAAGCGAACATCAGGCACCTCAACGATACCAACATTGGGCTCAATAGTGCAAAACGGATAATTTTCTGCAGCAATACTGTTGTTGCTTAATGCATTAAATAAAGTTGATTTACCCACATTGGGTAGCCCTACAAATCCACAGTTTAACTTCATGAAAAGAATATAATACTTATATTATTTTTTGCTGCGCTTAAAAATGTCTTTTTTTACCAAAGAAAAACCTTTTTTAATAAGTCCTAAGCCGTTCACTATTAACAAAAGACCATTATTAAATTTAGTGACCTTTCTGCTCATGAAACCCCGCCAACCCCTGTCATTTTAAACTTGTCGAAACCAAATGATTTTATTAGGTCCGCCCACAGTGTTTTAGGATTTTTTTCGAAAAGCACCTCAGAGGAGTTGTGCACCAACCAGTCACCGTTTTTTATTTCATTTTCTAGTTGATCTTTTTCCCAGGCAGAGTGACCAAAAAGCAGTTTAGTGTTTTTAAACTCCTTATCATCAAATAATATATTTTTAATTAATTCAAAATCATTAGAAAGCTTAATTTTGTCTGAACCATCCAAAGAAATGTCATTAATATTGTCATTGCTTAAAATGCATGCTTCATGTATTGAGACTGGCCCACCAAAATAAATTTTCTTTGATTCAGCGATTAAATCTTTAAAAAATTTGTCCTTTATTCCTGAACTAAGGAATTTCATTGTGTTGATTGGCTTGTTGATAATAAACCCAATTGCCCCCTCTTTGTTGTATTCACATATAAAGATGACACTTTTTGAAAAATAAGGATCCGTCATGTTTGGCATAGCAACAAGAAGCTTGTTTTTTAATGTGTACATACACATAACATAAATCCTTTTTTGAATCATGTCCAGTGTTTACTAAATTGGAGGTTAACTATTTTTGTATATGAAGAATATTTTATCAATTAAAGGTGCGAAACAACACAACTTAAAAGACATTAGTGTTGATATTAAGAAGAACAAACTTGTTGTCATAACGGGGCCGTCTGGTTCAGGAAAATCTTCTTTAGCCTTTGATACAATTTATGCTGAAGGACAAAGAAGATATGTCGAATCCCTCTCTGCATATGCTCGACAATTTTTAGATTTAATGGAAAAACCAGATGTAGATGTTATTGAGGGTTTGTCGCCTGCAATTTCAATTGAACAGAAAACCGGTTCTCGCAATCCAAGATCAACAGTTGGCACAATCACTGAAATACAAGACTATTTACGGCTTTTATATGCGAGCATTGGGAAACCACATTGTTGGGAATGTAATGAACCAATTGATAAACAGAGCCCAGAACAAATTGTAAATCAAATTTTAAAAATTAGTTCCGACAAAAAAGCATACATACTGTCTCCAATTATTAGCGGCAGAAAAGGACAACACAAATCTGTTTTGGAGAACATAAAAAAGAAAGGATTTTTGAGAGCACGGATTAATGAAAAAATTCTTTCACTAAGAAAAGAACACGACCTTGAAAAAAACAAAAAACATAATATAGATGCGGTGATTGATAGAGTAATTATTAACAAAGAAATTAAATCGAGACTCTTAGAATCTGTTGAACTTGCTCTCAAAATGGGCAATGGAATCTGTGTTATTAATATTGATGGAAAAAAAGATTTTGTATTTAGTGAACACTTTGCTTGTCCATACCATCCATATGTTAGCTTGTCTGATCTTGTTCCCCGCATGTTTTCTTTTAATTCGCCCTATGGAGCTTGTAGCAAGTGTGATGGTTTAGGGTATATAACAGAAGTCGACCCCGATTTAGTGGTGCCAGATATAAAAAAATCTTTAATACAAGAAGCTATCGTACCTATTGGCAGCCAGCCAAAAGGTTGGCACGGAAGCAAGCTCAGAGCTTTAAGTAGAAAATACCCCCTCTCTTTTTCATCTCCTTGGAACAGGCTGTCTAAAGAAATTCGCACAATTCTTTTGCATGGATTAAAAGGCGAGAGCTTAGACATTGATTTTAAAAATAAAAAATGGTCTGGAACATATACTGGAGAATGGGAAGGAATAATTCCAGAGTTGCAAAGAAGATATAGACAAACACGTTCATTTGGTATACGAAAATGGATTGAAGGCTTTATGAGTACAAGAAAATGCGATTCATGTGGTGGTAAAAGATTAAAAAAATCATCACTAAATGTGACAATAAACAACACCAGCATTGGAGATTTGTGCACAAAAAATATTCAAGAGACACTAACTTTTTTCAAGAAATTATCAATTACAAAAAGCGATGAAGAAATTGCAAAAGGAATTTTAAAAGAAACTGAAAAACGACTTTTATTTTTGATTAATGTTGGGCTAGGGTATTTAACATTAGACAGATCTTCACGAACTCTTTCTGGAGGCGAGGCCCAAAGAATACGTTTAGCTTCACAGGTTGGATCACAGTTAACAGGTGTTTTATATGTTCTTGATGAGCCTTCTATTGGTTTACATCCAAGAGATAATGACCGACTTTTAAAAACACTAGAATCTCTGAGAGAGATTGGCAATACAGTTATTGTTGTTGAGCATGATTTGAGCACAATAAAATCTGCAGATCAAATTATCGATATGGGCCCCAAAGCAGGCAAAGACGGTGGAGAAATTGTTTTTTCTGGTCCATTAAAAAAAATGATGTCTGAAAACAAAACACTTACCGCAAAATATATGTCAGGAAAAAAATCAATTACAATTCCTGACTATAGAACAATAACACATAATCACTTTACAATCAAAGGAGCCCAAGGTAATAACCTAAAAAATATAGATATCAGTTTTCCGTATAATAGGTTAATAGCTATTACAGGTGTGTCTGGCAGCGGAAAAAGCTCCTTAATTAATCAAACCCTTTATCCAGCTCTTTCAAATTTGGTCAATTTTGGAACAAAAGAAATGTTGCCATTTAAAAATTTGCTTCGCACCAATGATATTGAAAGAGTAATTAGTGTTAATCAAAAACCAATTGGAAAAACTCCCCGATCCAATCCTGCAACCTATACTGGAGTTTTTACTTATATACGGGAACTATTTTCTGAAACTCGAGAAGCAAAAATCAAAGGATATAAACCTGGTCGAGTTTCTTTTAATGTAAAAGGGGGAAGATGTGAAACATGCGAAGGTGCTGGAATTAAAAAAATCGAAATGAATTTTTTACCTGATGTCTATGTCAAGTGTGAAGACTGTAGCGGGAAAAGATATAATCAAGAAACACTAGAAATAAAGTTTAAAGGGCTTAATATTGCTGAAATATTAGATTTGTCTGTTGAGGAAGCACGCTTGTTTTTCAAAAATATATTTTCTATTAAAAAACGCCTAGACACTTTGTCTGATGTTGGTCTTGGTTATATAAAGTTGGGCCAACAAGCTACAACCTTATCAGGAGGAGAAGCTCAAAGAGTAAAGCTGTCAACAGAGCTATCAAAAACAAGCACCAAAAATACAGTTTATTTCCTTGATGAACCAACAACAGGGCTTCATGTCGATGATATTAAAATGCTTTTGTCTGTTTTACAGAAATTAGTTTCAAACGGCAACACAGTTATTGTGATTGAACATAACCTTGATGTGATTAAATGTGCTGATTGGATTATTGATTTAGGCCCAGAGGGCGGCGAGGGCGGCGGAGAAATTGTTGCTCAAGGAACACCGAACGAAATTATTAAAAATAAAAAATCAATCACGGGAAAATTTTTAAAAAAAATATTGAAATAATTTTTTGGATAACCATGTTTCTCTAATTATCTTAGTGTATAGTGCCTGATAAAGAAAAAATAGTTATTTCCTCAAACGAAGAGAGAAGTTTTGATAAACAAATTAGACCAAACCTTTTCACTGAATTTATTGGTCAAAAAAATCTAGTTAAATCTCTAAAAACATATATTCTTGCTGCAAAAGAAAGAAAAGAAGCTTTAGACCACATCCTTCTTTATGGTCCGCCGGGATTAGGTAAAACTACACTGTCCAACATTATTGCAAATGAATTAAAAAAAGGGTTTTACAGCTCTTCTGGGCCAGTAATATCAATTCCGGGCGACTTATCAGGCATGTTGACCAACTTACAAAACAGAGATGTTTTTTTTATTGATGAAATCCATAGAATTAATACCACCGTTGAAGAATATTTATATTCAGCTATGGAAGATTATCGTATAGATATTTTAATTGATTCTGGACCAAATGCTCGTACTGTAAGAATTGACTTAGAACCATTTACATTAGTTGGAGCAACAACAAGGCTTGGAAAAATCACTACCCCAATGCGAGATCGATTTGGTGCAATTTTTCGTCTTGAATACTATAAAAACGATGAAATTTTTCAAGTTTTAAAACGCACATCAAAAATTTTAAAAATTAATGTTGATGAAGATGCACTCAACGAAATTGCTTTAAGATCTCGCGGCACTCCAAGGGTTGCAAACCGAATATTGAAAAGAGTTAGAGATTTTGCACAGGTGCAGAAAAGCAAAAATATTACCCTAAATCAAGCATCAGATTCTTTAGATAGCATTGGAGTGGATAAAAACGGTCTTGAAGAAATGGATCGAAAAATTTTAAATAATTTAATTTTTAAATTTAACGGTGGTCCTACAGGAGGAAAGTCTTTAGCAATTTCTGTTAATGAGGATTTACAAACAATCGAAGATGTTTATGAGCCATATCTTATTAAAGAAGGTTTTATAGAACGAACATCTCGAGGAAGAAAAGCTACAGAAAAAGCTTACAAAATGTTTAATGCTACAAGAAAAGAGGGTTAATTAATGATTGAAAAAAAGAAAAAATACAAATTATCTGATTTTAAATATGTGCTACCAAAAAAGTTTGTTGCACAAAAACCAAAAAACAAAAGAGAAAATTCAAAAATGATGGTTTTAAATCGTGACGATAAAACTATAAAACATAAAAAATTTGGGAATATCATCGATTATTTTCAGAAAAATGACTTACTAATTGTTAATAATACAAAAGTGTTTCCAGCTCGTCTTTTTGCTACAAAAGATCGAACAGATGCAAAAGTAGAAATTTTTCTTTTAAGAGAGTTGGGAGATCGCTTATGGGAAGTGTTGGTTAAGCCTGCCAGAAAAGTAAGAATAGGAAACAAGCTGATTTTGTCTAAAGACTTATTCTGTGATGTTATTGATAATACTGTTTCGGGTGGAAGGGTGGTTAGGTTTGAGTTTGGTAATCAAAATTTTGACAACATTTTAAATGCAATCGGTCACCCGCCTTTACCTCCCTATATAAAAAGAAATGCAACACCAAATGATCGCGAAAGATATCAAACTGTATATGCAGAAAAAAGAGGAGCAGTAGCAGCTCCAACTGCTGGACTTCATTTTACTGATGAAATACTAAAGAAGCTTAAAAAAAAGGGAGTACGAGTTCATACAATAACTTTACACATTGGCCTAGGCACTTTTAAGCCAGTACAGGTTGAAGATCTTAATCGACATCACATGGATTCAGAATATTTTGAAGTAAGTGCCGAAACAGCACTAGCCATTAATGAAGCAAAACTCAAAAGAAGAAGAATTTTTGCTGTTGGAACTTCTACTGTTCGTGCATTGGAAACCGTTAATGTTTCTGGGTTTCAAATCTCACCTAAAAAAGGATGGACAAACAAATTTATACACCCACCATACGATTTTAAAATTGTTGATGGCTTGATAACAAACTTCCATTCACCAGAAAGCACACTTTTAATGCTTATAGCAGCTTTTGCTGATTATGATTTTATTAAACTGGCATACAAAGAAGCAAAAAAGAAGAATTATCGTTTTCTTAGCTATGGCGATAGCATGTTAATTATGTAAGCATGAATGCTGGTGTAATAGTAGCAGCTGGTAAAGGCACACGATATGGATCTTATAAACAGGTTGAGCCGTTGCTTGGTAAAAAAGTTTATCAATATGCACTAGATGTTTTTGTTGATTCCGAATTAATTGATATAATTTATCTTGTTGTAAACAAAGACTTGTATGGCATTATTGAAAAAGATTTAAATCAATATAACACTTCCAAGTCAATAATTTTATGTGAGGGTGGGGACACTAGAGCTAAATCGGTTTATAATGCCACTATGCTTATTGATCAAAAATATGATAAAATTTGCATTCATGATGCAGTGCGACCCCTCATCACAAAAAAAGATATTAAAAATGTATTATTAAACTGTCCTGATAAAGGTGGCTGTGTTGTTGGAAGAAAGATTTATGATACCATAAAAAAAACTGATGATACTAATATTGTTGAAACAATAAAAAGAGATGATATATGGCTTTCTCAAACACCTCAAGCTTTTTGTTTTAAAACCCTTCGAAATTGTTATAAGGATAATTTTGCTGATTTTACAGATGAAGCTAGTTTATTAGAATCACAAAAATGCGATATTCAAATAATAGAAAGCATAAATACAAATATTAAGATTACAAATGAAAAAGACATAGAGCTTGCAAAACAACTATTATCAAACAACATAACAGGCATGGGAATTGATTTCCATTCTCTTGTTCCAGGCAAACACTTAATTGTAGGAGGACATAAAATAGATTGTGCATTTTCATCAAAAGCACATTCAGACGGAGATGTTTTAACCCATGCTATCATTGATGCATTATTGGGAGCATTAAATTTAGGTGATATTGGAGAACATTTTCCAAACACACCTGAATATTTAAACATTTCAAGTGTTGAATTGTTGAAAAAAATTGTTGAAAAAATACCAAACAATCAAAAAATATTATATGTAGATACATCAATTGTATTAAATGAACCAAAAATTTCTCCACATAAAAAAGCAATGAAAAAATCACTTGCTAATGTGTTAGGAATTAACACAGATCAAATTTCTATTAAAAGCACCACAACTAATGGGCTGCAATTTATTGATATGTCTAGCGGTTGGGGAGCACAAGCAATTATTAGTCTTGGCAATGACAGTTAATTCATACGCAAAAATTAATATTGGCCTTCATATTTTGAATAAACGAGAAGACAATTTTCATAATATTATAACAATTTTTCAAGAAATTGATTTTTGTGATCAAATATCAATAGAAAAATCTGATAATTTTATCTTTGAATCAAATGTTGATTGGTTGGATAGCACAAACAATACTTGTGTAAAAGCTTTTTCAATAATAAAAGAAGAATTCCCTCATATTTCTAATGTTAAAATTTTCCTTAAAAAAAATATACCTACGAATGCTGGTTTAGGAGGAGGATCAAGCAATGGAACTGTCGTTTTAAAAATACTTAATGAATTATTCTCTTTAAATCTATCCAAAGAAAAATTAACCAAATTTTCTAATAAAATTAGTGCAGATTCACCATTTTTTGTTTCTGGGGGCATGCAAATTGGTGAAGGAACAGGAGGAGAGTTAAAGCCTATAGACAGCCCATTAAAAGAACATCATATATTATTGGTGCTTCCTGATATAAAAATCCACACAAAAAATGCTTATAAAAAGTGTTTGTTAAAAGACAAAACCAACATTAAGTTTGCCGGAATGTTGAATGAACTTAAAAATAATAATTTAAGTTCTGAGTTATTTTACAATGATTTTGAAGGGTATGTTTTTAAAACACATCCAGAAATTGGCAAAATTAAATTAAAGATTTTGGATTTAGGTGCAGAGTATGCCAGTTTGTCGGGTAGTGGTTCGACTGTGTTTGGAATATTCTCCAATAAAAAAGATATGTTAAATGCATATCAATTTTTCAGTCCCCACTTCTCTACAATTACTACTAATTCAAAATAATTAATTTGGGGAGTCGTCTAATTGGCAGGACACATGGTTTTGGTCCATGCAGTCGGGGTTCGAGTCCCTGCTCCCCAACAAGGAATTAAAAAAATAAAATATGGGACTATATACACAAAAGATATTTTCTGGAACTAGCAATACATTGCTAGCAAAAGAAATTGCACGATTAGCTAATAATAAGCTTGGTGAACTATCCATTGAAAAATTTAGTGATGGAGAGCTTTGGGTAAAGTACGGAGAAAACTTAAGAGGAAACGATGTCTATATTGTTCAAAGCACCAATCCTCCTGGAGACAATATTGTGGAACTTGCTTTATTAATTGATGCTGCAAAAAGAGCAAGTGCAGCAAGCATAAGTGTGGTAGTTCCTTATTTTGGTTATGCAAGACAAGATCGTAAAGATGAACCAAGAGTTCCAATTTCAGCAAAAGTAATGATTGATATTATCACTGCTGCTGGGGCAGATAGAATTATTACTATGGATTTACATTCAACACAAATTCAAGGTTTTTCAAGTATCCCAATTGATAATTTATACGGAAGCCTAGTCTTAATGCCAGAATTACAAAACTATTTTAATAACCTTGAAGATGAAAACAAAAGAAGTGTTCTATCGCCAGATGTTGGATCAAATAAATTAGGACAAGCTTATGCTAAGCAATTAGGTTTTGGTTTTGCTGTTATTGATAAAAGAAGAAGCGGGCACAACAAATCCGAAGTTGCCTATCTTGTTGGTGATATAACCTCAAGACATGTTTTAATTATAGATGATATGATTGATACAGGTGGTACAATCTGCAATGCGGCAAAAGTCGCCAAAGAACACGGAGCTTTATCTGTAACCCTTGCTGCAACACATGGTGTGTTTTCTGGTGAAGCAATAAATCGATTATCTGATAGCTCGATTGACAAAATTTTTGTTTCTGATACAGTGTTGATCCCTAAAGAAAAAAAGATTGAAAAATTAACAGTAATATCTTCTGCAAAAATATTTGCAGAAACAATTAATAGAATCCATACTGGTGAATCAGTAAGTGAATTATTTGAGGACAATAAAAATGAGCAAGTTTGAAAAATTAAATGTTAGTATTCGTGATGGTAAAGGCACTTCTTTTGTAAGAAGGCTTCGACTAGAAGCAAAAGTCCCAGCTGTGTTATACCACTCTGGACTAGAAGCAACTTCATTATCTATAGAAAAGAAAGAACTATATAAAGCCTTAAAAACAGGACAATTTATTTTTGAAGTTAATGTGAATGATAAAAATCAATTTGTGCTTGTTAAAGAGGTACAATATCATCCAGTAACAGATGAGATTATCCATGTTGATTTTCAACAAGTAAAAGAAGATCAGAAAATTTCTCTTGAGGTTCCATTGAGAACAGAAGGAGAGGCAGAGGGAGTAAAAGCTGGAGGAATTCTAGTGCAATTGGTAAATGTTGTAACAATTAACTGTAAACCATCTAATGTCCCAGAAGCACTAACAATTAATGTTGAAACACTAGAAATGAATTCTAGTCTTCTTGTAAAAGATATTGAATTACCAGAAGATGTTGAAATGGTAACTGCTGATGATATAGCTGCTGTTTCTGTCCAAGAGCCTAAGAAAGAAGAAGAAGTAGTAGAAGAGATTCTTGAAGAAGGCGAAGAAGGCGAAGAACAATCTGAAGAATCAGGAGATGGTGGAGATGAAGATAAGCCATCCTCAGACTCACAAGAAGACAAGCCTTCTGACACAGAGGAAAAACCAAAAGAGGAAACCAAAGAATAATGTTAGTATTTGTAGGGCTAGGAAATACAGATAGTAAATATCTTAATACAAAGCACAATGTTGGATTTTGGGCAATAGATATGTTTGCCAAAAAACACAATCTTGAGTTTAAAGCAGGCAAAGGTGATTTCGTTTTTGCAAAAAAAGACAATGATTGTATTCTTGTAAAACCTACAACTGGGATGAATAGAAGTGGAAGCATAATTCGAGATCTTTTAAGCTTTTATAAAGCAGATGTAAAAGATTTAGTCGTTATTTTTGATGATGTTGATTTGCCATTAGGAGAAATTCGATTAAGACTACAAGGAGGAGACGGTTGTCACAATGGAATGAAATCAATCATTCATTCGCTTAACACGGATGATATTGCAAGGCTAAAAATTGGCATTGCGGCAGATGACTATACAAGACCATCTGAAAATTATGTATTAAAACCATTTCAAAATAAATATGAACCTTTGGTCAATCAAGTTTTAGAATTTACTTATGATGCAATGTCTTCCATTCTTAAAGAAGGTGTGGCATTTACATCAAATCATTTTAATAAACAAATTATAGGAGAAGCATAGTGGAAAACCTTACTTATTTGATACCATTATCAGGAGTTACTGCAATGATTTTTGCATTGTGGAAAAGCAATTGGATTAGCAAACAAAATCCAGGCAATGAAAAAATGCAAGAAATTGGACTTGCAATAAGAGAAGGAGCAACAGCTTTTATAAAAAGAGAATACAGAGTCTTAGCAGTTTTTGTACTGGTTGTAGCAGGACTGTTATATTGGGTTAATTTAGAAAACAATACCCCAGAGGTGGCTTTGTCTTTTGTAGTTGGTGCTCTTTGTAGTGCTTTGGCAGGTGCTCTTGGCATGCGTGTTGCAACCTTAGCAAACCATAGAACAACTGAAGCTGCACAAACAGGCTTAAGTCCAGCTTTAAATGTTGCTTTTAGCGGTGGAGCTGTTATGGGTATGAATGTAGTTGGTTTAGGAATTTTAGGTCTCTTTACACTATTCTGGTATTATGGTGGATTAAACACAGGTGCAGATTTATCAAGAATAATGACATTAGTATCTGGTTTTGCTATGGGAGCTTCATCAATTGCTCTTTTTGCAAGAGTTGGTGGCGGTATATATACAAAAGCTGCCGATGTTGGTGCAGATTTAGTTGGTAAGGTAGAAGCTGGTATTCCAGAAGACGATCCAAGAAACCCTGCAACAATTGCTGACAATGTTGGTGATAATGTTGGTGATGTTGCTGGAATGGGAGCTGATTTGTTTGAATCATATGTGGGCTCTATTATTGGTGCAATGGTTTTGGCTGCAGCAGCGGGCCAAACAACATTAGTTTATTTGCCTTTGTTTATTGCTGCATCAGGAATTTTTGTATCAATTCTCGGAACATTTTTTGTTAGAACTAAAGAAGGAGGCAATCCTCAAACTGCACTTAATATTGGAGTGTTTGGTTCAGGTGCTGTTATGTTAGTTGTTACTTATTTCTTGTTACAATATTTTGGTCCTTCAGGAATGATTGATAATATAAGTGTTATGAATCTATTTTGGGCTACCGTAGTTGGTCTTGTTT
>JAYZKH010000027.1:0-5466 GCA_036163585.1 Fidelibacterota bacterium
ATATGCCAATTAGAATGTTTCGAAGTTTCATCATATATATTGCTTAAATGAACAATATTTTGAACATTTTTAATTAGTGATTCAAATTTTAAATCTGCAGGAGCATTGTAAACAGGATTTCCTCCAACAATAATTAGATTGTCAATTGAACCATTCTTCATTTTCTTACATAATCCAACAAAATCATCTATGCTTGTTACATGAGAATTATCCAAAGGATAATAATCCACTGGAGCATTTAATTTATCATTCAACATTGTAATGATTGCATGTGCATCTACACTTAAATGACTTCCTCCAAGAATAATACTACTTCCTTTATTCTCCATTAACTCTTCTGCAACGGTCTTAATCCATAAGTTGTTTGAAGTCTTCAAACTTCCAGCACTAATATTCATTCCTAATTTTTTTAGCTCACTGCATAGTTCTTTTAATACAGTGTCTAGTTCACTTGTTGGAATATTTAATCGATGATCAGCACTGGCCCCTGTTGCACTCATTGAACTTTCAACAACATATAAACGATTCATAACACTATTTTTATCTTCAACTCTTCTATTTTCTGCAAATTTTCTTGTGTTATGGACATTGTTATCATCAGAGCCTAGAAAATCTGATCCAATTGATAAAATTGTCTTTGCTTTTTCTAATCGATTATATGGTTGCAATCTTTCTCCCAATGCTTTTTCAATTCCGGAATATAAATTCTCATTATTAATTGGTTCATATATGATCCAATCTGCATTTGGATAAGTTTTCTTGAAATCTTTTCTTAATGCATTCATTGTTGGAGAAGATGATTCCTGCAAAAGTACTGCTAAGCCTTTTCCTTTCGAATTATAAATTGATTCAGCATATTTCACATATTCAGACCAATTTACTTTTTTCCCATCAAGCTTTATTCCTCTTGCACGATCTGGATCATACATATCTAAAATAGATGCTTGGCTAAATACATTTGATTTACCAAGAGATGTCGGATGATTATCATTTCCAAAAACTTTAATTGGTCTTTCATCATGATTTTCAATTACTAATCCAACAACATTATTTTTAAATGGCATAGTTGTTGCATATTCTTTTCTAATGCCAGGGATAGTGCCTGGATGAGCTTCAACATAAGGAATAATTTTCTGAACTGGCTTTTTACACCCCTCTAAACTCGCTAATGCAACAGATGCTGCGATTAATGATAAAAAGTTTCTTCTGGAAAGATTGCTCTCTTCTTGATGATCAGATTGTTTAAGATATTTATCATAATCTTCAGTTGAAGAAATATCCTTTAAACTTTTCCAATACCCAAATTCATGGGACTTGGCTTTGTCTTCACTATTATGGTTTGTTTTTACAAACTCTTCGTTTTTATTATTTTTTATCTGTGACATTTTTGACAATCCGCTACAGGTCTTTCATCTCCATGCTCTTTTACAAATGATGCAACAAAATCATCGTAATTATCAGGTGGAGTCCAATACATATTTGTTACTTGATCTGTTGGTCTCACTTCAGGAGAATCAGATCTATGACAATCCAAACACCAATCCATACTTAACGGCTGAACTTGATATACCACTTCCATTTCTGCAACATTTCCATGGCAAGATATACAAGCAACTCCTGAATTAACATGAACACTATGATTGAAGTAAGCATATTCAGGAAGCATATGAACCTTAATCCATGCAATAGGTTTACCAGTTTCCCAACTTTCTCGAACTAATTTTAATTTTTCACTATCCGTTTTAACATAAGTATGACATCCCATACATGTTTCAGTTGGTGGGATAACAGCAGTATAAGTTTGTTCAACACCAACATGACAATATCGACAATCAATATTTAAATCACCTGCATGTAATTTATGACTATAAGGAACAGGTTGGACAGGTGCATATCCTACATCTGTATAATAAGGCGAACCGTAATACCAGATGAAGGAAGACAATGAAAATAACAACAAAAAAATCCCCATCAGGAAGATTCCAGCAAGGTTATTAGTCCATCTGGAAAACAGCTGCATTTTATTTAATTAGTATCATTAGAAATCAAGAGAAGATATTAGTTCTTTATTGGCAAATCAGTCAAGCACTAAATATGAGAATAAGCATATGCTTTTTTTTAATTATTAAATAAATTAAATCCAATGCATGATTCATATAAAATTATATCATCATCTATTCTATATTGGTTTTCTCAAAAAAAATGGTTTGTATTTAGCATTGTAATTGCTCTTTTTCTGCTCAGCATAGGGACTCCAGTTGGATTAACTGTACCAGCATATCATAGTCTTATTATATTGTTGATGGTATTCATATTAGTAACTTCTGAACCAATACCATTTCCAGCGATTGCATTACTCGCACTTGTATTACAGGTGTTACTAGGAGTTGCACCAGCAAATGAAGTCGCTTCATCCTTAATGAACGATGCAGTACTGTTTGTGATGGGTTCTTTGATGTTTGCAATTGCAATTGTACACCAAGGACTTGATATCAGGCTTGCAAAAATTATTATTAATTTATTTGGTAAAAGCAAAAGGTTATTTATATCAGGATTGATGATTATTTCAGCAGTTTTATCTTCTTTTCTTGGTGAACATACAATTATTGCTATTATGCTACCTATAGGATTATCAGTAATTAAAAATGTAGACACTTCAAATGTTGACGGTAAAAATGCTGTTTTATTAACTTTATTTTCAATTGCATATGGTACAATTATTGGATCAATAGGCACTCCATCAGGTGGAGCAAGGAATGTAATTATGATTAACTACCTTAGAGAATTCAGTGATGGTGCTTACTCGATTGGTTATTGGGATTGGATGAAATATGCATATCCAATTTTAATGGTTCAATTAATCATTGCATCTTTTGTTCTTCGGTTTGCATTTCCAACCTCATTAGATAATATACAAGTTCAAGGATATAAAAAATCAATTGCTAAGTCAAATAAAGCAACAAACATTCAACACATATTTTCATCTATTATCATTGGCTTTATCATAGCAAGTTGGTTTTTATTTAATGAGGAATTTGGATTAGGAATTATTGCACTGTGCGGAGTATTAATCTTTATGATTTGTGGTATGGTTTCATGGGAAGTCATTAATAAGAATACTAATTGGGGAGTAATTCTATTGTTCGCAGCAACTATATCACTTGGATTCCAAATTAATGATACAGGAGCATCATCTTGGCTCATTGATAAGTTTACATCAAGCATACCTCAAGATTCAGCATTTAGTTGGTCATTTATGACAATTATTACAGGATTAACAGCAAATTTTTTTACTAGCTCAGCTACAACATCTCTTTTAGGTCCAATGGCAATTGAATTAGAACCTAATAATGTTATCTTTGGCATGTCTGCTGCAATAGCATCTGGTTTTTCATTTTTAACTGTTATATCATCACCAACAGCTATGATTTTGTATTCAACTGGCCTTGTAAGTGTTAAGTTGTTTTTCAGGATTGGATTATTGATGTTTGTGAGTTCGATTCTTATTTTATATTTAATGTCACAATTCTACTGGGTAATGTTATGAACATCTTAATTGCAATTGGAGGAAGAGACTATTCAAAGCCAACACTAGATCTTGGAATGAAAGTTGCTAATTCATTAGAAGCAAGCACAACCATTGCTTATGTTGGGAAAAAAGTTAGTCAATTCTCCGAAAAGGATGTTAGTGTTGTTCATCAAAATCTTGATGAAAGGCAATTATATCGTCCGGGTGTAAGAACATTAGAATGGGCATATGATTTCTTAAAATCAAAAAACTATATTGAAGAAGAAACAAATGATTTCAATGATCATTTATTAGTGGATGAAGAGAATTCTAGAATGAGGGTACTTTTAAAAGGAAAACATTCTAACAAAATTGATCTCATTCTTCGCACTGGAGAGATTATTGAACAATTACGATCAGAAGTACAAGCAAATAATCATGATATTACAATCATTGGCGGCGGAAAAAAGAAAGGGATGCATCATGATTTAGTGCAATTTATTGATAGCTCTGTTCTTGTTGTAAAAAACTATTCATTCAAGAAGAAATATAAAATTTTACTTCCTGTTAATAATTCGATAGGATCAAATAATGCCATTGAAATTGCTGAGCAATTTGCAAAAGCAAATAAATTAGGTGTAGAAATTGTAACTGTTTTAGAAAATAAACCATCTGATGAAAATCTTAAAAAAATATTAGAAAAAACTGGGAAACGATTCTCAAAATCTGGTATTCGTAACACAGTTAAAATATTAGAAGGATCGGTAGTTGAAACAATCGTTCAATCTGCTGGTGATGACAGCATAGTAATGCTTGGAGTTTCTCCTAAAAATCCAATAATGAAATACTTTTTTGGTAGTAAACCAATTAGTATTGCTCAAAGATGTCAATGTCCTGTTTTAATAGCTAAGTAAGTGCATTTAAAACATCATCATAATCTGGTTCATGCCCTGTCTGTTCTACTAATTGAGTATAAGATACTGTTCCATCGGCATCAATAATCACTACACAGCGAGCCAATAGTCCCTGAAATTTTCCATTTAAATGTAGAATACCATAATTCTTAGCAAATGAATCATTGCGCATATCAGAAAGGAAAGTGACATTGTTTAAATCATTAGCCACACAAAATTGTTTTTGGTTAAATGCTAAATCCTTGGATATACAAAGAACAGCTGTATTTTCCATTTTACTTGCTAAATCATTAAACTTATGTGCTGATGCTGAACAGACTGGAGTATTTAAACTTGGGTAAATATTTAATACCAATCTTTTGCCTTCAAAATCTTTCAATGTCATATTTACTAAATCTCCATCTGCAAGCAAAAAATCAGGTGCTTTAGATCCAATCTCAGGTAAATTTCCAGATAGATCAACAACTTGTTCTCCTAATTTGATTTGTGTCATAATTTTCTCTTATGTTAATATTAAAATATTTAAATTCGATTGAAATTTAAAACACTTAATACTATTTATAGGAGTTTTTTATGAACGATTCACAAAAATTTATATTACCTGCATTACCATATAGTGCATCAGATTTATCACCAACTATTTCATCTGATACGGTTGATTTACATTATGGTAAACATCATCAAGCATATTTTAATATGTTAAATAATTTTGCTGATGGTACCAAATTTATGGATATGGAATTAGATGAAGTTGTTGTTGAAAGTTACAAAGAAAATAATGCTAAAGTATTCAACAATGCAGGACAAGCATGGAATCACATCCTTTATTGGGAACAAATGGCTCCAGGTGGTAATAATGTACCTCACGGTAAATTATTAGAGAAAATTAATGATGCATTTGGAGATTTCGATACTTTTAAAACTGACTTTACACAACAAGCTGTTGGAGTATTTGGCAGTGGATGGGCTTGGTTAGTTGAAAAAGATGGAAAATTAGAACTACGTGGTCTTCCAAATGCTGAAAATCCCCTAGCACATGGTGAA
>JAYZKH010000028.1:0-3762 GCA_036163585.1 Fidelibacterota bacterium
TCTAAACTAATATGACCTATTAATGCCTTATTTCCACACAGTTTATTCATATAAGTGTCTGGTGCACCCATCAATGATCCTTTTGGAGCCGCTGCAAGGACAGAAATGGAGTCTGGTAAGTCATGAGCACAATGATTAGTGCATTCTAATGGGTCAACTGCAATATCAATCTTCATATCACTTGTTTTATCACCCAATTCCTCTCCAATAAATAACATAGGAGCATCATCACGTTCTCCTTCTCCAATAACAACCCTTGTATGAATTGGTTCTTCATTTAATACAGATCGCATTGCTTCTGTAGCAGCTTTATCAGCTAATTTACCATCCCCACAACCGCGTAATTTTGCAGCTTCAATTGCTGCCTTTTCTGTAGCATGTAAAAAAGATTGATAATGGTCAAATACTTTACTCATTATTTCTTACCTGATAAATAGAATGGACTATAAAGTAATAGAAATACAATAGTAGCTAATGGGATAGTTGGAATAATATGCCATGGAGGATTCTGAAATAATGGAGGAAATAAATCCATTAAAGAAGCACCTCCAGGTGGATGCATCAAATACCATAGATTTGGTGGATAATTTGGATCTGCAATCTGATCAATCCCTAGATTTAATAAATATATAAATGGTAATATATAAAGAGGATATTTGATAGCATTAATTAGTGAAGTAAATGTTATAGACTGTTTTAATGTAATCACGATATAGATAATGGCAAAAAATAAAATACCATGTCCAAAAAATAAGGTCATAAAATCAAGATCAGGAAATGTAAGCTGTATATCAGGTGTTAATAATGCCATTCCGCCACCACCTAATCCCCAAAAATATGCAAAGTCAAAAAATCGTTTATCTCTGGTTAGCAAAAATAAACCTGTTGCATAAGAAGAAATATGACACATATGTAATGGAACAGTATTAGTCCATCGATAGTCACCAAATGTTGTCAATACTAATGGTTTAAATAATTCATTAGCAATTAATAAGTATCCTAAAAAATTTTCAAATGATAAATAAGACTGTTCGTTATAATTAGATTTTGCAAAATAAGCAAAACTGAAAGATCCTATAAAAATAATAGCTAAGGTTAATAAATGGGTTGTTCCAAATAATACAAATTCATTCATTTAAATATTCCTTATACATTTTGAAAGATTTTAAAGTAATATTTTGTTCTACCATCTTTTAATGTATTATAAATATTGGTGTTTTTTACTCCACTAAAATCTTTCATAATTCCTTTCAAATAAAAAGGTGCACCATTTTGGATAATTTCATTTTTTGATTCATTAATTGTCTCTTTATCTAAAGCATTCAAAACATTTTTAGTAATCTCATACGATTCAATACTTTTCATTCCAAGATTATTGAATGATTCTTCATAATGATTAATTGCTTTTTGTGGACAAATATCAGTCCAAGCAAATAATCCACCAGGTTTTAACACACGTTTCACTTCAGATAAGAATTGAGGAATGGAAGGATAACAGTGTGATGATTCAACATTGATAATAATATCATAGCTATCATTATCAAATGGAAGATTTGCTGCATCTCCTTCAATAAATTCTAAATTGCTTTCATTATGAATTCTATTGCATAGCTTGATAGCATTCTTAGAATAATCAAGTCCTGTAATTTTTTTGGGGGATAGATAGCGCGCAACATAAGAAGTGCCTCCACCACGACCAGAGCCAACTTCTAACACAGTCTTATCTTTAATATCCAGTCTTTCTGCAGTATGATGATAAAGCTGAATACAATATCTATATTTTTCATCTTCTTCTTTTAAAAAAGGCTCTTGAGTTTTATGATCATAATCAAAACCATAATTCATAAAAGCCCAATCGAAGACTTCATAAGTATTTGCTAAACGATCATAAATTTTTTTCCATAAAAAATGTTTAATCTTTTTTGAAAAAAAGAAAATGAACCCGAATATTCTATTAAGAAGTGTCCCCATAATCTTATCTTACATAACTACCAGCATTAATGTCAATATTAGAACCGGTTCCATGATCAAGTTTTCCACTACAAATGAGTGTAACAATAGGAGCAATGTCTTTTGGTTCAGTTAGTTCATTTAATGCAATATCTTTTATAACAAAATCTTCACCATACTTATCAATAGATTTTTGTGCCATTGCTGTACGAGTAAATCCTGGAGCAATAGAAAATGCAGTGATTCCATCTTTTCCAAATCCTCTTGCAATAGATCTTATAAGAGCTACCATTCCTGCTTTGGATGCAGCATATGCTAAATAATCAGGAGTATCACCTCTAAATGCAGCACGTGATGCAATATTAATAATACGTCCTCCATTATTTTCTTTGAAATGTTGCAATGCTTTCTTTGACAATATTCCTGTTGCAAGAAGATTAATATTCATGATTGTATTCCAATTATTAATCCATTCTTTATCATCTAAATCAACAGAGTTCATTATAGATGTGCCTGCATTGTTAATCAGAACATCTAAAGAATTTTTCCAAGATAAAACATCATCGAATAGTTTAATAGCACTGTCAGAATCATTGAAATCTGCTCCAAAAATTTTTGATTGATCCGGAAATTGATTATGTAATTCAGTGACACCATCAGAATTAGAATTGTAATGCAATGCTACAGATGCATTTGATTCCAATAACTGTTTTGCAATAGCATATCCAATTCCGCTATTAGCTCCCGTAACTAAAACTGTTCTATTTGATAAATCAATTTTCATACTTAATGACAACTTTGGTTATATTTTTTTAATCTCCAGTAATTATAAGGCCATGGTGTTAAAAAACCTACTAACAACATAATTGGTGTTGCCCACCAGGTAAGTTGAGCTCCTCCTGTTAAAATTACATCTGTAACATTCATTGCTATTTCCATAGCAATCATTGATATAAATGACATTCCTAATGCTGTTTTTAATGCTTCGCTTAAATTCATTTGCTTACTTAGAATAAATGTTTCTAATGCAATACTTGTGAGTAAGCCATTAATTATAGCGAGAGTCATAATTGAAAAGGTTGTATTAAAAATATCACTTGGGTTGTTTTGAAAATAAAATATTGTTCCAAAATCTCCAATTGAACAACCAAGAAGGCACCAAGCAGTATTTTCTGCAGATTTTTTCCAAGTATGTTTACATTTCCAACTAATCATAATAGCTGTAATTTAAATGAGTAATATGAAAAATAAATCAATTCTATTAATTATATTGACCTTCATTATTGGCTGGTACTTATTTATGCCAAAAGAACAAGAATTTGAACTGCCAATTTTTACACCTTCAGATTTGAGAAGTACATTAGTTCACCCTTCTCTTGTGGGGAAAACAGAACATACTATCCCTAATTTTGCATTTATTAATCAGGATAGTTTGATTATTACACAAGATACAGTAGAAGGTAAAATCTATGTTGTTGATTTCTTTTTTACTTCATGTCCATCAATCTGTATTGATTTAACAAAAAATCTAAAACTTGTTCAAGAAGCATTTAAAGACTCTGATGAAGTATTAATTTTGTCTCATAGTGTTGATCCAGAATATGATACAGTTTCCAGATTGAAAAAATATGGAGAGATTCATAATATTAACTCAAAGAAATGGTTTTTACTCCGTGGAACAATCAAACAAATTACAGCAATGGCACAATTAGGATACTTTGCAATTGCTGAATTCAAGAATCATACTGATTATGAACTAATTCATACTGAGAATGTTATATTGGTTGATCAAAATAGAAAAATTAGAGGAAT
>JAYZKH010000029.1:0-10807 GCA_036163585.1 Fidelibacterota bacterium
ACATGGCTGAAAAAGTAAAGACAACTGGCGTTTCAAAAGAAAGCGGATACCTATATTACCTTGGTAAAGATGGTAACGTATGGCGTTCAGGTATGTCAAGAGGCGGTAAAGGTGGCGGAAACGCTGAGAAAGTTGCTAATGCAGGTGTATCACGCGAAAGTGGCTATCTATACTTTATTGATAAAGACGGTGACGTCTCTCGTGCGCCTATGGCTAGAGGTAGAAAATAATCATAAATTTTCTGCTTTGATCACAATAAATAAAAAGGGGCAATTTTGATTGCCCCTTTTTTTATAGAATTATTTTTTTAGAATGGAGTTTTGTCTCCAGATACCATTCCACTAGAGACAATCATCTGAAATCCTTCTTCAACATTAATATCAGTTTCTCTAACATCGTCGATAGGTATTATTAAGAAAAAACCTGATGTTGGATTAGGAGTTGTCGGCACAAAAAGATTGTAGAATCTTTCATTGTTGCTATTTTTAGTTTCTTTTGTGACAAACCCTAATGTCCAAACACCTTTTCGTGGATATTCAACGAATACTACTTTTGAGAATGAATTTTCTCTTCCACCTGAAAATGATTCAATAATCTGTTTTGTCGTCGTATAAACCATACTTATTAATGGTATTCGTTTAAATAGATTATCAATCCATTGAACGACACGTCTTCCAGCTACATTTCTTGCCAAAAATCCAACAATAATCAGGGTGAAAATAACAAGTAATAATCCACTGATTGATGCCAACAAATCAAATCCTGGAAAAGTATCATCAACAATTTTCTTTAATGGTTCTGCTATCTTGCCACCCACTGCTAAAGACATATCAAATACTGCTCTTAAAACATATACAGTTAATCCAATTGGTATTATTACAATAATACCTGCAAGGAATGATCTTTTAATTGTTTCTATCATTATATACTAATTTAAAAATTATAATGTATTACTTCCTATATATAAGTACTGAACCGCTTAAAATAAGAATTGTCCCTATTATTTCTTTTGCTGTAAGTGCTTCATTAAGAAAGATCCATCCAGTGATAATTGCTACAATTGGTGGGAATATTGCAACATATGTTACTTGGGTTACAGTTAGATGTTGATATAGCCAAAAATATATCCCCCAAGATACTACTCCTCCCATAATGATTAGATATAATGTTGCATTAATTAGTTCATTTGTCCATACTATTTGTTGTGGATTCTCTATCAAAGAAGACATAGATAACATTACTATCCCTGTAATTAGTTGACACACAGCATTCATTTGATAATGATTAACTTTTTCATTGTGTTTCTTGTATAAAACACTTGGGTATGCAGCAATGACAATAGCAAATATCAGTGCTAAAATAGCAATAGATGATTTTGATGATTCAAAATTGATAATACTTGAATCTCCTAATGAAATAATAGTAAGACCAACAAATCCTATTCCTAATGCTAACAATTTATTTCGATTTAACCGTTCATTTGGATCATTAGGAATCATAAAATGTGCAAACACACTTGTTGCAACAGGGAATAAACCCCAGAGAATAGCAGATATACTTGAATAAAGATATTGTGTAGCCCAATAGGTAATCCCATATGAAAAACAAAAATTTAATAGAGCAAAAGAAGTATAAACTTTAATTGCATCTTTATCTGTTGGGATAGATTCTTTTCTTAGAAGGAGAATAATGAAAAAGAAAATTGATGAAAATAAAAAACGTACTCCTACTCCATATAAAGGCGGCATTCCAGCATCTAAGGAAATTTTAATGAAATACCATGTTGATCCCCATATTAAACATAGAGCTATGAAAGGGAATAATATTTTATTATTCATTAATTAGATGATTTATATATAGATGCAAGTAATGCACTAGCAATATATATACTTGAATATGTACCAATGATTACTCCAACAAACATTGTAAATGCAAAAGGTCGAATAATTTCACCACCATAAAGTAGTAAAACAACAATAACAAGCAAGGTTGTTAAAGAGGTGATTAAAGTTCTGCTAAGAGATTGATTAATACTTTTATTGATTGTGTTTTCAAACATAACTGTGCCTGAAGATTTCATGTTTTCTCTAATTCTATCAAGTATTACAATCGTATCATTCAATGAATACCCAACAATTGTTAAGAATGCTGCTACAGTGCTTAATGTAATTTCATATCCTGTTAATGAAAATATACCTAATGTAATAAGGATATCATGTACCAAAGCAAAAATAGCTCCAATTGCAAATTTGAATTCAAAACGAATTGATATATAAAACAAAATAAGGATAAGAGCAGAAACAATTGACCATAGAGCTTTTCCGCTCAATTCAGTACCAATTTTAGGACTGACAGTACCAAGAGATAAAACAAATTCATTTTTATCTTCTGGTACTTTGTTTTTCATTATCTCATAAATATTGTTTATCACCTCTTGGCCAAAATTCTTCGGTTCATTTTCAAATGATTTGATTTTTATCATCACATCAGTATTGCTACCAAAATATTTTACTTCCTCAGTGCTTAAATCAAATTCATCACCATCAATATTGATATTTCTAAGAGATGTTCTTACTTCTTGGATAGTTACATCTTCAGAAAAACTGAGCCCAATAGCAGTTCCACCTTTAAAATCAATACCCAAATTAATGCCAAGCATAAGCATAATAATAGATCCAATAGCTAATGCACTGGAGAAGGTGAATCCAGTCTTTTTAAAAGCCATGAAATTAATTTTTGTATTACTTAAAAAATCCATATTAAATACTCAGTTCCTCTATGTTTCTTCTTGATGTGACAAAATCAAACATAAATCTTGTTACAATGATTGCAGTAAACATACTTACAATGATTCCCCAGAATAGCACTGTTGCAAATCCTTTAATAGGACCACTTCCGTATTGATACAATACTGCTGCAGCAATACCTGTAGTTAAATTAGCATCTACAATAGTAGTAATAGCTCTTTCGTATCCAGCATCAATTGCAGATCGAATTGCTTTTCCTTTTCTCAGTTCTTCTTTAATTCTTTCAAAAATAATAACATTAGCATCTACAGACATACCAACAGTTAAAATTAATCCAGCGATTCCTGGTAAAGTTAATGTTGCCTGAAGGAGAGCCAGTACACCTAGAAGAAGTATTAAGGTCCATATCACTGAGAAGCTTGCAATTAATCCTGATATGCGATAATACATAACAATGAATAATACTACCAAGAGCAACCCAATCATCATCGAATAAGTACCTTGATTTACTGAATCTGCACCTAATGATGCTCCCACAGTTCTTTCTTCTACTATACTTACAGGTACTGGAAGTGCTCCAGCTCTTAGAACTATCGCAATATCTTCAGCTTCATTAACCGAGTTTAATCCTTCAATAACGGTTGATCCACCAAATATTTGACTATTAATTACAGGAGCCATATGCACTTTTTTATCTAATACAATAGCAATTCTTTTTTGAATATTTGCCCCTGTGATTCTTGCCCATTCTCTTGATCCAGCACTACTCATTTCCATTTGAACAATAGGTTGCCCAGCTGTAACTCCTGATTGTGCAATTCTTACTTGGGCATCTTCAATAACACCTCCTGTTAATTCAGCATTTTTATTTAAATGATATATAATATATATTTCTTCCTCATCTCCAAAATCGTTAATAAAAGTTTCTGCAGAATTACTTAATAGAAACTGACTATTTGTTGCATCGAGAAGTTGTTCTATATTTTCTTGTTGTAGAACATTATTTAATTTTTCTAAGTTTTTTTTGTCTACTCCGATGTCATTTCCTACACCAATAAGCAGTGAAGAAAATTGTAGTTCATTTATATTATTATCAGAATTAAATAGATTTTCAACATTTGTTTTCTCTTGTTGGGTATTATTAGGTTTTTCTGAAAGATTATCTATTTGTCTGATAATAGTATTTGTACTTTCTACATTTTTTACAATCATTAACTCTAGCAATGCTGTGCTTTGTAGTAAGCTTCGTGCACGCTCAGAGTCTTGAATCCCAGCTAATTCAACAATAACTCGATCACTTCCTTGTTTTTGAATAGTTGGTTCGGATACACCAAATTGATCTACACGATTTTGAATAATTTCAATAATTCTATTAATTGAATCATCAGCTTCTAATCTTAATTGTTCAATAATTTGATCTTTTGTTTTTCCATAGTTAATAAAATAACGAGGGAGTTTTAAATCTTTATTGATAACATTTTCTTCAAATAAAGGGAAAAAATCACCTGTATTATTTGAATATTGATTGCTTAAATCTTCTAAGAATTTTTCAAATTTTTTGTCTTTATTAGATGCAAGATTGTTAACAAGTTGTGGTAAATCAACTTCTAATACAATATAGATTCCTCCTTTGAGGTCTAGCCCTTGTTTGATTGTATTTTCTTCTAAATATTCAACTTCATCTTGTGATAGAAGTGATTTTTTTTCTTCACTTATAAATTGATATTTTAGTGTTGGAAAGAGAGAATAAACTCCCAAGCCAAAAATAAATAGAATCAATAATAATCTTGTTCTTAATCCGTTATTCATTGTCATTAATGTTAAGTGGAAGAATTTACTACTTTCAAATATTTTTGCACTATTTTTTTAAATTATATTTAATTCTTTTGCTATCTCTGCAAAAGCATTAATTGCATTATCAATTTGTTCTTTACTATGTGCTGCTGAAATTTGTACACGTATACGTGCTTCATCTTTTGGTACAACAGGAAATGAGAATGCAATAACATAGATTCCTTTTTCTAAAAGTTTTTCTGACATTTCTACTGCTTTTTTAGCATCGTAAATCATTATTGGAATAATTGGATGATCTTCTCCTTTAATATCTAGCCCTATACTTTTAATTTGATTCCTAAAATATACTGTATTTTCTTCTAGCTTTTTTTTGTAGCTATAATCTTCAGAAATAATATCAAAAACTTTAATAGAAGCTGCTACTAATGGTGGTGCTAAGCTATTAGAAAATAGATATGGCCTTGATTTTTGTCTTAAAGTTTCAATTATTTCACTTGAAGAACTTATAAACCCACCTGATGCACCTCCTAGTGCTTTTCCAAAAGTAGAGGTTATAATATCAATATCATCAAGCACATCATGATATTCTGCACTTCCACGACCTGTTCTACCAAGAAAACCTGTTGCATGACAATCGTCAACCATAATTAATGCATTATATTTTTTAGCTAAAAATACTATATCTTTTAATGGGGCTACAACTCCATCCATGCTAAATACCCCATCTGTTGCAATCAATTTTATCTGACTATTTGATTTTCTAAGAAGTTCTTCGAGATGATTCATATCAGAATGTTTATAACGATTTTTTTCTGCTTTACATAATCTAATTCCATCAATAATAGATGCATGATTTAGTTCATCTGAAAAAACTGCATCTTTTTCTGACAAGATTGTTTCAAATAGTCCTCCATTTGCATCAAAACATGAAGAGTAGAGGATAGTATCTTCCATATGGTGAAATTCACTCACTATTTTTTCTAAATCCTTATGAATTGTTTGTGTACCACAAATAAAACGAACTGAACTTAATCCAAATCCCCATTCTTCAATGGCATCAATTGCAGCTTTCTTCACAATATCATTATTTGATAAGCCTAGATAATTATTAGCACAAAAATTAATTACTGATTTTCCTAATACATTAATTTTTGTTTCTTGTGGAGTTTCAATAACTCTTTCATTTTTAAATGTGCCAGCTGATTTGATATCAACTATTTGATCTTCAAGAATACTTTTAATTTCTTTCATAATGTTTTTTGATTTCTGGAATTAAATAATCCATAAAGAATGAGTTATAATCATACTCATTAGAAAAACCCCATTCTTTTTTTGCTTTTTCACAATTTAAACTATCAGGCCAAGTATCTGCAACAGATTGCAGTTTTTCTTCTACATTGTATTTTATACTGAAATCTGAGAATTCTTGTTTTATCACATCGATTATTTGATTTGGTGTTAAACTTATTTCTTGAATATTAAATGATCTTAATCTGGAAGGGATATCATCAATAGTCATTAATTTTATAATTGAATTAATTGCTTGCTCTATTCCAATAAATGGGAGTTTGGTATTTTTACTAATTTTACATTCATATTTTTCTTTACCGTTTTTCAATAAAAAAACAGCTGCAGCATGTAACATTTGTGGAGCAAAATCAGTTGTTCCTCCGTTAGGTATTGTGTATGGACTAATAATTCCTGGAAATCTGATTGATCTAAAATCAATTCCTGCATTGGATTTACGACTTTCTTCATGTTTTTTAGCTCCATAATGTTCTATAAGAAGTTTATTTTTACCATATATAGTTGTTGGTTGCATTATATCTGTTTCTTTTGCTTCAATTAATTTTCTTGGTCCGTATACTGCGATCGAACTAGGAAAGAAAAATTTTATAAATTCTTTATTAACATTACCTGATTCAAATGCAGCATCAATAATTAATTTTGAACCTTCTTCATTAACTTCTTTTGCAAGTTGTGGATTTTCCATAGCTGTTTGACTTAATAGTGCAGCAAAATGATATACCTCAATAATTTTGAATTCACGAAATAATTTTCTAATACCTTCACTATTGGTGATATTATCTTTTATATATATCGTATCATCATAACTTGTCATTGATTTATTAATATCAAGAGCAAGTTTTATAGCAGGATTATTTTGCATAGATGCAAGCAATTGGCTCCCAATTTCACCATTAGACCCAGTAACAAGTATTGCTTTTTTCATTGTTATAAATTAATCAATTCAATTCATTTGTTAAAAACTTTGTATTACGATTCAATACCAAGTAAATTTTTCATTCCAATGAGTAAAGTTATCGCCATTATTAATCAGAAAGGTGGAGTTGGTAAAACAACTACTGCTATTAATCTAGCTGCTAGTTTAGCTATATTAGAAAAGAAGACATTGTTAATTGATTTTGATCCTCAAACGAATGCTACTACTGGTTTATCAAACTCTGGAATTGATAATGATTACTCCATATATGATGCTCTAAGTGAAAATAAGACCATGAAACAAATTATTTCTAATACAGAATTAGATTTTCTTGATTTTATAAAATCAGATCCAAATTTAGTTGGATGTGAAGTAGAATTAGTGTCTATTCCAAACCGTGAGAAGCAATTATTACGATTAATTAATAAGGTAAAAAAAGATTATGACTTTATATTAATTGATTGTCCTCCTTCTCTTGGCTTATTAACACTAAATGCTTTGGTTGCATCTAATAATGTTTTAATTCCTATACAAAGTGAATTTTTAGCAGTTGAAGGATTGAAAAGCTTGAGTGAAACAATCGGATTAGTTCAGGAAAATTTTAACAAAGATTTAAAGATTTTAGGTATTCTTATTACAATGCATAACAAAAGATTAAGATTAGCAAGAAAAGTGCTGAAATTGTTAAAATCAAATTTTAAAAATAAACTATTCAATACTAAAATTAATAGAAATGTTAGGTTAGCAGAAGCACCTGATGATGGTAGACCTGCAATTGTTTATGATGTAAATTGTTCAGGAGCAAAAAATTATTTGGATTTAGCAATGGAGATATTAAATGACAAAAAATAGAAAAATTGGACAAGGAATTAATGCATTAATTTCACCTGAATCTACTGTTGATATAAAACAAAATGATATATTGATGAGTAGAATTTCTCCAAACCCTAATCAACCAAGAAAAGTTTTTGAAGATAAATCTTTAAAGCAATTAGCTCAGTCTATTGAAGAAAAAGGATTAATAAGTCCTATCACAGTTAAAAATCAAGGTAATAAATATATTATTATTGCTGGTGAAAGAAGATTTAGAGCACATCAATTACTAAAACGAAAAAAGATTCCAGCTTATATCCTTGAAAGTGATTCGAACAAAGATTTAATGTACATGTCATTGATTGAAAATATACAAAGAGAAGATTTAAATGCGATCGAAAAAGCTAAAGCTTACCAACACTTAAAGGACAATCTGGACACTTCTATTACCGAAATTGCAAAGACAATTGGTAAATCAAGACCAGCAGTTTCTAATACACTAAGGTTGTTACAATTGCCTTTTGAGATTCAAGATAGCATTTTAGCTGGTGAAATTAATGAAGGACAAGCTAGAGTAATTTTGCAAAAAAATACTACACAAGGTAGAATTGCATTATGGAAAAGGATATTAAGAGAAAAAATGTCTGTAAGGAAAGTAGAGGCCAGTGTCTCTAAACAAAGTAAATGGCAAAAACAATTAGAAAATATTCAGAACAAAATATCAAGATCTATTGGTGTAAAGGTTACAATTAAGAAAAGTAAGAAAACTGGCAAAGGGCATTTGAAAATTTATTTTGACTCAAGAACTTGGGATAGAGTTTTAGAGTATTTAGGAGTTACGACTTCTTGGGAATCTGATAAATGAAACATAAAGACTATAAACTTCTTTTCATTTCTGTTTTAAATAACAAGACATGGCAATTAGAACTTACTAGGTCGTCTTTGATCTCTTGGATTGTAGCTATTGGAGTTATTTTTTTAATCTCATTACTATTAATTATTTTTTCTGTTCCAATCATGAACGAATATCTTGAAATCAATACTGTAAATCGAAAGATTAATGCTCAAAAAGAGATAATTAATGATCTCTCTGATAGCCTTGATGAGATTGGCTTAATGAAATCTTATATTGAAAATATCATTGGATTAGAGGAGGGGGAAGAGCTAGATCCTTCTAAGGTTCGTTTTATGGTTACAAACAATATCCCTGATATAAAACCCAATGAAGGTGTTATCAGTCGTGAATTTGATATTGATAGTAAACATTTTGGGATTGATATTGTTAATGAAGAAGGTACTCCAATTCTATCTATTGCAAATGGAGTAGTAGTCTATAGTGATTATTCGAATGATTATGGTAATGGTATAATAATAGATCATGAAAATGGATACTATTCACATTATTATCATAATAAGGATAATTTTGTTAAAAGAAATGAACGTATTAATAGCGGAACATTGATTGCACAATTAGGAAATACAGGACAACAATCAACAGGACCACACTTACATCTTGAAATATGGAAAGACGGTAAACCAATTAATCCGATATCTTTTTTCCCAGATTATTCAAAAAAATCTGATAAATTAGCAATAGAAGAAAATGAGTAATCAATCAACTAATAGCCAAACAATTATTGCAGAAGATGTCCAGATTGATGGCGACATCATTTTGTCTGGCAATATTACTATATATGGTGAAATTAGTGGATCAGTTTCTACCGATGGTGCTATTCAGCTTGCAAAAAAAGGAAAAATTTTTGGCAATGTTAAATCGTCTTCCATTCAAATGAATGGTTATGTCGAAGGTGATATGTTTATTGATGGTACAGCGGAGCTCTTAAGTAATTGTGAGCTTGTAGGAAACTTGCAATATAGAGTATTGAATATACAAGATGGTGCACAGTTTTCTGGTAGATGTGAAATTATTAATGACGAAGAAGAATAAAGAATCTCTGACATCGGTAATGGCAAAAAGTTATTCCGTATACTTCGAATTCTTTGGCATTATTATTGCATGGATCTTATGCGGATATTTAATAACTGGAGCAATATCCTATATTTCTATTTTTGGTGGTGTTATTCATGCATCTTTTAAAGCTTATCAAACCGTCATGAAAAAATATTAAAAAATATATTTTTTGCTATTTTCTGATTGATTTTTTTTTCTTAGGTTTCAGCAGTGTCAATTAGAAAAAAATATCACCCATAATTCTAATGAATAATGCATTAAAAATATTCCTTGTATGTTTAATGTTAATTTCGCCTATAATTGCAGGCGGTGGTGGTGAGACCAATAAAGAACTAGATCCTGTTTATGAAGCTATCTCTCATGTTGCAGATTCAATGAAGATTACAAAAGTTGGAAATAGTTATGAAGCAGGAGAAATAAGTCCTTTATTTTCTCTTCCTAAAATTTATGGAATTGATTTTTCTATCACTAAACATGTTTTTCTATTATTATTAGTTGCTTTTATCACTGTCACTTCCATCATACTTTTAGTACAAAGATATATTTCAAGCCACACTAAAGTTCCTGGGAAACCAATGAATTTTATTGAAATGATTGTTGTTTATATAAGAGAAAATGTTTTAAAGAATTTTATTGGAGAGAAATATTATAAAGAATGGGCTCCTCTTGTTTATACACTTTTCTTTTTTATTTTAGTGGGTAATTTTTTAGGTCTAATTCCTATTTTTGATTTTTTAGGTTTTATAAATTATTTTGGTTCTAAGCTTATCAATATTGAT
Organism: Fidelibacterota bacterium; assembly: GCA_036163585.1. Taxonomy (GTDB): domain Bacteria; phylum Fidelibacterota; class Marinisomatia; order Marinisomatales; family Marinisomataceae; genus Marinisoma. Next base: position 10,330 of record JAYZKH010000029.1, read on the forward strand.
TATCATAATACATTTTTATACCCTCTCACTAAAGGAGGAAATACAGTTACTGCTAATATCAATTTAAATTTTGCATTGGCAACTATTACATTTTTTGCTTTTACAATTGCAGGTATCAAGAAATATGGACCAATTGGACATTGGAAAAATTTTGCTCCTCCAGGATTAGCTTGGCCTCTATATTTTATCGTTGTTCCAATTGAAATTTTAGGTATGTTACTTAGACCTCTTACTCTCACTTTAAGGTTAGCAGGAAATATGATGGGAGGACATTTAGCATTAATAATTTTTACTGGACTTGTAATGCAGATTGCACAATCTTATAATAGTGTTTTAATGGGATTAGTAGGGGCTAGTTTATTTTCAGTTCCACTATCTATTTGTATAATATTTTTAGAAATTTTAGTAGGATTTTTACAAGCATATGTATTTGCTTTGTTGACAGCCGTTTTTATAGGAATGGCTGTAAATGTTCATC